>JALUAB010000055.1 GCA_027051195.1 Hyphomicrobiales bacterium
GTGTCAGAACTCCGCGGCTTCGCGCAGGATCCTCTCCAGCAGCCGGTTGATGGCCGCCAGCGCCTTGCGCGATGCTTCGCTGCCGGCGGCATCCACCGGCAATTTTCTGTATCCTATAACCACTACGCCCGGCTTCTTCGTCGTCTCGTAGGCGAACACGCCATAGGGGCAGAAGGCGATGTTGCCGGCATCGGCCAGCATCGCCTCGCGCGATAGCCTGGCGGAGCAGAATTGCAACACCTGCCCGCCCCTGTAGATGCTCTCCTTCGCTCCCAGGTCTTTGCCCGTGCGCGCCAGCATGCCGGCGATATCGGCCCGGTAGGTGATCTTGAGCCCCTGGTTGACGATAGCGTCTTCCACATCCTGGATCACGTCCTCGAAGGCGCCTTCCACCGAGCGGGTCACGATGACCTCCCCCGCCTGTGCCTTCGCCAGCATCGGAGCCACCGCCACAACCGGAATGAGCATGGCCCGTCCTGCGTGCAGAATGAGAGTCTTGAAAATCATCGTCATGCCGGTCTCCCGTTTGCGTCCGGCGCCCGCTACGCGGGCCCGGGTACAATGATGGCAGGTCTCTTCCATGCCGGTCAATCGCCGCGTGACACCGCATCTGTATCCTGAATGCGGACTTTTCCATGCTCCAGATGCAGCAGCAGGTCGGCCACGCCCTGCCAGGCCGGGGTGTGCGTGATGGCAATGACGGTGATGCGCCGGTCGCTGGCCAGTTGGCTGATCTGCCGCACCAGCTTTCGTTCTGTTTCCGGATCCAGCGCCGAGGTCACCTCGTCCAGGATGAGCAGCGCCGGTTCGCGCACCAGCGCCCGGGCCAGCGACAGCCGTTGCCGCTGCCCCCCGGAGAGTTTCACGCCGCGTTCGCCCAGGTCCGTGTCCAGCCCCTCCGGCAGTTCCCGCACGAAATCCGCCGCGCCCGCCAGCTCCAGGGCATGCCAGACCCGTTCATCCGTGGTGTGCGTGCCCAGCGTGATGTTGTCCCGCACGTTGCCGGAAAGCAGGATCAGCTCCTGCGGCACGTAACCGATCATGCGCCGCCAGGCGGCGAGATCGATGTCCTCCAGCGGTGTGTCGTCTATGAGAATGCACCCGGCCTGGGGCTTCTGCAGCCCGATGACGAGATCCACGATGGTGGTCTTGCCGGCGCCGGAAGGTCCGGTGAGCACCGTTATGCGCCGCGCCGGCATGGTGAAATTCACGCCCTGCAGCACCGGCTTGCCGGGATGCGAGAAATGAACGTCCTCGAAAGTGATGCCCCGCTGCAGGCTGGGCGGTTTGCCGTCGTGAACGACTTCCCGTGCCTCGCGGGCGGAATGGATGATCTCGTCCACGCGCTCCAGATACGGAGCGAGCTGCACCGTCATCTGGAAATATTTCTGCACGCGGGTGAGGTTTTTCACCACGCTCACCATCAGGCCCGCCACCACGCCCACCTCCACCGTGGAGATGTTCAGCCAGTAGATGGCCACATAAAGAGTGGCGAACATCATGATGATGGCCAGAATGTTCTGCAGCGCCGTCATGCCGTGCTCGGTGAGCAGTATCCGGCGCCGCAGCTTGCGCATGCGCGCGATGAAATGATCCAGCAGCGGGCGTATGCCCCTTTCCATCCCCATCGCCTTGAAAGTCTTGATGGAGGCGAAAACGTCGGCGAAATGGCTGCTCAGATCCTGGGTGGAACCGGCATACTTGCGACCGAATTTCTGCATGAAGCGCAACAGCAGCAGTGGCCCCATCAGCAGCAGGCCGGCGACTCCCATGACCACGGAAAGGGCGGGCGAGACCAGCAGGATCAGGGCGATGTAAACGAGCGTGCGGAACAGGATGGTCAGCGCCTTCACCGCCTGCTCCATGGCCTGCGCGCCAAAGGACGTGAACTGCGCCAGCGAAATGGCCATGCCGCCCAGCTGCATGTCGTGAAACCACGTCCAGCGCGCTTCCACAACGGCCGTCAGCAACTGACGCCGCAGTTTCGTGGCGATGTCCGTGATCATGAAGCCCGCGTACACGAGAATGCCGAACCCGATGATCTCCCGCACCACCAGTATGCCCGCGGCCAGAAAGGCGAGAGACCAGGCGTCCACGGGCAGCCCCGCGTTTTCGAGAAAGCCGAGCACCTCTCGTGCGAACGGCGGCATGCCGCCACCATCCTGCCCCAGGGCGAACACCAGAAGCGGCACCAGCGTGGCGATTCCCAGCCCCTCCAGAAAGCTGTTGAACAGCAGCGCCCCGAACAGCAGCAACGCCCGTCGCGCTCCCAGATGCGCCAGAACGTCCGCGAGGCTTTTCAGTTGCTGGTACAAGGAAGTCCGCCCGCCGTGTTTGCCCTCGGGTCGGCACCTACTAGCCCGCTCTTTCGTTGCAATGCAAGCGGCGGTGCGAACGGCGCCAGCGCAGCCTCCCTTCCATTGTGCGGAAAAACGGCCTGTGCTACTTAACGGCAGGAAGGAGGAGGAATGAAATATCCTTTCACCGTTGCCAGCACGGAGAATAGCCATGAAGGCCTGCCTGTTCATCCAGACCAATCACAAGCAGATCGTCGGCGCCCTGGTGGCGGAATATGCCGCGCGCCGCTTTTCCGAGCACAATGACAAGTTCGACGTGCGCATCATGCACATGAAGGACTTCCCCTGGTATCGCGAATACGATGGCAGGAAGTACCTGCGCGAGGGGGAATGGCGCATCTGGCGGTATGATGATCTCCAGTCGTTCACGACCACCCGCTTCATGCCGCCCGCGCTGATGGAATACGAGGGGCGCTCCGTGGTCATCGACCCGGACATCTTCATCATCGCCGACATCTGGGAGCTGTTCAGCCGCGACATGGGCGGCAAGGCCATTCTGGCCCGCAAGCGCGCCGGCTGGAAGGGCAAGAAGGGCATGTGGGCCTCTTCCGTCATGCTGCTGGACAACGCCAGGCTGCGCCACTGGGACGTGCCGCGCATGTTCGACGAGATGTTCCAGGGCAAGCGCGACTATGCCCGCTGGATCACGCTGATGGACGAAGACCAGTCCACCATCGGCCTGCTGGAGAACGAGTGGAACGATTTCGACGTGCTCACCAGCGCCACCAAGGCCCTGCATACCACGCGCCGCCGTCATCAGCCTTGGAAGACCGGCCTGCCGGTGGACTTCATCCCCAACGACCGGCTTTTCGGGCTGGCCATAACCAGGCCGCTGATGAAGCTGCGCCGCAAGATCTTTGGCGATTACGGCCTGCTCGGCCGATACAAGCCGCATCCCGACCCGAACCAGGAGATGCTCTTCTTCGCCCTGCTCAAGGGCGCCATGGACGAGGGGCTGGTGACCGAGGAGATGCTGGAGCACGAAATGGCCCACAATCACGTGCGTCACGATGCCCGCGAGGTGCTCCGCCGGACCCCGCCGCTGGACGAGGTGATGGAGATCATCCGGCAGGTGCCGCCGCCCACGCCGGAGCAGGCGGCCGCCTGAGGCGTCGCCCGGAAAGGACCCGCATTGACATCCACAGGCGCCGCCGGTTCGTCCGGCGGCGTTTGACTTTTGCCTGTTGACCTGCGTCCACGAGCTGGCAAAGGTGCGCTCGACGCTGCCCTGGCATCGTTGGAGATCTTTTCCTTGGCCACCATCTGGATTCTCGATACCGGCCATCGCGGAGACCTGCACCAGATGCAGGCCGTGGCTGCCGCCATCCCGGAGGCGCGGGTCGGCGTCATCACGCTGGCGCGCAGGAAGGAGGATCTGCCGCGCTGGCCCGCCTTCCTGGGGCCAAGCCTGAAGGGAGTGGATGAACAGGCCCGTGCGCTGTTGCGTCCGCCCTGGCCGGATGTGGTCTTCTGCGCCGGCCGCGGCGCGCAGGCCGCCGCCCTCTGGATCGGCCGGCAAGGCGGCGGCCGCACGAAACTGGTGAACTTCGTGCGCCCCGCCCTGCCGCCGGAGAAATTCGACCTCGTCATCACCGCACCTCCGTTTCATCCGCCAAACGCCCCCAATGTGCTTGTCCTGCGTGCGCCCCTGCATGCCTTCGACAGGCGTAAGTTTCGCGAGGCCGCAGATGCGTGGCGGGATCGGCTGGCGCACTTGCCCGCGCCACGGCTGGCCCTGCTGGCGGGTGGCGTCAGTCCGCCGTGGCGTTTCACCCCCGCGGAAGCGGAGGAGCTGGGAGCGGCCGTCGCCGCCCTGGCGCGCCGGATGGGCGGCAGCGTGCTGCTTTCCACGACGCCGCGCACGCCGGCGGCCAGCGCCGAAAGACTGCTGGCCAGCCTTGCCGAGGTTCCGCACCATGCCTTCGTCTGGGGGCGCGACCGGGAAAATCCATATGCCGCCTATCTCGGAATCGCGGATGGCATCATCGTCACCATCGATTCCCTTTCCATGATGGCGGAAGCCGCCTCCGCCGGCCCTCCGGCGTTGATCTGGCGGCTGCGGGAGCAGCGTGACCTGCCGGAGCGTTTGCGCGGAATCCCCGCCGCCTTGCTCGCCTGCGGCGGCATCTGCGGGCCGCTGCATCGGCTGGCCGACGGATTCAACCGCCGTGGACTGTTCCAGCCCCGGCAGGACAAGGCCGGATTCGCCGGCTACCTCGTGCGCGAGGGGTTCGCGGGCTGGTTTGGTCAGCCGCTTGATTCCATCCCCCGCCCCGGGGGCCTGATGCGGCTGGTGGAGGAAGAGCACGCCCGCGCCGTCGCCGCCATCCGGCGCCTGTTGCGGGATGCGACCTCATGAACGCGGCCGGCGCGCTCTCTTCCGGTTTCGAAATGGTTGCCAAGCGCCGCGTTTGGTCATAGTGTTTGACATTGATCATACCCCGATCAGGCGCTGGCGCATCCCGCGCTTGCGCTTTCACTACGCAACCAGCCTGAAGCAAAATCAGGGAGGAGGAAGACC
>JALUAB010000056.1 GCA_027051195.1 Hyphomicrobiales bacterium
AACCACTTGTCATCATATCGGGAGGTTGGGCGGGGGCGCGGGGTGGTGGGCGGTCGCGCTTCAGCGCAGAAAAGTTCAGACGTCCAGCATCACCGCCAGCAGGGGCCGTTCGCCGGTCACCGCCAGTTCGCCGCCATGGGCGGCGCGCACCTCACCGGGGGCGAGGTGGCGCAGGGCGCCGTTCTCGTCCACGATCTGCGCCGCGCCGGACAATACGAACACCAGCGGAGTCGTATTCCCCAGTGGCGCCACCACGCCCGCTTCCGCCACCAGCACGGCCATGCGCGCTTGCCTGTGCCCTATCGGGCCTTCCGGCCCCAGCACCTGCGCCGCCGCCCATTTTTCACCGTTGCCCTGCCAGCGCAGATGCTCCAGCGAGGCGGCCAGCGCCATGGCCGCTTCCTCCGAAACCTCCAGCGCCGCGATGGTGGCTTCCGGCAGGCCGCGGCAGGCTGGCGCCAGCATTGGAGAAAGGGACGCCAGCGGCGCGTTGAAGTCGCATGCTGCCACCTTTTCCAGAGCCGGCAGCACCGCCCCGCACGTTTCCGACCGCTCGAACAGCGCGCGGGCCAGCGCACCCACGAGCCAGGTGATGTCGTGATGCGCATCGCGCGTTGCCTGCTGGATGGTCATGACGCCTTCCTCTCCCGTTGCGGCCTGCCTTCTGGGTAGCACCGGCGGTGGTTTTGTGGGGGCGCCGCCTGCGAAAATGGTTACCGCTGCACCATTCCTTCGGAGCGGTTGTAAAAAGTTGCCGCCGTTACGCTGATTTGCTGTTGTCAGGGGCGGGCGTGGGCGCTAAAAGCGGCGGCAGACTTTCGGCGTGGCGTCAGGGGGGCGCCACCGCCGGATGATCTTCCCGCCACGTTTCCAGGAAATCGGCCACGCCAACAGGGAGAGGGGCCATGGAATATTTCCTGCAGCAGCTGATCAACGGGCTGACGCTTGGCTCCATCTATGGGCTCATCGCCATCGGCTACACCATGGTCTATGGCATCATCGGCATGATCAACTTCGCCCACGGCGACATCTTCATGATCGGCGCCTTCGTCTCCCTCATCGTGTTTCTCATTCTCATCGGTCTGGGGGTCACGTGGATACCGCTGGTGCTGTTGCTGGTGCTGATCGTGGCCATGGTCATCACCGCCGCCTATGGCTGGACGGTGGAGCGCCTGGCTTACAGGCCCTTGCGCGGCAGTTTCCGCCTGGCGCCGCTGATCACCGCCATCGGCATGTCCATCTTTCTGCAGAACTACGTGCAGCTGGCGCAGGGCGCGCGCACCAAGGCCATACCGCCCGTCATCACCGATGGTTACACTCTCATGACCTCGCCGGACGGCTTCGTGGTGCAGCTCTCCAACATCCAGATCATCATCATGCTGGTGACCATCGTTCTCATGGCCATCTTCGCCTGGGTCATTGCGAAGACGCCGCTGGGCCGCGCCCAGCGCGCCACGGAGCAGGACGCCACCATGGCCGCGCTGCTGGGCATCAATGTCGATCGCACCATCTCGCTCACCTTCGTCATCGGCGCGGCGCTGGCGGCGGTGGCGGGGCTGATGTTCGTGCTCTACTACGGCGTCATCGACTTCTACATAGGCTTCATTGCCGGCATCAAGGCGTTCACCGCGGCTGTGCTGGGCGGCATCGGATCGCTGCCGGGAGCCATGCTGGGCGGCCTCATCATTGGCCTCATCGAAACCATGTGGTCGGCCTATTTCACCATCGAATACAAGGATGTGGCGGCCTTCTCCATTCTCGCCATCACGCTCATTTTCCTGCCCTCCGGTCTGCTCGGCAAACCGGAGGTGGAAAAGGTCTGAGGCAACGGGCGCGAAGGGAACCGGACCATGAGCGAAGCATCGGCAGGAACCGCGACGGCATCCGCCGCGCACACGCACGCACCGCGCCGCAACCCGTTGAAGGATGCGCTGGTGGAATCCTTCATGGCCGGGCTGCTGGCCGCCGTGCTGGCGTCCTTCATTCTCGGCGTGCGCACGGTGGACGCGCCGGGCGGCCTGGTTCTGGAATACCGCTGGCACTGGGTGCTCAATGCCTTTCTCATCGTCGGCGTCGGGCGCTTTCTGCTGCGCCTGTTCTGGTGGAAGGAGGGCGCCGCCCTGCCGCGCGCTCTTTCCGCCGCCAGCGGGCGCATCTCCGGCGTCGTTGGGCAGCGGCTTCTCTGGCTGGGGGTGGGGCTGGTGATCCTGGCCTTCGTGCTGCCCTTCATCCCCGGCATCCAGCGCTATCACATGGACATCGCCATCCTCGTGCTCACCTATGTGCTGCTGGGCTGGGGGCTGAACGTGGTGGTGGGCTACGCCGGCCTGCTGGATCTCGGCTATGTGGCCTTCTACGCCGTGGGCGCCTATTCCTACGCCCTGCTGGCCAAGACCTTCGGGCTGGGCTTCTGGACGGTGCTGCCGCTGGCCGGCTTTCTCGCCGCCATCTGGGGCATGATCCTGGGCTTTCCGGTGTTGCGCCTGCGTGGCGATTACCTGGCCATCGTCACACTCGCCTTCGGCGAGATCATCCGCGTGGTGCTGCTGAACTGGCAGGAGGTCACCGGCGGGCCGGACGGCATCTCAGGCATTCCGCGCCCCACTTTCTTCGGCCTGGAATTCAAGCGTTTCGGCGAGAACACCTTCCACGGGTTCTTCGGCATCGAATTCTCGCCCATGCACCGCATCATCTTTCTCTATTACATCATCCTGGTGCTGGCGATGATCACCTATTTCGTCACCAACCGGCTGCGCCGCCTGCCGGTGGGGCGCGCCTGGGAGGCCATGCGCGAGGACGAGATCGCCTGCCGCACGCTGGGCATCAACACCACCAACACCAAGCTCACCGCCTTCGCCATCGGCGCCTTCTTTGGCGGCCTGGGCGGTTCCTTCTTCGCCACCCGTCAGGGCTTCATATCGCCGGAGAGTTTCACCTTCATCGAATCCGCCATCATCCTGGCCATCGTCGTGTTGGGCGGGCTGGGCAGCCAGATCGGCGTGGCACTGGCGGCGGTGGTGATGATCGGCGGCTTCGAGGCCCTGCGCAACATGGAGTGGCTTCAGGAATTCGTGGCCACCAACTTCGGGGTGGAGCACTTCGACCCCGGCGAATACCGCATGCTGCTGTTCGGCCTGCTGATGGTGGTCATCATGGTGTGGAAACCGCGCGGACTCGTTGGCTCGCGCACGCCCACCATCTTTCTGGGCAAGGAGAAGAAAGCCATTTCGCGTGAATATGTCGGGGAGGGCAGCGGATGAGCGCGACGCCGATCCTGACCGTGGAACACATGACCATGCGCTTCGGCGGCCTGGTGGCCATCGACGACCTTTCCTTCGTCGCCGAGCGCGGGCATATCACTTCCATCATCGGCCCCAACGGCGCCGGCAAGACCACGGTGTTCAACTGCATCACCGGCTTCTACAAGCCCACCACCGGACGGCTCACCCTCACCCATGAGGACGGCACCACCTATTTTCTGGAACGGCTGGACGATTTTCGCATCAACCGGTTCGCGAGGGTGGCCAGGACGTTCCAGAACATCCGCCTGTTCACCGGCATGACGGTGCTGGAGAACCTGCTGGTGGCACAGCACAACACGCTCATGCACGCCTCCGGTTATTCGCTGCTGGCGGTGTTCATGCCGCACCTCTACCGTCCGAAGGAGAACGATGCGGTGGAGCTGGCCAAATACTGGCTGGACAGGACGGGACTGCTGGCCCATGCCGACGACCCCGCCGGCAGCCTGCCCTATGGCGCCCAGCGCCGGCTGGAGATCGCGCGCGCCATGTGCACCCGGCCGAAGCTGTTGTGCCTGGACGAGCCCGCCGCCGGCCTGAACCCGAAGGAATCGGAGGAGCTGAACCGGCTGCTCGTTTCCATACGCGACGAGGAAAACATCTCCATCCTGCTCATTGAGCACGACATGGGGGTGGTGATGAAGATTTCCGACCGCATCGTCGTGCTCGATTACGGCAAGAAGATCGCCGAGGGCACGCCGGAGGAGGTGCGCAACGACCCGGCGGTGATCGCCGCCTATCTCGGCGTGGAGGACGAGGAAGTGGAACAGGCGACGGGAGGCGCACAATGACCGATTCGCCCCCCATCCTGCAGGTGCAGAATGTGGATGCCTATTACGGGCACATTCAGGCCTTGCGCGACGTTTCGCTGGACGTGCACTATGGCGAGATCGTCACCATGATCGGCGCCAACGGCGCCGGCAAGTCCACGCTGATGATGAGCATCTTCGGCCGTCCGCGGGCGAAGAATGGCCGCATCATCTTCGACGGCCGTGACATCACCGACGAACCGACGCACCACATTGCCCGCATGGGCCTCTCTCTGGTGCCGGAGGGGCGCCGCATCTTCCAGCGCATGACGGTGCTGGAGAATCTCCAGCTGGGCGCGGAGCTGGCGGTGGACAGCCACTTCGACGACGACCTCGCCTTCGTCTATTCGCTCTTTCCCATTCTCGAGAAGCGCCAGAACCAGCGCGCCGGCACCCTTTCCGGCGGCGAGCAGCAGATGCTGGCCATCGGCCGCGCGCTCATGGGCCATCCGCGCTTCCTGATGCTGGACGAACCGTCGCTGGGCCTCGCCCCGCTGCTGGTGAAGCAGGTCTTCCAGGTGCTCAAGGAGCTCAACGAGAAGCACAACATGACCATCTTCCTGGTGGAGCAGAACGCCTTCCATGCGCTCAAGCTGGCGCACCGCGGCTATGTGCTGGTGAACGGCCGCGTCACCATGAGCGGCACCGGCGAGGAGCTGCTGGCGAAGGAAGAGGTGCGCGCCGCCTATCTGGAAGGTGGC
>JALUAB010000057.1 GCA_027051195.1 Hyphomicrobiales bacterium
CCCCACTGGCGCAACATGCGCGCCACCTGCGCCGGCGGCGCCTTCACGAACCACCTCAGCGCCAGCCATGCCAGCAACAGCAGCAGGATGAATGGAAGAATGCGCACCATGCCGGCCTTATAACACGGCCCCGCCCTTACCGCTTGAGGTTCTCCAGCAGCAGCCGCGCGCCGGCATCGGAGCGATGCTCCAGCGCCGCCAGCCCACCCGCGGCATAGGCGCCGATGGCAGAGAGCAACTCCTTCAGCTGCGCCGCCGATCCTTCGTCGAAGCGGCAGTGCGCGCCGCCGGTGATGCGTGCGATCTCGGAAAATGCCGCGCTCGCCACCGGATCATGCCCCTCCTGGAACATGAATACCGGCACGCCCAGCAGCGCGATCTCGCCAGCCTTCTGCGCCAATTCGTCGATGTTTTCCTCGCAGGCGTCGCCAATGTGCACCGCCGCCGCCACACGGCGCTTTTCCGCCTGCCTGCGAATGTGCCCCAGCACGCGGCCGATCTGCGTGTATCCGCCGCGGCAGTCGATGCGGCTCATGAGGTCGGCCAGCCGTCGCGGATCCTCCACCCATTTCGACGCCCGGCATTCATCGAAGCCGCGGTAATAGACCAGCTGCACGGAAAGCCCGCCCAGCTCCGCCGCTGCGTGGAACATCTCCGCCTGCAGGTGCTGCGCCCTGTCCCAGGTGGGCTGGCGGCTCATGGTGGCGTCCAGCGAAAAGATCAGGCGCCCGCGCGCACCGGCAGGCCGCGCCGGCTTCGGCATGCGTTGCACCTGTTCGAGAAAGCGCTCCACCTCCTCCGCACGCGATGCAGCGGGTGCGGCATTTTCACGGGTTGTGGGCGGTTTCCGCGTCATCGTGGTTCTCTCGCCTTTGCCTCATTTTTGTGCATTATACTCGTCTGCACTTGCAGGGGAGGACGGCCGTATGAAGAAGATGGAAATCGCCCGCACGGGCGACGAACTGCGTTTGCATTGCGACGCATGGCGCGATCTCGGATACACCATCGCGCTGGTGCCCACCATGGGCGCGCTGCACGAAGGGCACATGAAACTCGTCGAAACGGCGAAACGACGGGCCGACATCGTCATCGTCTCCATTTTCGTCAATCCGCTCCAGTTCGGCAAGGGCGAGGATTTCGACCGTTACCCGCGCAACGAGGAGGCCGATCTGGAGAAGTTGCGCGCGGCGAAGGCGGATCTCGCCTGGCTGCCGCGGGCGGAGGAGCTGTATCCGCCGGGCTTCTGCACCACCGTGCACGTGGAAGGTCCGGCCAGGGCGGGGCTGGAAGACGCCCACCGTCCAGGCCATTTCGACGGCGTGGCCACGGTGGTGGCGAAGCTGTTCATCGCTTCCGGCTGCCACCTCGCCCCGTTCGGCGAGAAGGACTACCAGCAGCTCCTCGTGGTGCGGCGCATGACGCGCGATCTCGGCTTGCCGGTGGAGATCGTTCCTGTGCCCACTGTGCGCGAGGAAAGCGGGCTGGCGCTGTCCTCGCGCAACGCCTATCTCTCTCCCGAACGGCGAAAGACGGCGGCGCTGATATACGAGGAACTGGAGCGCGCCGCGAAACGCCTGAAACAGGGCGTCTCAGCCGAGGCCGTGGCCTTCGACGGCCGCCAGGCACTCATCGACGCCGGCTTCGAGGTGGACTATTTCGTGGTGCGCAATGCGGAAACGCTCCGCCCCGTGAAGGATCAGAGAACGGAACCCCTGCGCATTCTCGCCGCCGCGCGGCTGGACGGGGTGCGCCTCATCGACAACATTCCGGTGGCATGAATGCCAGCGTCAGTCCGGAAAAAGGGAGGTCGGACATGCGCTTTCTGCACACCATGGTGCGCATCGGCGACATCAAGGAATCGCTCCGTTTCTATTGCGACCTGCTGGGACTGAGGGAAACCCGGCGCAAGGACAACGAAAAGGGCCGCTATACGCTCATTTTTCTCGCAGCTCCGGAGAACCCGGACGTGGAGCTGGAGCTGACCTTCAACTGGGACGAACACGAATATACGCAGGGCTGCCGCAACTTCGGCCACATCGCCTTTGCCGTGGACGACATCTACGAAACCTGCCAGCGCCTGATGGACGGCGGCGTGACCATCAACCGCCCGCCGCGCGATGGCCGCATGGCCTTCGTCAAGTCGCCCGACGGCATCTCCATCGAACTGCTGCAGAAGGGCGAGCCGCTGCCACCGAAGGAGCCCTGGGCCAGCATGCCCAACACCGGCTCCTGGTGAGCGGACAGGCTGCGAAAACTTGACCATCGCCCGTTCCCTTCCCGGGCGGGCGGTAGTATGCATCATCGCCGACGACACCACATGACGGCAGGAGGTGAAACGGCCATGCAACCGGCGAACGCCACGCCCGCAAGCTCCCCCCTATCGTGGGAGGCCTTCTTCTCCCGCGCCTTCCGGCCGTTCTTCTTCGGCGCCGGGCTCATGGGCGGGCTGATGTTGCTGTTCTGGCTGCTGATGCTCGTCGGCGCGGCCATGCCGCCCACGCACTTCGCCCCGCGTGACTGGCACGTGCACGAGATGCTTTTCGGCTACTTCGCCGCCGCCATGACCGGTTTTCTCCTCACCGCCGTACCCAACTGGACCGGCCGCATGCCGCTTTCCGGCAGGCCGCTGATGCTGCTGTTCCTGCTGTGGCTGGCCGGCCGCGCGGCCATGTTTCTCTCCGCCCTTGCACCACTGTCCGCCATCGTCATCGATGCCGCCTTTCTTCCGCTGTTCGCCTTCCTCGTCTGGCGCGAGATCATCGCCGGCGACAACCGGCGCAACATCATCGTCGCGGCGCTGGTGAGCCTGCTGGCGGTGGCCAACCTGCTCTACCATGCCGAATTCCTGTTCGGCTGGCCCACCGCCCTGCTCGCCGAACGGCTGGCGCTGGCGGTGGCCGCCGGGCTGATCATGCTCATCGGCGGACGCATCGTGCCCTCCTTCACACGCAACTGGCTGATGAAACAGGGCGTGCGCGACGAACCCGCCCTGCCCGCATCCTTCAGCGGCTTCGACAAGGCCGCCGTCCTCCTTGCCACGGGCACGCTGGCGCTGTGGGTCGCCTTGCCTGAGCATGCCGTCACCGGCGCGCTGTTCGCGCTGGCCGGACTGCTCCATCTCGCCCGGCTGTATCGCTGGCGCGGCTGGGCGGCGGCGAAGGAGCCGCTGGTGTGGATATTGCACGTGGGCTACCTGTGGCTCTCCGTCTGGATGCTGCTCATGACCGCCGCCATCGTCGGCCCGCTGCCCGTCACGGACGCCCTGCACGCGCTCACCGCCGGGGCCATCGTCACCATGACGCTGGCGGTCATGACCCGCGCCAGCCGCGGCCATTCCGGCCTGCCGCTCGCCGCCGACAGGCTCACCACCATCATCTATCTGCTGGCCATCGCCGGCGGCGCGCTGCGCGTGCTCGCCGCCATGCTGCCGCCCATGCCCGCGTGGCACGCATCCGGCACCTTCACCGCCGCCGCGCTGCTGGCTTTTGCGCTGGGCTACACGCCTGTGTTCTTCCGCCAGCGCGCCCGTTGACCATGTTTTTCGAAACCACTCTCCGCTTGATGGAAATCAAGGGCTTCCCCGCCCGCAGCTGGCAAGGCGGATCATGGCCGGGGCCAGGCATGAAAGAGATCTGTCATGGGCCGTATCATCGCCTTCATCGCCATTTCGGCCGCCCTGGCGGGCGCCGTCACCTCATCCGTTCAGGCGCAGGGCATCGACCTCGTCCAGCTCGATTCCATCGTGCAACAGGCCACCAATGAACTGGCGCGCCAGATCAATCTCTCCGGCCGCCAGCGCATGCTCACCCAGAAGATGAGCAAGGAGGCCCTGCTCTATGCCCTGAAGGTGGAGCCGGCGAAATCACGCCTGAAGATGCTGCAGACGGCGCAACTGTTCGACCGCACGCTGCAAGGCCTGATGCACGGCGACGCGGAACAGAACCTGGCATCCGCGCACGATCCGGCCATCCTGAAGCAGCTGCAGAAGGTGCGGGCGCTGTGGAAGGACTTCCTGCCCGTCGTCATCCGCCTCGGCAAGGCGAAGGAGGCCGACCGCGCCAGCATCGAAACCATCGCGCGGCTGAACCTGCCGCTGCTGGCGGAGATGAACCGGGCGGTGAAGATGTTCGAGCGCGCCTCCGGCGCCGACACGGCCGAATTGGCGGTGGTCATCAACCTCGCCGGTCGCCAGCGCATGCTCACCCAGAAGATGGCCAAGGAATACCTGCTGGCCGCCTATGGCATCGCACCGGACGCAAACCGTGCCGAAATGCGCAAGACCATCGCGCTGTTCGGCCAGACGCTGAAGGGCCTGCTGAACGGCGACCCCGGACAGGGACTTCCGGGCACGAAAGATCCCGCCATTCGCGCGCAGCTGGAGAAGGTCGTGGCGCTGTGGGCGCAATACCGCCCCATGCTGCAAACCCCGCCCGAAAAGGCCGACCTGAAGGCCCTGCAGACCATGAGCGAGAGGATTCTGACGGAAATGAACCGGGCGGTGAGGATGTTCGAGGAAAGCTGGTAGGCTACGCGCCATCCTCAGAAAAGCTGCTCGTCCGGCACCCGCCTGCCATTGATTAACCAGCCGATGATGGCGCCCCCGCCCTCCGCGCCCACTCTCAGGATGATGCCCGGCGGCATTGCGCCCTGCACCGGCACCATCCGTTTCCGCTCCCGGTCGAAACGCCAGCGCCCGCGCACCAGCCGCTCCAGTTCCTGTGCCCGTTTCTGCGGGGCGTAATAGCGCTCGAACCCATAACGCACATGCACGAGTGTTTCGCCCTCCACCCGTGCCACCCGCCCCTTCA
>JALUAB010000058.1 GCA_027051195.1 Hyphomicrobiales bacterium
TCTTCTCGCCCCAGCCCTCCAGGCAGTGGATGCAGATCTCGCCCTTTTTCTCGCGCTCCTCCAGCGTGAAGATGTCTGCCGGCGTGCGGATGAACTTGTGGTCGAAGAACTGCTCGATGGCCTTCTCGCCCAGCCCGTCGATGTCGAACGCCCGCTTGGAGACGAAGTGCTTCAGCCTTTCCACCACCTGCGCCGGGCAATACAGCCCGCCGGTGCAGCGGCGCACCGAATCCAGCTTTCCCGTGCGCGGGTTGAACTCGCGCACAGCCTTCGAGCCGCACACCGGGCAATGATCCGGAAACTGATAGGGCTTCGCATCCGGCGGCCGCTTCTCCAGGATCACGTCCACGATCTGCGGAATCACGTCGCCCGCGCGTTCCACCACCACCGTGTCACCGATGCGGATGTCCTTGCCGTCGCGAATGGACCGCCCGTCACTGCCGATGCCCTTTATGTAATCCTCGTTGTGCAGGGACACCCGTGAAACGACAACACCGCCGATGGTCACCGGCTCCAGCATTCCCACCGGCGTCAGCGCCCCGGTGCGCCCGACGTGAATCTGGATGTCCTGCAGCACCGTGATGCCGCGGTGCGCGGGGAACTTGTGGGCGATGGCCCAGCGCGGATTGCGCTGCACGAAGCCCAGTCGCTCCTGCCAGTCGAAACGGTTCACCTTGTAGACGACGCCGTCGATGTCAAAGTCGAGATTCGGCCTCCGCTCCAGCATGCGCGCGTGATAGTCGATGAGCGCATCCACCGAATCGTGCACTTCGAGCAAATCACTCACGGGAATGCCCCAGCGCCTGCAATAATCGTAGAAATTCGCCTGTGTCGCCGCCGGCATGGCCGAGATCTCGCCGAACCCCCAGCAATAGAAGCCGAGATTGCGCTGCGCCGTGACCGTCGGGTCGAGCTGGCGCAGGGAGCCGGCCGCCGCGTTGCGAGGATTGGCGAACGGTTTCTCGCCCTTCTTCTGCTGTTCCTCGTTCAGTTTCATGAAAGAGGAGATGGGCATGTAAACCTCGCCGCGGATTTCCAGCACGTCCGGAATGTCCGGCCCGTGAAGCCGCTGCGGTATGTCGCGAATGGTGCGCGCATTGGCGGTAACGTCCTCGCCCTCGTAACCGTCGCCGCGGGTGGCGGCCAGCACCAGCGCGCCTTTCTCGTAGCGCAGACTGCACGAAAGGCCGTCGAACTTCGGCTCCGCCGTGAACACGATCTTCTCGTCCGCCGAAAGGCCCAGAAACTTCCGCACCCGCCTGTCCCAGTCGTACACCTCCCGTTCTGAGAAGGCATCCTTCAGCGACAGCATGGGCACCGCGTGCTTCACCTTGCGGAAGCCCGCCGCCGGCGGTGCACCCACCCGGCGCGATGGGGAATCGGGGCGGATGAGATCGGGGAAGCGCGCCTCGATGGCCTCGTTGCGCCGCCTGAGCGCGTCATATTCGGCGTCCGTGATGACCGGGGCGTTCTCGACGTAATAGTGATAATCGTGCTCGGCGATCTCCTTCGCCAGTCGTTCCAGCTCCTTCGCCGCCTCCTCGCGGGTCAGCTCCTCCACCGGCTTGCGGCGCAATTCGTCGTAGTCAAGAACGCCCATCGTTTCAGCCTCCCTGTTCCGACACGTCTTGCGTCGTCTCGCCCAGCAGTCGCGCCGCCTGCGCCCGCGCTTCTTCCGTTATGTCGTGGGCGGAGAGCATCCTTGCAATCTCCTCGCGACGGCTTGCCGCGTCCAGTGCTTCCACCCGCGTGCGCGTCGCGCGCTCCTCGCCCGCGCCGGAAACCTCCTTGGCGATGCGCAGCTGCACGTCCGCCCGCGCCGCCACCTGCGGCGAATGCGTCACCGCCAGCACTTGCAGGCCGGACGCCGCCAGCCTCCGCAACCGCTCGCCCATGGCCGCCGCCACCGCGCCACCCACGCCGGTGTCGATTTCGTCGAAAATGAGCACTGGCGCCGACCCACGCGCCGCCAGCACCACCTTCAATGCCAGCATGAAGCGCGAAAGCTCGCCGCCGGAGGCGATTTTCGCCAGTGCCCCCGCCGGCTGCCCCGGGTTGGTGGCCACCAGGAATTCCACTCTGTCCATGCCCTCGGGCCCAGCCAGTTCCTCAGCGCTTTCCACCGCCGTCTGAAAGCGCGCATGCTCCAGCTTCAGCGGTGGCAGCTCGGCCATCACCCGCGTCGCCAGCTCTTCCGCTGCCCGCCGCCGCAACGCGGAGAGCGCTTCCGCCGCCTCCAGGTAATGTGTCCGCGCCTCCCGTGCTGCCCGCTCCCGCTCGGCGATGGCCGCATCGCCGCCCTGCACGGCCGCCAGCCTGCCGGAAAGCTCCTCCAGCAATCCCGGCAGGTCGTCCGGCTGCACCCGGTGCTTGCGCGCAACATCGCGCAAGGCGAACAGACGCTCCTCCACCTTTTCCAGCTCCGCCGGGTCGAATTCCAGCGCGGCCTGCGCCTCGTCCAGCAGCCGTTCGGCCTCCGCCAGCTCCACCAGCACCCGGTCGAAGGCCTCGCATACCGGATCGAACAGCCCGCTCGCCTGTTCGCGCTGGCGCTCCAGCTTGCGCAGCGCCCCGGCGATGCGCCCGGCCACAGGCCCGCTGCCTTCCACGAGCGCCGAACGCATGGCGGAAAGCGCTTCGGCGAACTGTTCCGCGTGCATCATCTGCGCACGCCGCACCGCCAGCGCCTCCTCCTCGCCCGGCTCCGGCGAAAGCTCCTCCAGCTCCGCCACCACGTGCTCCAGCCACTCGCGCTCGCGTTCAGCCTGCGCCAGCTCCGCCCGCAGCGATTCCAGCTCGCGCCGCGCCGCCTGCCAGGCGCGCCAGCGCGCCGCCACTTCCCGCCTTTCTTCCTCCAGTCCGGCGAAAGCATCCAGCAAGGCGAGATGCCGCGTTTCATCCATCAGCGCGCGGGCCTCGTGCTGGCCGTGGATCTCCACCAGTGCCTGCCCCGCCCGCCGCAACAGCGAAACCGGCACCGCCTGCCCCTCTATCCACGCCCGAGTGCCACCATCCGGCCGCTGCACCCGGCGCAGCATCAGCCGTCCCGGCTCTTCTATCTCGATGTCGTGCTCCGCCAGCAGGGTGAACACCGGGTGATTCACGGGCAGTTCGAAGGTGGCCGACACGCTCGCACGCTCCGCGCCGGCGCGCACCAGCGAGGCGTCGCCCCGCGCCCCCAGCGCCAGCCCCAGCGCATCCAGCAATATGGACTTGCCCGCGCCCGTCTCGCCGGTGAGCACGGTCATTCCCGGCGCCAGCTCCAGCTCCAGCGCCTCGATAAGCACCACGTTGCGTATGGACAGATGTTGCAGCATGGAAATGGGTTATACCAGCTTGCACAAGAGCGGCCAGACACAAGCCACCCCGCGCCCCCGACCAGCCCCCTGTTGTTCACAATCTGGGGGTTGGATGGGAGCGCGGGGTGGTGGGTGGTTTTACAGCCAGGAAAGAATATACGGAAAATTACCGGATTCGGAACAGGGGCGGCATATGCGGTTTGCGGAATGTTTCTTTGACTCCCGCCCGCCCCTGTGGCACCTTGCGGGTGGCGATACGCCGAGGGAGGGTGCGGCAGGGCGCGTTCTGACCCGCCGCAAAAAAGCCCTGATGAAACAGTGGAGGGAGAAGACCTGACATGTCGATGATGAAACGCACCGTTCTCGCACTCACCGCCGCCGCGTTCATGGCAGGGCCGGCTCTTGCCGCCTCGCCGTGGGGCAAGTGGAAGCGCCCCAATGGCGACGTCGCCAAGGTGTGGAAGTGCAATGGCGGCATGTGCGGCGCCATCGAGAAGGGCAAGAAGAAGGGCTTTGTGATGTTCAAGGGCATCAAGAAGCAGGGCAACGTCTGGAAGGGCGACATGAAACATCCGGAGATGCCCGGTTTCATGACCTTCAACGGCACCGTCAGCATGGTGGGCGCCAACAAGCTGAAGGTGCAGGGCTGCGCCATTGGCAATTCCATGTGCGACGCCGAGGTCTGGTCGCGCGTGAAATGATCCGACGGATTGCCTGAAACGAAAATGCCCGCCACTACGGCGGGCATTTTCATGATTCTCCGTGCCGTTGACGGCCACTCCACAACGAGGCCGCCCACCGTGCACCAAGGCGTTACTTCACTTCACCCGGAACAGCTTCATGCCGCGCAACACCAGGCGCTCGATGAACGGCTCGGAAATACCGCTCTTCACCTTCCCCCGCCCCGTCATTGCCGGGCTTGACCCGGCAATCCAGACGGCAGGGCGGAACGGGCCTGCCACGAACTGTTCTCAGCTCTCCTTCACCCTGAACAGCTTCATGCCGCGCAACACCAGGCGCTCGATGAACGGCTCGGAAATACCGCTCTTCACCTTGTAGAGGAAGTACTTCTCGAACGCGACCTTGGCCCAGTGCACCCACTTGCCTTCAGAGGCCCAGTTGAGATTGCGCGGCGGGTTCTGCGGCTTGGCGATGAAGGCCACGCCCTTGTCACCCAGATCAGCCAGGCAGAAGGCGTTCCACGTCGGCTTGTGGGTGGGCTTCTGGCCGTTGATGAGCTCCCTGATGTTCTGCACCGTGGCCGTCACCATGGATTCGATCATGTAACCCGTCTTCGGCACGCCCACCGGCACTGGCGTCGCCTCCAGCGGCGGAATGGCGATGCACACGCCCACACCGAAGATATTCGGATATTTCGGGTTGCGCTGGTGCTCATCGACCACGATGAAATTGCGCGGGTTCACCAGCCCCTCGATGCCGGCGGCCGCCTTCACGCCCCGGAAGGCCGGCAGCATCATGGAGAACTTGAAGTCCAGCTCGTGCTTCTTCTTCTCGCTGCCGTCTTCATCCAGCTCCGTGACGAACATCTTGCCGTCTTCCACCCGGTCCACCCTGGCGTTGGTGATCCACTTGATGTTGCGATCACGCAGCTCGGATTCCAGCAGCCCCTTGGTGTCGCCCACGCCTCCGAGGCCCAGATGCCCGATATAGGGCTCGGAGGTGACGAAGGTCATAGGCACCCTGTCGCGAATGCCGCGCTTCTTCAGATCCGTATCCATGATGGCGGCGAACTCGTAGGCCGGGCCGAAGCAGGAGGCCAGCTGCACCGCGCCCACGATCACCGACCCCGGATCGGCGCAGAACTTCTCCCATTCGTCATATGCCTTTTCGGCATGATCCACCGTGCACACGGACTGCGTGTTCCCGCCCTCGGGCCCCAGCCCCTCGATCTCGTCGAAGGCCAGCTCCGGCCCGGCGGCGATGACCAGGTAGTCATAGGTGATGCTGCTGCCGTCATCCAGCTCCAGCTTGTTGTCCTCGGGCAGAATCTTCGTCACCTCCGCGGCGATGAACTCGATGCCGTGCCGCCCCATGATGGGCGCCAGATCCAGCGTGATGTCCTCGCGCTTGCGCCAGCCCACGGCCACCCACGGATTGGATGGCGTGAACTGGAAATACGGAACCTTGTTGATGATGGTGATGCGATGATCCTTGCCGAGCGCCTCCTTCAGCTCGTAGGCGGTCGGGATGCCCCCGATACCTGCGCCCATCACGACGACGTGGGCCATGTTTCTTCCCCCTTCCACGCTGTTTACCGCTTTTGTTCCGGAATTCGGATACACCTTGCCGAAAGGACATGCATGCCGGCATCCGGTCTCATCTCTCTGACATACCCGCCCACGCAAGGCAAGGGTTGCGCCAGCCACACCTGGGCACGGCGGCGGAAAAAGGGGCGGCCTGACGCCCGGCCCGCTGCACCACCATTCATCCGCTGCCGTTTGCCGCCCTGGCGTTTATGGCGTCATGGGCCTCGCGAATACGCCGCGGCCAGCGGCTCTTGATGAAGGACATCACCGCCAGCATTTCCTCTTCCGTCAACAAGCCCTTGAACGCCGGCATGGTGCCGCCCATTTGCACCGTGCCCTCGCGCACGATGCGCAGCAACAATGTATCGGGGTGATGCCACGTATGACCGCTTTCATCATGCGCCGGCGCAAGACCGCGGCTGGTGCGCCAGCCGGCCTGTCCTTCCAGGTTGGCGCCATGACAATTGGCACAGGCCTTGGCGTATATCTCCCGCCCTTTCGCCACCAGCGCGGCATCGTCCGGCCGCAGCAGTCCGGCAGTCCCCGGGACGCTCCCGGCGCCAACCGGAGCTTTCCTGCCGCTGCCCAGCCACGTCCAGCCCACCAGCGCCACCCCCGCCACCAGCGCGAACACCACGACGGCCTTCGAGAGATTCATCCGCGTTCCTCCCTTTTGCATTCCCCGGCCGGCACACGGTAACCTCGCTGCCCGCGAAAAAAAGCCCCTCCCGCTTCACATGTGCGAGAGGGGAAGTCGGGGTCGGGCCGGCGAGTATCGCAAGCCCGGTACACCCCCGGAGCCGAAACTGTTCCGCTGCACTACCTTTCGTTTCACGCCTCCGATCCGAAACTGGTGTCGATGGCGCCGGCCGGCGGCGTAAGCCCCGCCAGCCTGCAACCGCGGGCGATGGGCCCGCCCTTGAAGATGACATAGAGGTATTTCATGCCGCCCTGATCGGCAAAACGGCCTTCCAGCGCCTCGTGCAGACGCCTCAACGGCGGTTCCGCCTCGTCGCGATAGGCGCCCTGCAAGGTGCGGATCACCTCCCAGTGCTCATCCGTGAGCGCGATACCCATTTCCGCGGCCAGCTCCTCGGCCAGGGCCGTACTCCAGTGCTCCGGTGCGTCCGGAAACCCCGGGGAGGGCCGCACCGCACCGGGATGAACGAACTCTTCCATCGTCCTGGGCATCTCTCTTCCTCCTCTTCTGTCGCCATCCGCGCTGATGATTTTCATTTTTATATATGGTGTATCGCATATGCGGACAGTAGCACAACCGCCACGCCTGCCAAAGCCCGAATGTTGTGCATCGTGCACCGCCCACCCTTGCCGGAGGCGGCCGAATACGCTTGAATGAAACGGGAGCGTAATGACGGGGATGCATCTTTTCCACCAGAAGGAAGGGCCGCCATGCTGCTTTCGGACGTCCAGGCGCTGAAACTCTGGCATGACGTGGTGCTCGAGCAGGTGCGCGACGAACTGCCCGACCTGAGCCTGCGCCAGATGGCGGTGCTGCTCACTGTCTATCTTGAGCCGCCGCCACACACCGTGCGCGGGCTGGCGCAGAAGCTTGGCGTCACCAAGCCGGTCATCACCCGCGCCTTGAACGCCATGAGCCGCCACGAACTGCTGGAGCGCCGCCGCGACCCCAACGACCGGCGCAACGTGCTGGTGCAGCGCACGCTCAAGGGCGCGCTCTATCTGGAAGCGCTGGCGGAGCTGATCCGCGAAAAGGCCGCCGCGATGGAAAACGGCGGCGCCACCACCGGCGGGGAGCCTCAGAATGCCCCCGGCAGCTGATCACACATCACCGGGCATTGTCTGCCGCTGGGCCGTGGCGCCGCTGAAGGCCGAGCCGCGTGGCCGCGCCGAGATGATTTCGCAGGCGCTGTTCGGCGAACGTGCCGAACTGCTGGACGAGATCGCCCTGCCACCCGGATCGCGCGAGCGCGGCTGGCTGCGCGTGCGCCTGCTGCACGACGGCTACGAGGGCTACGCACCCCGAGAGGCCTTCGCGCCGGATTCGGATGGCCCGACCCATGTGGTCGATGTGCCGCAGACGCTGCTGTTCCCGGAACCGGACATCAAGACTTCGCCCACCCAACCGCTCTACATGGGCGCGCTTCTGCGCGCCCTCGGCGCGGAAGGCCGCTTTCTGCACCTGGCCGATGGCGGTTTCGTCATCGCCGCCCATGTCCGCCCGCTGAAGGCGGCACCGGAGCCGGACGCCGCCGCCGTGGCGCGGCGATTGCTCCATGCGCCCTATCTGTGGGGTGGACGCACCGTGGCCGGCATCGACTGCTCCGGACTGGTGCAACTGGCGCTGAGAATGGCGGGACACTCCGGCGTGCCGCGCGACTCCGGCCCGCAGTCGCGCCAGGTGGGAGAGGAGCTGCCGCTCGATTGGCTGCGTCGGCAGGAGAAATTGCGGCGCGGCGATCTCGTGTTCTGGAAAGGCCACGTGGCCATGCTTCTTGACGAACGCACCATCATCCATGCCAATGCCCATCACATGATGGTGGCCACGGAGCCATTGGCGCAGGCGCTCGACCGTATCGCCGCTGATGGCGGTGAACCGGTCGCCCTGCGCCGCCCGCGCGAAACGTAGGACGGAACACACGCCATGCAGACCAGCTTCACCGCGGAACAATTGCGCCAGCCGGACATCGCGGAGGCCAATGCGGAACTGCGCAAGTGCGTGCATTGCGGCTTCTGCATGGCCACCTGCCCCACCTACCTGATCTCCGGCGATGAACTGGAAGCCCCGCGCGGCCGCATATACCTGGCCAAGGTGCTGCTGGAGGAGGAAAAGGACGCGCCACGGCCCGAGGTGCTGGCTCACCTGGATCATTGCCTCACCTGTCTTTCCTGCACCACCACCTGCCCCTCGGGCGTGGGATACGACAAACTCATCGCCATCATCCGCCGTCGCACTGCCAACGCGCCCACCCGCCCTGCCGCGAAGCGCCTGGCCCGCCGGCTGCTCATCCACACGGTGCCGGAGCCGGCCCGCCTGCGCCCGCTGGCCAGGCTGGGACGGTTCATCGCGCCGCTGGCGAAACCCCTGTTGAACCGGCGCCGGGAATGGCGCCCCCTCGCCGCCATGCTGGACATGGCCGGTGGCGCCCGCCCGCAACGCCCGCTGTTCGGCGACTATCCGCCGTTGGCCGAGGGGCCGGGCGAGGGCCGCCGCGCCGCGTTGCTCACCGGCTGCGCGCAGGGCGTTTTCGGCCGCGCCATCTCCGAGGCCACCTTGCACCTGCTGCGCATGGCAGGCTTTCACGTGGTCATCCCCAGGCAGGCCGGTTGCTGCGGCGCCATGGAGGAGCATCTGGGCGAACACGCACGGGCGGTGCGCCGCGCCGCCGCCAACGTGCGTGCCTGGGTCGAAGCCAGCGCGGAACTGGTGGTCATCGACGCTTCCGGCTGCGCCGGCACGGTAAAGGAATACGCCGCGCTGCTGAAGGATGATCCGGCGATGGCGCGGAATGCCGTGCGGCTGGCGGAAAATGCGTTTGAACTTTCCGAATTGCTGGCGCCGCTGGCCGATGCGCTTCCCTGGCGCGCCCCGCGCCGCAAACGGCTCGTGTGGCACGCCCCCTGTTCGCTCACCCATCACCTGCGCATCGCCGACCAGCCGAAAGGCCTGCTGGAGCGCGTAGGCTTCGAGGTTCTGGAGCCGGCGGAGGCCCACCTGTGCTGCGGCGCCGGTGGCGCCAACGCCGTGCTGGAGCCGGAAATCGCCGCCACCCTGCGCGCGCGCAAGCTGGATCATCTGCATGCGGCCGCGGCGGATGCCATCGCCAGCGCCAACTTCGGCTGCATGCGCAACCTCGCGTCCGAAGCGCGCCTGCCACTGTTTCACTACGCCCAACTGCTGGCCTGGGCGGCCGGCGGCCCCGATCCGTTCCTCACCGCGAACCGGCGCATGCCCGCCACCCGCGATGGTGGTGCCTGCTCCGGCGGAACATGCGGATGCGCCACGTGAATGAAACATATTCAAAATGACATATATCAAATACTAGTTATATGAGAATGTTATTATGTATGCGAATCCGAAGGCCGGATTCCGCTGGAGAAACCCTTCGCGAGCGCGAGGAAAGAGGAAAGAAGGATCGGAATCATGACAGCCACGAGAACATCCGCCATATCGCATCTCATGAAGACCGCCATGCTGCTGCTGGCCGCGGTGATGCTGGCCCTGCCCACCATGCGTCCGGCTCAGGCCGGCATGGCAGAAGGCAATCTGCTCACCCCCCTGGGGCACAAGCGCGCACCGTTGGACTTTACTCTCAAGGAAGTGATGACCGGTAAGCCGGTGCGTCTCTCCAGCCTGCGCGGCAAGGTGGTCATCGTCAATTTCTGGTCCATCGCCTGCCCCGCCTGCCGCGCCGAGATTGGCACCATCAAGGACTTCTGGAACAAGGTGAAGGGGATGGATGTGGCGCTGCTGACCGTGCACGTGGGCGGCAGCGCGGAAAAGCTGCGCGGCTTCATGCAGGAAAACGGCGTTACCGTGCCGGTGCTGCATGACGAGGGCGAGAACGTCGCCAAGGCCTGGGGCGTGGCGCACATTCCCGTCACCTATATCCTCAACCCGGATGGCACGCTGGCCTTCGTCGCCTTCGGCGCCCGCAACTGGCAGAATCCGCAGCTGCTGCAGACTATCATGTCGCTGGTGCCGACGCTGCAGGGCAACGAATGACGCGCACGGAAGAATCGCACGGTGCCACGCTCCCGCCACTCCGGCGGGAGCGTTCTCGTCCGTAAGGGCAGTCCATTGCGAAGGGCGCGCCCATTCTCCACCGAATCATGCCAGGTCGCGCATGGTCTGACCGGTAAAACCGCCCCGCGCCCTCAGGCCCTTGTTTCTCATGATTGGGGGGTTGGGCGGGAACGCGGGGTGGTGGATGTT
This sequence comes from Hyphomicrobiales bacterium, assembly GCA_027051195.1. Lineage (GTDB taxonomy): Bacteria > Pseudomonadota > Alphaproteobacteria > Rhizobiales > Aestuariivirgaceae > Thermopetrobacter. The sequence continues at coordinate 10,482 of JALUAB010000058.1, forward strand.
TCTGCATGCATTCTGGCATCACCCGGGAATGAGCTTGCGAAACGCCCGCGAGATCCACGACCCGGAGTTCTCCTGTGGCGAAAGCCCCTGGCCCGTCAGCAGCCGGTAGGCGTCACGATACCATGAGGAGTTGGGAAAGTTGTGCCCCAGCACCGCAGCCGCCGTCTGCGCCTCCGAGCGAATACCCAGGGCGAGGTAGGCCTCCACCAGCCGGTAGAGCGCTTCCGGCACGTGCGCCGTGGTCTGATAGTCGGTGACGACCTTCTTGAAGCGGTTGATGGCGGCCAGATAATTGCGCCGTTGCAGATAATAGCGCCCCACCTCCATTTCCTTGCCGGCGAGATGGTCGCGCACCGCCTTCAGCTTGCGCTCTGCGTCCGCGGCGTAGCGCGTGCCCGGATAGCGGTTCACCACCAGCTCCAGCGCTTCCTGCGCCTTGCGCGCCGCCGTCGGATCGCGCTGCACGTCCGATATCTGCTCATAATGCGACAGTGCGATCAGATAATGCGCATAGGGCGCGTCCTTGTGCCCCGGATGCAGCGCCAGGAACTTCTTCGCCGCCGCGATGCTTTCGTCATACTTGTTGCGCATGTATTGCGCATAGGCCTGCATCAGCACCGCTTTCGTCGCCCAGCGCGAATAGGGATATTTCCGCTCCACCTCGGCGAACTTCTTGGCCGCCGTGCGGTATTCGCCCTTTTTCAGGTGGCTCAGGCCCTCGTTGTAGAGCTTGGAGATGCCGGCCTTGTCATCGGCCGCCTCCAGCCCCGGAGAAAGCGCGTCCTTCTCGCCACCGAAGAGATAGTCGGAAAGTCCGCTGCCGGCGCCGGCGCAGCCCGTCAGCGCCACCATCACCAACGCTGCGATGCCCCCGCGGGCCTGCGCTCTGAACCCCGCCGCGCCGCGGGCCGCTGCAGATATCGTCTCTGAAATCCGTGGCATGCATCATCCCCTGTTTGCCGGGTGCGCACCCTGCCTTTTCCGTGCAATAGCATGAATCGGCGCGCGGCTGGCAACCGCCGCGCAGGGAAGAATGAAAAACCGGCGGAAATGTGATCCGCCGGCCTTTCCTGTCGTGTTGTGAGTGAAGAGGAGAAAATCCGTTACCGTTCAGCGTCGCCGCAGGAACGCCGGAATGGAGAGCGCGTCATCGTCCTCCACCGGCGATTCGGCGGCCGCATGCTGCGGCGGCTGCGGCTGCTGCCGCGGCGGCAGGGGCTGCACGTTCTGCGGCGTCGCCGCGCCCGCCTGCTGCGCCCCGCCCGTGGTTCTGCCAGCCGTGGAAGGCGTTCCCGCACCCTGCCCTGCGTGCGGCGCCGCTTCCGGCTGCCCGGGCGCGCGGTGACCACGGCCCAGCAGATCCTTCACCTTGCTGATGAGGCCGGAACGCCGCTGCGCCTCTTCCAGCCGCTGCTGTTTCTGTTGCACGATGCTCTGCAACTGTGGCGGCAGTTCCTCCATGCCCGGCACGTTGCCCGCGGCGACGGGGCGCTCCTGCCCTCCGCCCTGCATGGCATTCGCCTCCTTACCCGCCTGCGGCGCGGGCGCGCCTCTCGGCACTACCGGTTCGGGAATCTCCGGGGCCATGGGAGCGATGGGCGCAGGCTCGTGCAGCGGCGTGTTGATATCGGTGTCGATGCCATCCGCGGCGGTGGCCATTCCGCCTGCGCCGGTATCGCCGGTCTTCATCTCGGGCGCCGCGGGAATCTCCCGCTCCGCGCCCTGCTCCTGCGTCCCACGGGCGGGCGGCGCATCCAGCGGCAGCTCCTGCTCCCGCTCTTCCTGCGCCTCTCCCGCCGTAACCTTCTCCTCGGCCACATCCCGCGCCGCGGCGTCCTCCGTCCGGGCTTCCTCTTCCTGCCCGGCCTGGGACATGCCCATCAGCCCGGCGCCGCCCATGCCGGTGCCCAGTCCGGGCGGCAGAGCCGCGCCCTGCCGCGCTTGCGTGGAAGCGCCCTCCGTCTCCGCCGCCTTGCCTTCTTCCATCAGGCCGGTGGCCACCACGGAAACGCGCATGGTGCCTTCCAGATCTTCCTCGATGGTGGCGCCGACGATGATGTTCGCCTCCGGGTCCACCTCCTCGCGAATGCGCGACGCCGCCTGATCCACCTCGTAGAGCGTCAGATCCGGCCCGCCGGCGATGGAAATGAGCACGCCCCGCGCACCGGCCATGGAATCGATATCCAGCAGCGGGTTGGAAATGGCCGCCAGCGCTGCCTCTTCCGCCCGGTTGTCGCCACTTGCCTCGCCGGTTCCCATCATCGCCTTGCCCATGTCGGACATGACCGCGCGCACGTCGGCGAAGTCCAGGTTGATGAGCCCTTCCTTGGTCATCAGCTCGGTGATGGATGCCACGCCCGAATAGAGCACCTGATCCGCCATGGCGAAGGCGGCGGTGAACGAAGTCGCCTCGTTGGCCACACGGAACAGGTTCTGGTTCGGGATAACGATCAGCGTATCCACGTGCTGCGCCAGGTTGTCGATGCCGCGCTCGGCGATGGCCATGCGCCGCCGCCCCTCGAAGTTGAACGGCTTGGTCACCACGCCAACGGTGAGGATGCCCTGCTCGCGCGCCGCCCGGGCGATCACCGGCGCCGCGCCCGTGCCCGTGCCGCCGCCCATGCCGGCAGTGATGAACACCATGTGCGACCCGGCCAGATGATCGATGATGTCGGAGATCGTCTCCTCCGCCGCCGCCGCGCCGATTTCCGGCTGCGACCCCGCGCCCAGCCCCTGCGTGATGTTCACGCCCATCTGGATCTTGCGCTCGCACGGGCTTTTCGCCAGCGCCTGCGCATCCGTGTTGGCCACCACGAACTCCACGCCGGTGAGGTTGGAGTTGATCATGTTGTTCACGGCGTTGCAGCCGCCGCCACCGACACCGAATACCGTGATCCTGGGCTTCAGCTCGGCAAGATCGGGAACGCTGATGTTGATAGGCATGGCACCCCTTCCGAATGGCTCGTATGAAACCCCGCTTGTTGCTGCGGATGATGATGCTTGCCGTTTGGATAACAAAAGGTTAACGGCGCTTTAAAAAGTTGCCCGGAATGAATCGCCTACCTGACAGGCTCGTGTTCCCGCGAGGAAAATGGGGTTGCCCCCGACTCGAAAAACCCGCACCTCCGCCCAACCACCTCGCGTTCACGATATCGGGTGATTGGGCGGGGGTGCGGAGTGGTGCGGTCACGCTTCTGCGCAAAACTCCTCAGAAACTCTCCTGGAACCACTTGCGCACGCGGCCCAGATAGCCACCCGAGGCGACCATCATCGTTTCCGCCTCGCGCACCATGGCGAAGCCCTGAGCATCGGGCTTGAGTGCCGAAAGCAGCAGCCCCGAAACCACCGAATGCGCCGGCCCGGAAAGCACCGGCGGCAGGCCGGCGATGGTGCGCACGCCACCCACGCGCACCCGCGCGCCCAGCAGCTCTTCCGCCAGTTGCGGCAACCCGGCCAGCTGCGCGCCGCCGCCGGTGAACACCAGCCGCTGCCGCGCCGCCGCCGGCAGACCGACGATGGCGTCCCGCAACATCTCCAGAATTTCTTCCATGCGCGGGCGGATAATGGTGTGCAACGTGGAGCGCGGCACCTGCTGCCAGCCACCCGGCCCCTGTTCGCCCAGCACCGGAATGCTCAGCATCTCCTCTTCGCTGAGCTCCGCCGGCACCACGCTGCCGTGCAGCGTCTTCAGCCGCTCCGCCTCGGCGATGGGGGTGGAAAGCCCCGCCGCGATGTCCTGCGTAACGTGATGCCCACCCACCGGCAACATGCCCGCTTCCAGCAGCATGCCCTCGCGGAAGGCCGCCCAGCTCGTCTGCGCCGCGCCGATGTCGATGACGGTGACACCCAGCTCGCGTTCGTCCTCTGCCAGCACCGCTTCCGCCGCCGCCAGCGGCGAAACCATCAGCCCCGCCACCTGCAGCTGCGCCGCTTCCAGCGTGGCTTCCAGATTGCGCAGGGGGCCGCGGTGCATGGTCACCACGTTCACCCGGCCGGTCACCCGGTCGGCCGCCAGCCCTTCCGGATCGGAAATCCACGGCCCGCCGTCCAGAGAGAAGCCAGCCGGCACCACCTGCACCACCAGCCGCGACCCGGCATTGAAACCGGAAAGGGCACGCCCCGAAAGCGCCGCCAGATGTCCGTGCGTAACCTCGCGCCCGTTCACGTCCAGCGTCGCCTCCAGCGTCTCGGTGCGCGGGCTGCCGCCGGAGAGGTTCACCCATACTTCAGCGATCTGCGTGCCGGCCATGCGCTCCGCCTTGTCCACCGCCAGACGGATGCAGCGTTCGGCCGCGGACGGGTCCACGATGACCCCGGCCTTCACCCCGCGCGAGGCGTAAACGCCGTGCCCGATGATGTCCAGCGCAGTCTGCCCCTGCCCGCGCCGCTGCCGCACCTCGCCGATGAGACAGGCGATCTGCGTGCTGCCGATGTCCAGCGCCGCGACGATGTCCGAATGCGCGGGCCTGCCGCCGTTTTCCGGTCGTTGCGGAAACAAGGGTACGATGACGCTCATGATGTGCAACCCGCCTGCTTGCAAGCCCGGCGATACGGCTCCCCGGCCCGCCGGCCCCCGATTTCTCTGCCCCACCGACGCGCGATCATTCGACGGCGGCTGCCAGCACCAGCCGTTCCGGGTCGCGCAGATCGAGCCGTTTCAAGGCCCGCTGCAGGATGCCGTGCCGCCGTTGCAGAGCGGCAAGGCGCTCCAGCGCCTGTTCCACCCCCTGCTCCGGCAACAACACCACAAGTCCGGAACGCAGGTGCAGGTTCCAACGGCGCCCGCCGACGAACTCCGCCTGCGTCAATTCCGAAAGTAGGGTCGGTTTGGCTAACAGCAGGTTAACAAGTGTATCGGCCTGTTCGTTTGCCCCCTCGCCCACCACCAGCGGCAGACGCGCAAAGCGGCCGACATCCAGCGAGCTTATGGCCGTGCCTTCGGCGTCCACCAGCACGGTCTGGCCGTCGATGCGCCAGCGCGCGATGGGCCGGCGCTCCTCCACCGTGATGATGAGTCCGTTGGGATAACGCCGCACCACCTCCGCCCGTTTCACCCAGTCCATGTTCTCCAGCAGGCGCTTCGCCCGCGCCGGGCTGAAGCCGATGAGTGCCGCGCCGGAGCGCACTCCCAGCGCCGCGAGCACCGCCTCCGGCGACTGGTTCAACAGGCCGCGGATTTCCACGTGTTTCGCGGCCAGGCCTACCGCCGCTGCCGAACGTCCCTTGATCTCGCGCATGGCCTGTTCCAGCAGCCCGCCGTGCTGCAATCCCAGAAACAGCCCCGCCGCCAGCACCAGCAGCGCCCCGCCGCGCGCGGCCGCACGCAGCGCCACGCCTTCCCAGGCCCGGTGCGGACGCAGGTAGGCGGGTTTCATGCCCGGTTCGGTGGCCATGATCGTCTTTCTCCCGTGCTTGGGCGCGCGGCTTCAGCGGTTTACCGAGGCGTCGTCCACCATCCAGGAAACCAGCTCCTCGAACGAATGCCCGGCTTCCTTCGCGATGTCCGGCACCAGCGAGGTGGGCGTCATGCCCGGCTGCGTGTTCACCTCCAGGATGACCACCTCGCCATCTTCCTTGCCGCTTTCGTTGAAGCGGAAATCCGCCCGCGTGACCCCGCGGCAGCCCAGCGCCTTGTGTGCCTTCACCGCGTATTGCTGGATGCGCCGATAAACCTTTTCCGGGATCTCCGCCGGGCAGATGTGTTCCGAACCACCTTCCGCATATTTCGATTCATAGTCGTAGAAATTGCCCTTCAGAGGCACGATCTCCAACACCCCCAGCGCCACGTCGCCCATTACCGCGCAGGTGAGCTCGCGCCCGGGCACGAATCGCTCCACCATGATCTTTCCCTCGTGCAGCGGCATGTCGCGCAGCGCCTCCGGGCGCACGCAGTCGGTTTCCTTGCGCACCACCACGACACCCACGGAAGAACCCTCCGCCACCGGCTTCACCACGTAGGGCGGCGTCATGGGATGCTTCTGCATCAGCTCTTCCGGCGTCAGCAGCAGGTGCCGGGCCACAGGAATGCCAACCCGCTCGAACATGATCTTGCTGCGGTGCTTGTCCATCGCCAGCGCCGAAGCCAGAACGCCGGAATGGGTATATGGCAGGCCCAGCGTCTCCAGCACACCCTGCACCTTGCCATCCTCGCCCCAGGTGCCGTGCAGCGCGTTGAACACCACGTCCGGTTTCAGCTCCACCATTTCGTGCATGATGTCGGGCCGGGCATCCACCTCCGTCACCTTGTAGCCGCACCGCCGCAGCGCCTCCGCCACCGCCCGGCCGGAGGAAAGCGAAACCTCACGCTCGGCCGACCAGCCGCCCATCAGCACCACCACGTGCGTTTCCGACGGCAGGCGCCTCGGCTGCCAGCCCCGCGCCATTCCTGCCGGTTCGTCGTCGAACATGGCCTCATCCCCTTGCCGTTTGCCGCCGGCTCAATGTTCCCGTGGCGCCGCCGGCACGCCGATGCGCCGGATTTCCCATTGCAGCTCCACGCCGCTCGTCTCCTTCACCAGCGCCCGCACCAGCTCCCCCAGCGCCTCTATCTCCGCCGCGCACGCCCCTTCCTCGTTGATGAGGAAGTTGCAGTGCTTCTCGCTCACCTTCGCGCCGCCCACGCGCACCCCGCGCATGCCAGCCGCGTCGATCAGCTCCCACGCCTTGCCCCCTTCCGGGTTGCGGAAGGTGGAGCCGCCGGTGCGCGAGCGGATAGGCTGCGCCTCCTCACGCATGGCCTGGATCTCCTGCATGTGCCGGGCGATTTCTTCCTTCTCGCCCGGCCGCCCGCGCAACAGCGCGGAGGTAAAAATCCAGTCTTCCGGCGCCTCGGAATGCCGGTAGGACATGCCCAGCGCTTCCGCCGCCACCTCGTGCACCCGGCCTTGCCGGTCGATGGCGCGGGCGGAAACGAGCACGTCCTTCAGCTCGCCACCGTGCGCGCCGGCGTTCATCCGCAGCGCACCGCCAATTGTGCCGGGGATACCTCTTAAAAAGGTTAATCCTTCGATACCGTGCTGCAGGGCGAACTTCGCCACCTTCACGTCCAGCACCGCCGCCCCGGCCCGGATGAGGCACCCCTCCGGCGCGCCCTCCAGCGCCACCGTGTTGAATCCGCGCCCCAGGCGAATCACCACGCCCGGCACACCGCCGTCGCGCACCAGCAGGTTGGAGCCTACGCCGATGACGGTGACAGGAATGTCCGCGTCGAGTTGCGACAGGAACTGCGAAAGATCGTCTTCGTCCGCCGGGCTGAACAGCACTTCCGCAGGTCCGCCCACGCGAAACCACGTCAGCTCCGCCAGCGGCCGGTTTGGCGTCAGCTTGCCGCGCGCCGGCGGCAGACGCCGCAGAAGGGCTTCGCCGTCAATACGCATCCGCCGCCTCCCCGGCGTCCATTTTCGCCAGCAGCTCCGGCATGTCCTTCGCCCAGTTGGTGATGTCACCCGCACCCAGGAACACCACCACGTCTCCCGGCGCTGCCAGCGACCGGATGACGGGCGCGATCTCGGCGGCCATGTCGCGCCCCGTCTCGGCCTCCGGATTGGCCACGTGCACGTCGCGCTGCCCGCGCGCCAGCATGGCCTCCGCCAGCGCCACGTGGTCCCGCCCCTCGATAGGCTGTTCACCAGCGGCATAAACGGGCGCCAGGATAACGCTGTCCGCTTCCGTGAAGCAGGAGGCGAAATCCTCGAACAGGGAATCCAGCCGCGTATAGCGATGCGGCTGCATCACCGCAATCAGCCGTCCCTTGCCCGCTACCTGCCGCGCCGCCTTCAGGACGTTGGCGATCTCCACCGGATGATGGCCGTAATCGTCGTAGAAATTCACGCCCCGCCACGTGCCGGTGTGGGTGAAGCGCCGCCCCACGCCCTCGAACGTGCGCAATCCTTCGCGGATACCCTCCGGCGACACCCCCAGCTCGTGCGCCACCACCAGCGCCGCGGTGGCGTTCAGCACGTTGTGCCCGCCGGGCATGGGCAGCTCCAGGTCGGGAAACTCCACCACCTCGCCCTTGCGCCGGTCGGAGAAGGTCACGGAAAAGCGCGAACACCCGCCGTCCACGGAAAGATCATGCACGCGAGCGTCCGCCTGCGGATTGAAACCGTAGGAAACGATGCGCCGGTCGCGCACATCGGCGATGAGGGAGCGCACTTCCGGATGATCGGAGCAGGCCACGGCGAAACCGTAGAAAGGAATGTTCTCCACGAACCGGCGAAAGGCCCGGCGCAGCCTGTCGAAAGTGCCGTAGAAGTCCAGGTGCTCCGGGTCAATGTTGGTGATCACCGCCACGTCCGCCGGCAGGCGCAGGAAGGTGCCGTCCGATTCGTCCGCCTCCACCACCATCCACGGCCCTGCGCCCAGCCGCACGTTGGTCTTCAGGGACTGGATGATACCGCCGTTGATGATGGTCGGGTCCAGCCCGCCCGCCTGCAACAGTTGCCCCACCAGCGAGGTGGTGGTCGTCTTGCCGTGCGTGCCGGCCACAGCCACGCCGTTGCGGAAACGCATCAGCTCCACCAGCATCTCCGCCCGCTTCACCACGGGCAGGTGCCGCCGCCGCGCCTCCATCAGCTCCGGATTATCCGGCCTGATGGCGGAAGATACGACGAGAATGTCAGCATCCTTCAGATTCTCCGGCGCGTGCCCGATCATCACCTCGATGCCCTGCGCCCGCAGCCGTTGCACGTTGGCGCTGTCCCTGATGTCCGACCCCTGCACGCGGTAGCCCAGTTCGTTCAGCGCCTCGGCTATGCCGCTCATGCCGATGCCGCCGATGCCGACGAAATGAAACAGGCCGACATCCCGCGGCATCTTCATCATCCGCTCCGCCATTTTCCGAAAAACTCCCCCGTCTCACGCACCTTCCGGCGGCGTCCCGTTCCCATGCGCCGTCGCGGCCGCCGAGGCCCGCATGGCCAGCACCTCTTCCACGACGTCCGCCATGTGTTTTGCCGCATCGGGGCGCGCTTGCGCAAGCGCCGCCTCGTGCGCCGCCTCCAGCATCTCCGGCTTGTGCGCCAGCTCCGTCACCAGCGCCGCCAGCCGCTCCGGCGTCGCCCGCTCCTGCCGCAGCATCCAGCCCGCCCCCGCATGGCTGAAGGCATCCGCGTTCTTGCCCTGCTCATCGTCCGCCAGATGCGGATAGGGAATGAGAATCGCCGGCCGTCCG
>JALUAB010000059.1 GCA_027051195.1 Hyphomicrobiales bacterium
CCGACACGCCATGCAATTTGCACATTTGGCGCCCATATGCAGAAAAACGAATGGATGTGAATTCGCATCACGAATCTGAATGTGACCACAAACCTTCATTCAGCACTGGTTCAGGCACGGTGGGAGACAATACCCCTGCCTGATGCTGATGAGTCGAACATAAGCTACAACTTGCCGACCATGCGTTCCATGAGGACGAAAACAGACGGAACTTCTTTCCCGTTGCGCCACGGGGTGGTGCTCGGGCTGGTGGCAGCCGGCATCCTCGCCCTTTCGGCGTTGGCGGACGTTTCCGGTGCGGTTGCCGGCGAACGCCCCCTGCCGCCACAGGAGCTGCGCCAGCTCTTTCCCGGCCAGTTCCGCGCCCAGGTGAAGGGATATGACGTGCGCTTCGTCGCCACTCGTGATGGCCGGATCAAGGGATTCTACGGCGGCTTCACGGACGAAGGGCGCTGGAGCCTGCGCGGCAACCGCCTGTGCATCATGCTCAAGGACTGGCTGGACGGAAAGACCACCTGCTCGGCCGTGCACCGCAGCCGTGGTTCTTCCTGGTATCTCGCCCGCGGCATCCGCTTCCGTCGCATGTGATCATGCGCAAGTCTTGACGCCTTCTTCCGCTTGTTGCACTTCCGCCAGCAGCAACCTTTCTGGCGGGAGGCGATATCATGACGAAACAGGCGGTACTGGGCATCATCGGTGGTTCCGGCCTCTATGGGCTGGAGCTGGAAAACGCCGAATGGCGCAAGGTGGAAAGCCCCTGGGGCCAACCATCGGACGAATTCCTCTGCGGTGAATACAAGGGGCTGAAGGTGGTGTTTCTGCCACGCCATGGCCGTGGCCACCGCATCTCGCCTTCCGATATCAACTACCGCGCCAACATCGACTGCATGAAGCGCCTGGGCGTAACCGATCTCGTCTCGCTCTCCGCCTGCGGCTCCTTCCGCGAGGAGCTTTCGCCCGGCACCTTCGTTCTGGTCGATCAGTTCATCGACCGCACCCGCGCCCGTGCCTCCAGCTTTTTCGGCGAGGGCTGCGTGGCTCACGTGTCCATGGCGCACCCCGTCTCCACCGCGCTGGCCGACCGTATCGAGTCCGCCTGCCGGGCGGAGAAACTGAAATACAGCCGCGGCGGCACCTATCTCGCCATGGAAGGCCCGCAATTCTCCACCCTGGCCGAATCCCACCTCTACCGCTCCTGGGGGTGCGATGTCATCGGCATGACCAACATGCCGGAAGCGAAGCTCGCGCGCGAGGCGGAGATCAAGTATGCCACCGTCGCCATGGTCACCGATTACGACAGCTGGCACGAGGAGCACGGAGAGGTGGACATCACCGCCATCCTGCGGGTTATGAAGGAAAACACGCAAAACGCCGCACGGCTGGTGAGGCGCCTGCTGGAAGATTTCCCGCGTGAATTCGAACCATGTCCCACCGGCGCCCACGAGGCGCTGGAATTTGCCATCATCACCGCGCCGGAAGCTCGCGATCCGGAACTGTGTGCCAGGCTGGACGCCGTTGCTGGCCGCGTGCTGAACCGGAGCTGATCCGCACCGCCGGGCTTGTTTTCCCTTCTCTGCAATCCGACATGAGGATGGGAGAACGTAGCATGCCATACCCGGGATTGCGGGCAGCTCTGCGGTGTGCGCGTACGCGGGAAGGTGCGCGTGAAGGTGCATGGCAAGTGGCGCACGAGATATGCCCTGCGCGGCTGGAAGTGCTACACTGGCCCGGGAGCCGTGGAAACGTGCCGGCGGCGGTGCTGAATGCTCGGGCATCCGGCTGCGCCGGTGACAAGGGAGATGCTAATGTTGCGCCGAATACCTCTTCGCCTGGTGCTGGCGGCCATGGCCGGCGCCCTGATGCTGGGCGCCACCCATGCCGGACCGCTGTTGTCGGATGACGACGACCGTGTTTTCGGCGAGTGGCTGTTGCCCTGCCAGTATCGCTCGCCGCCATCGCCCGGGTGCGAAAGGGTTCGCCATTGCCGCAAGGTCGGCAAGCGTTGGCTGTGCTCCCGATGGAAGAATGTCCGCACTCCCCGCGCTGTGAAGCGCAAGAATGCCTTCCGCCAGGGACGTTACGTCAGGCGCGGTCGTCGCTGATGCCGGACGGGTACGGCTGAATGCGCCATCGTGAAGTGCGTGTGGTGCTTTCTGGCGGTTTCCGTTGCGTGCGATTTCCATGAATATTGCGTGAAAACACCGTTCAGGAACGTTTCAGCAACCACCTGCTATTCATTTTCTGTCCTCGCGGAGGGCGGATGGAGAGCAGGAGGAAACATCATGAACGGGCACATTTTGAAAGGAATGCTTCCCGTCTTGCTGTTGGCTGGGCTCGCCACAGAAATCCAGGCCGCTCCCGGCGCCGGCATGGCCGGTGGCGGGCATGCGCTTTCTGCATCCTTGCCCGGAAGCCTGCCCATCGTGCAGGTGCAGGTTGGCGGTGGTCAGCAGGGTGGTGCGCAGCAGGGCGGCAATGGTGATGGCAACCTGCCTTGCCGCTACCGGGCCGACCAGGGGGCTTGCGGCAACTACAACAACCGCAAGACTGGAAAGATGCCCGCCGTCGCACCTCCCGGCTGCCATGCCATCGGTGCCGCGTTCTTCTGTCCGCCGCCCAGGCGGCCGAGGCTGAAATTCGATGACGGAGGCTGCTGCCATCGCACCGTCAAGCGCGTGACCATGCGCATCAACGGTCGCCTCGTGCGCGGATACAGGTATGGCAAGTGGCACTGCCACGCGAACAAGCTGCACCGGCACTGCCTGCCGCGCGGCAAGCGCTGAAGCGCCCTTCCCGCTTCCTCATCGACTCCCGCCGGCAATCTCCTCCGGGCGGGGGTCGCTCATCTGTGCGAAGATGATAGAAGATGATTTCGGCACGCAACAAGGTCCGCCGGCCCGAAGACGGAATCACGGGCAAGCGCCTCAGCTGACGGCGCATCGTTTCTCCGGCCACCGGCAAAGGTCGCAGATGATGCATTCGCCACATTTGGGATTGCGCGCCGTGCACACGTAGCGCCCGTGCAGGATGAGCCAGCGCAGGGCTTTGCGCCGCCAGCGCGGCGGGATGATGCGCTCCAGTTTCTCTTCCACCTCTTCCGGCGTCCTGCCTGGCGCCAGACCGGTGCGGTTCGCCACCCGGTGAATGTGGGCGTCCACGCCGAAGACCGGCTCGCCAAAGGCAACATTGCGCAATATCTGCGCCGTCTTGCGCCCTACGCCGGGCAGAGCGGTAAGGGCCTGCACGTCGTTGGGCACCGCGCCGCCATGCTCCTTCACCAGCGTCTCGGAAAGGCGAATGATGTTTTTCGCCTTGTTGCGGTAGAAGGGCAGGGAACGCACGTGCTCCAACAGCGTTTCCTCGCCCAGCGCCAGCATTTTTTCCGGCGTGTCCGCCACGGCGAACAGCGTGCGTGTCACTTCGTTCACCTTGGAATCGTGCGCCCGCGCTGCCAGCACCAGTGCCACCAGCAGGGTGTATGGGCTCGTCCATTCCAGCTCGAAGCGCGGGTTCGGGTCCGCCGCCTCGAACCGGCGCAGCATTTCCTCCACCTCTTCCGGCGACCATTCGCCGGGCCAGTCGGCATTGCGCGCCTGTGCCATCATCCGCCTCCCGTTTTCCCTTCATGTGGGAGGTTCTCCCCCACGAATCACGTCCCCGCTTGCGCGCAACGTTTCTCCTCCCATTTGCACAGGTCGCAGATGATGCAGCGCTCACATTCCGGTTTGCGCGCCTTGCACACGTAGCGCCCGTGCAGGATCAGCCAGTGATGTACGTGCAGCCGGTATTCCTCCGGCACCACCTTCATCAGATTCCGTTCCACCTCCAGCGGTGTCCTGCCCGGCGCCAGCCCGGTGCGGTTGGCCACGCGGAAGATGTGCGTATCCACCGCGATGGTGGGTTCGCCAAAGGCCACGTTCAGGACCACGTTGGCCGTCTTGCGCCCCACGCCGGGCAGCTCCTCCAGCGCCTCGCGTGAACGCGGCACGGCGCCGCCATGCTTCTCGAGCAGGACTTTCGACAGGCCGATGATGTTCTTCGCCTTGGTGGGATACAGGCCGATGGAGCGGATGATCTCGCGCAGCCGTTCCTCGCCCAGGGCCAGCATCTTCTCCGGCGTATCCGCCAGCCGGAACAGTTCTTTCGTGACCTTGTTCACCCCCTTGTCCGTGCTCTGGGCAGAAAGTACCACCGCCACCAGCAGGGTATAGGGGTTCGTCCAGTAAAGTTCGGACTTCGGCTCCGGGTTGGCCGCCGCCAGCCGGCGCAGCAGTTCCTCCACTTCTTCCGGTGTTAGTGCGCTCGGCCAGTCCGCCGCCCCGCGCGCATTCTTCTTCCGCGCCGTTTTCGTCATGCTCCTGTTTCCCGTGAGGCAATTGCCGCGATGCTGGAGGTGTGGTCAGCGCGCGGCAGCCATGCGCGGCGCCGGGGGGCGCCCCCCGCCCTTTTCGCTGGCGGAAGCGGTCGTACCCGCGCTGCCACGCCCCGATGCGACCGTTTCCTCCCGCACCCGCCGCGGCGGCGAATAATGCCCGCCGCGCGCAAGTCCTGCAAACGCCGCGACCTGTCGTGCCG
>JALUAB010000060.1 GCA_027051195.1 Hyphomicrobiales bacterium
CGTGGCCCGCACGCTCGCCGACCTCGCGGGCGATGAGAAGGTGCGCCGCGTGCACATCGCCGAGGCGCTGGCCTACCGCGGCCAGCCCGCCGCCGCCCCCGCCGCCTGAGACGGCCCGGCGAAAAATTTCTTCGTCATCCCTGCGCAAGCCGGGATCTCGTGCCGCGGACTCATGCGTGAAATGCGTGAGGCGAAGGTGCCGAAGCAGGCGAGTCCGGGCGCCGCAAGGTACTCAGTTGCCGGAAAGAAATACCGCCGTTTCGCGAATGGCCTCCGCCAGCCCCAGCCGCTTGACTGGCGTGCCCTCGGGAAAGGCGGTGAGGAAGCGCCGCGCCAGCCGGTTGTCCAGCATCACGAACACGCCTTTGTCATCCGCCTTGCGGATGAGCCGCCCGAAGGCCTGCCGCAGGCGCAGGCGCACCTGCATGTCCGTCCACTGCCCGCGGCCGAAGGCCTGTTGCCGCGCCCGCTCCAGGATGGTGGGCCGTGGCCACGGCACGCGATCCATCACCAGCAGCCGCAGCGATTCGCCCGGCACGTCCACGCCGTCACGCACCGCGTCCGTGCCCAGCATGCAGGCGTGCGGCTGCGCCCGGAAGATGTCCACCAGCGTGCCGGTGTCCATGGCGTCCACGTGCTGGGCATAGAGCGGCAGCCCCGCACCCGCCAGCGCCGGCAGGATGCGCCGGTGCACCGCCCGCAGCCGCGAGATGGCAGTGAACAGCCCCAGCGCGCCGCCACCCACGGCCAGGAACAGCTCACGACAGGCAGCGGCCAGCTGATCCATGTTCTCCCGGTCGATGTCCGTCACCACGAACACGCGTGAACGCGCCGCGTAGTCGAACGGCGAGGGAAAACTCGCCCGTCGCACCGGCCACGGCAGATGCGCCGCGCCGGTGCGCGTCTCCGCGCTCTGCCAGTCGTCCGGCGCGTCCGGCGGGCGGTCGCGCAGGGTGGCGGAGGTGATGACCACCGAATCCGCCTCGCGCAGAACGGTTTCCGCCAGCGGAATGGTCGGGTCCACCCAATGCGCGTGCATGCCGATGTCCACCTCCTGCTGATAAGCGAAGGAGACGGAAAACCACGAAACGATTCGCCGCGCCGCCTTTTCCACCGTGTCCGGCGTCGCGTTCACGTCGTCCGCCCGCGCTTCCTCCAGCAATCTCCCGAGCATGCCGCGCCAGCCGCCCACCATCAGCTCGCCGCGGCGGATGAGCGAACGCGCCAGGCTCTCCAGCCGGTTGCGCTCGGCGCTGGAAAGACTCGCCGCCTCTTCGTTCAACCGTTGCAACAGCAGCCCGGCCAGCCGCCGCATCGCCTGCTGCAATTCGCCCAGGGCCGCTTCCAGTTTCGCCGCCGCTTCCGCCACGCTTTCGGCCAGCGGATGGCAGTCCGTTTCCAGCTCCATGCCGCCCGTCTGGTTTCGCGCCCGCGCCAGCACCTGCTCACGCACCAGCATCAGGAACCGCTCCGCCGCCCCCGCCGGTGCGCCGCCCTGCACCCGCGCCCGCCAGCCGGCCGCCGGCAGGGCGCGCGCCGCCTCCTCCACCGCCTGCAGGAGCTCCAGCCCGCCCTTGCCACTGCCCAGCAGGTCGCCCAGCCGCTCGCGCAAGTTCCGGCCGCGCCGTCGTCCACTCTCCGCTCCGCGGATCCAGCGCCGCAGTTCCGCCGCCTCGCGCAGCGTCAGATGTCCGGAAAAAGCTGAATCCGCCGCATCGAACAGATGATGCCCCTCGTCGAATACGATGCGCGAGAGCGCGAACCGCTCCAGATGCTGGCTTGGCGCGGTATCGCCCAGCATCACGTTCATCGCCGCCTGTGTCAGCACCACCGCGTGGTTGGCGATGACCAGCTCGGCCCGCTCCGCCCGCACCCGCGCCTTCTCGATGAAGCACTTGCGGAAATGCCGGCACGCCGCGTAGGTGCATTCGCCGCGCCGGTCGGTGATGCCCAGCGCGTAAGCGTGCGCCTGTTCCGGCCGGCCGGGCAGCATCAGCGGCAGCAGCCAGGCCGGGAAATCACCGCCGATGAGATCGCCATCCCGCGTCGCCGCCGCCCAGCGCGCCAGCATCGCCGCCAGCACCAGCCCCGGGCCGCTGCCCGCTGCCAGCTGGCCGAAGGTCTCCTCGGCATTCAGCAGGCACAGATAGTTCTCCCGCCCCTTGCGCACGCTCACCCGCCGCCGGTGGATGGCCGGCTCCGGCCACACGCGGCGCGTCTCCTCCATGAGCTGGCGTTGCAGGTTGCGGGTATAGGTGGCGATCCACACACCGCCGGCGTTGCGCCGGGCCCACAGCGCCGCCGGAGCGAGGTATCCCAGCGTCTTGCCCAGCCCCGTGCCGGCCTCCGCCAGCAGTATGATGTTCTCGTGCTTCGATGGCCGCGGGGCGAACGCCTTCGCCACCTCCGCCGTGTAGCGCTCCTGCGCCTCGCGCACTTCCCGTCCGGAGCCGAGAATGCGGTGCAGCTCGCGCACCGCCTCTTCCCGCTGCACGGGCTGCTGCCCCGGCGGCGGAGGCGGCGGGTTCTCCTCCCACTCGGGCAGACGTTCCCACACTGCCAGCGGATTGGAGCCGAATGGCTCCGGCGTGCCATCCGGCGCCAGCACCGCCAGTACGAACGGCGCCCACGGCCAGTTGGCCTTCTCCAGCATCGCCGCCAGCTGCACGGCCTGATCGCGCGCCGCCAGGCCGGGCGTGGCGAGATGCGTCAGCAGCGCCCGTGCCAGCCGCGGCAGGGCGGCGGGGTCGTCATCGGCGGGCGCCAGGCCAAGCGCGCGCCCAAAGGTGGACGGCAGCGGCGGCGCGGATACCGCCGGGCGGGCGAAAGCGAAGAGTTCCGCGATGTCGTAATGGCTGGCTGGCCGTGGTGGAGCCGCCTGCCCGCCGGCCTGATGCCGAAGCCGGTCGAACAGCATCAGCGCGTGGCACACCAGATGCGGCGCTTGCAGAAGCCGGCGCAGCGCTTCGGGCGCCCCGAGCGCTCGCGTCTCTCCACCCGCCAGCAGCAGCGCGCCCGCACCGTGCGGAATCATCACCGGCAGCGCTGCCAGTTTTTCAAGCAGCGCCGTGGGCAGGCATTCATCTGTGGCGATGTCCCCGCGCATGAAGGGAAGATAGCATCAGGGCGCCTTGCCCGTCTCGCTCGCCGCATCCGTTTTCCCCGCTGCGTCGTCCGCTGCGGTATCGCTTGCGCCGGCGGCGGCTTCATCATTCGTTTCCACCTCGAAACTGGAGGAAACCGGCCCGGAAAACATGATGCGCCCCGTATCCTTCTCCGCCTTCATGCCGCGCGCGTGAATGACCCCGGCGCGCACCTTCACCGTCACCGGCCTTTCCGAGGTGAGCGTGTGCGTTTTCGTGTCCACGTGCACCAGCGTGCCCGTGAGCGTCCAGCGGCCGGGGTCGCGAATCACCACGTTACCCTTGAGGTCGGCCTGTTCCGTGTCCTCCTGGTAAAGGGCCTCGTCGGCGCGGAAAGTGAGGTTGCGGCCCGAAGCGCGCGTCAGCTCTCCCACCACGTCCAGCAGGCGCACCTGCTTGCCGCCCTTTTCCGGACGCAGACTGCGTGCCGCCCGCAGACGAAACGGCCTGCCCTGTTCGTCGCGTCCCTCCAGCGTGATGCTGCGCACCACGATGGTGCGCCGATCCAGCATCTCCGGCGCGCCGGCGCCGCTGGCAGCCTCCGGCGGCGTGCGCTGTTCGGCGAAAAAGCCGCCCACCCAGAAAAAAACGATGATGCCCGCCACGAACAGGCCGAACAACACCATGCTGAGCCAGTAGCTGGCCGGGCGCGCGCGCCGGGGTTGTTCCGGTTGCTGGCCCGTGGCGGCGGGGGATTGCGGCATGGTCGCGTTCCGTCCGGTATGTGTCCTGGAGCATGGCGCCTGAACGGTCGGCCGCTCAGGGCTTTTCGTCCTGCTCCGGTGCCGCTGGCGCCGTGTCTTCGTCCACTGCCTGTTCACCGACGGACGCTTCGGGAGCCTCCTCGGCCTCCGCCTCTGACTCCTGCGCCGGCGCGGCGATCTCCTCCACCGGCGGCAAACCCGTCAGCAGCCGGATGAGCCGGCCGATGGTTTCCTTCTGCTCGGCGCGCGGCACCACCATGTCCACCATGCCGTGCTCCAGCAGGTATTCGGCCCGCTGAAAGCCCTCGGGCAGTTTTTCGCGGATGGTCTGCTCGATCACCCGCGGCCCCGCGAAGCCGATGAGCGCGCCGGGTTCGGCCAGGTGCACATCGCCCAACATGGCGTAGGACGCGGTGACGCCGCCGGTGGTCGGATGCGTCAGCACCACGATGTAGGGCAGGCCCGCCTCCTTCAGCTCGTCCACGGCGATGGTGGTGCGTGGCATCTGCATCAGCGAGAGAATGCCCTCCTGCATGCGCGCGCCACCGGAGGCCACGAAAATGACGAACGGGCACTTGTGGCCGATGGCGTGCCTCGCCGCGGTGATGAAGGCCTCGCCCACGGCCATGCCCATGGAGCCGCCCATGAACTCGAAGTTCTGCACGCAGATGACCGTTTCCACGCCCTGCACACGCCCGCGTGCCGCCACCATTGCGTCGTTGCGCCCGGTCTTGCCGCGCGAGGCTTTCAGCCGGTCGGTGTAGCGCTTCTGGTCGGCGAACTTCAGCGGATCGGCCGGCACTTCCGGCAGCTCGATCTCTTCGTATTCGCCGTCGTCAAACATCATCTTCAGCCGCGCATCCACCGGCATGCGCAAGTGATGTCCCGACTCCGGCATGACCCAGAAATTGGCCTGCACATCCTTGTAGAACACCATCTTGCCGGAGACGGGATCCTTGATCCACATGTTCTCCGGCACGTCGCGCTTCTTGCCCAGGAAGCTGCGGATTTTCGGTCGGACGTAATTCTTCAGCCAGTTCATCGCAAGCACCCCGCCCCGGTCAGGGGGTCATCCAGATCATCATTCCGCCGCCCGTTGGCCCGCCGCGCGCACGCCCTCGGCCAGACGCCGCGTCAGCTCGTGCACGGTGAACGCCGCATCGCCGCCATCGTCCAGCGTCTGCGCGATGGCGTTCACCAGCGCCGAGCCCACCACCACGCCGTCGCCGGCCGCCGCCAGCGCGCGGGCCTGTTCCGGCGTCTTCACGCCGAAGCCGATGCACACCGGCAGCTCTGTCTGCCCCTTGATGCGCGCCACCGCGGCGGAAACCGCCGCCACGTCCGGCGCGCGGGTGCCTGTAACGCCGGTGATGGAGACGTAATAGAGAAAGCCGGAAGCGTTCGCCAGCACCTTCGGCAGGCGTGCGTCATCGGTGGTGGGCGTGGCCAGACGAATGAAGTTCAGCCCCGCCTCCATGGCCGGGATGCACAATTCCGCGTCCTCTTCCGGTGGCAGATCGACGATGATGAGCCCGTCAACCCCGGCGTCCTTCGCATCCTTCAGAAAGCTCTCGTTACCGTAAACGTAAACAGGGTTGTAATAGCCCATGAGCACGATGGGCGTCTCATCGTCCTGCGTGCGGAATCGGCGCACCATCTGGAGCGTCTTTTCCATGGTCTGGCCGGCCTTCAGCGCCCGCTGTGAGGCCAGCTGAATGGCCGGGCCATCCGCCATCGGGTCGGTGAACGGCATGCCCAGCTCGATGATGTCCGCACCCGCCTGCGGCAGGCCGTCCAGGATGCGCTGCGAGGTCTCCAGGTCCGGATCGCCGGCGGTGATGAAGGTCACCAGCGCCTTGCGGCCTTCCGCAGCAAGGCGCTCGAACGTCTCGACGATGCGGGTGCGCGGCGGGGTGTTCATGCTGCCCGGTGCCTCTTCCGTCTTGTCCTACAGTTCCACGCCCAGATGCTTCGCCACGGTGAAGATATCCTTGTCGCCGCGGCCGCACATGTTCATGACGATGATCCGGTCCTTCTCCATTTCTGGCGCCATTTTCATCACGTGCGCCAGCGCGTGCGACGGCTCCAGCGCCGGGATGATACCCTCCAGCTTAGAGCACACCTGAAAGGCCTCCAGTGCCTCCTCGTCGGTGGCCGCCACATAATGCACCCGGCCCACGTCGTGCAGCCAGGCGTGTTCCGGCCCGATGCCCGGATAGTCCAGCCCGGCCGAGATGGAATGCGCCTCCGTTATCTGCCCTTCCTCGTCCATCAGCAGATAGGTGCGGTTGCCGTGCAGCACGCCGGGCCGCCCGCCCAGGATGGAGGCCGCGTGCAGGCCGGTGGAAAGCCCCTTGCCGGCGGCTTCCACGCCATACATGGCCACCTCCGCATCATCGAGGAACGGGTGGAACAGCCCCATGGCGTTCGACCCGCCGCCGATGGCTGCCACCAGAGCGTCCGGCAGCCGCCCTTCCGCCTCGAGGATCTGCTGCTTCGCCTCGCGCCCGATGATGGACTGGAAGTCGCGCACCATCTCCGGGTATGGGTGCGGTCCGGCCACGGTGCCGATGCAGTAGAAGGTGTTCTCCACGTTCGCCACCCAGTCGCGCAGCGCCTCGTTCAGCGCGTCCTTCAGCGTGCGCGAGCCGGAGGAGACGGGAATGACCTTCGCCCCCAGCAGCTTCATGCGGAACACATTCGGCTGCTGGCGCTCCACGTCCACTTCGCCCATGTAAACGACGCATTCGAGGCCGAAGCGGGCGCAGGCCGTGGCCGTGGCCACGCCGTGCTGGCCGGCGCCGGTTTCGGCGATGATGCGTGTCTTGCCCATGCGCTTCGCCAGCAATATCTGTCCCAGCACGTTGTTGATCTTGTGGGCGCCGGTGTGGTTCAGCTCGTCGCGCTTGAAGTAGATCTTCGCGCCACCAAGGTGCTCCGTCAGGCGCTCGGCGTAATAGAGCGGGCTGGGACGGCCCACGTAGTGCTTCAGGAAGAAATCCATCTCCTCCCGGAACGACGGGTCTTCCTTCGCCTCGCGGTAGGCCGCCTCCAGCTCCAGGATCAGCGGCATCAGCGTCTCCGCCACGAAGCGCCCGCCATGAAGGCCGAAGCGTCCGTTGGCATCCGGCATGCCGGTGAAGGTGTTGGGCTTGTGTTCACTCATGAAGGCCAGTTCCCGTTGCTGCCGGGAGCGGCGCCCGGCCATCGGTTTCGCGGCTCTTATACAGCGAAAGGCCGCCGCTGCGCCAGCGCTCTTTTCGCCGCTCCTTCAGCGCCGTCCGCCCAACAGCAGAAAGTGCCCGTGTGCCGTCTTGCGCCACTGGTGCGGCCGGCGGATGAAGTCCCACAAGGCCAACCACGCGGCACTGGAGATGAGCAGCCAGTAGAAGGGCAGCAGCGCCAGCCACGGCAGCAGGCGCCATTGCCCCGTGCGCGCCAGCCCGGCGAGCGTGCAGCGGCAGGCGCCGATGTAGCCCATGACGAACACGGTGAGGGAAAGGCAGACGGACCACAACTCCATGAAGCCGGCGGGTGTATGGTATGCGGTTATGTGGCGCAGGATGGCCGTCAGCATCACCCCCAGAAACAGCGGGTGCGCCAGCGCCGCGAACACACCCGCCCCCAGCAGCGCGTACAGCGTTATCAGACCGCGCCAGCCCACCTCGCGCAGCATCTGCCGCGGTGCCCGCTGGTGCACCAGCAGCGTTTGCAGCCATCCCTTGATCCAGCGTGCCCGCTGATGCCTCCAGGCGCGAAAGGTGGTGCAGGCCTCCTCCAGCGTACCCACCCGCGGCAACACGCCCGTGCGCCAGCCCATCCGGGCGAGGCGCAGGCCCAGGTCGGCATCCTCCGTCACGTTGTGAGGGTCCCATCCTCCTGCTTCCTCCAGCGCCTTGCGCCGGAAATGGTTGGAAGTGCCGCCCAGTGGCAGCGGCAGTTTCAGCGCCGCCAACAGTGGCAGGATCACGGTGAAGTGGTTGGCGTATTCCACCGCCAGCATGCGGCTGAAGAAGCTGGCCTCCGCATTGTACCAGGAAAGTGGCGCCTGCAGGCACGCCAGATTGTCTGGCGCCTGCGCGAACATCGATGCCGCCACCCTGAGCTGTGCCGGGTGCGGAACGTCCTCGGCGTCAAAGATGGTCACCAGTTCGCCACGGGCGAAGGCGAGGCCATAGTTCAGTGCCCGCGGTTTCGTCTGCGGCGCGCCCTCCGGCACCACCAGCACCTCCAGGTGCCGCGGCAGGACGAACTGCTTCAGTGCCTCGCGGGTGTCCTTGTCCGTCTCCTCCACCAGCAACTTCATGTCCAGTTTTTCCGCCGGATAGTCCAGCCGCGCCAGCGCCCGCAACAGCTGCTCCAGCACCGCGCGCTCACGAAACAGCGGCACCAGCACCGTGTAGGTCGGCAGGGCGTCGTCGGGGAGCAATCGCAGCTGCGGCATGTCGGGCCTGTGCCGTGCCGCCACCAGATGAAGGCTGGCCTGCAACAGGAAGAACAGCCCCGCCAGCGTGCCGAGGCCCATGAGCACCCACGCCGGCCGCAGAATCAGCAGGATCAGGCCAATGAGCGCGGCACCGATGAAGAACCGCGCCTGCGCCGGTGTCAGGCGCCATCTGGCGGAAAACGCCGGGCTTTTTCGCGCCAACGCCGTTTCTGCCTCTCGCGCCAGCCTTTCGCCGAAGGCTTTTTGCAGCGCCACGGAGAAATCCCGGCGATCGGCCCGCGCTATGGGCGCGCAGCCATGCTCCAGGGCGGCGCGCCGGGATGCGGCGTCCGTCACCACACAGGGACGCAACAGACCCGAATGCGGCAGCGGCAGATAACGGTATCGCCGCGCCAGCACGGCCTCGGCATCGGGCAGTTGGCGCAGATGCTGCGCCAGCTCCGCCCTTCCCATGCTCGGCAGCGGTTGCCGCTCCGCCAGCAGCAACGCGGCCAGGCGCGGCCGCGCCATCCCCTGCGGGACGTGCACGTGCATGGCGACTGTCGCTCCCCTCCGGCGGGGCTTGCCAACATGCCCCGCTCTCCCTAACACTGCCGCGAGGGTGCGTTTTGTGCATGCGTGAGTCGATACGGCGGACGAATGTTCTCTTCACGGTTGTTCTGTGTTTGCTTTTGCGTGCGCGAGGCAACCTTTTGCAAGCAACCATGGGTGGCACCCCATGAGAAAGCTGTGGAAAAGCGACGCGTCGATCCGGAGGCGAAACAAGAGCGTGCTTGCTGGACTGCTGACGATGGCGATGCTGTTTCTCCCGCTGGTCGTGTCGCCGGCGCAGGGCAAGGGCCGCCTGCCATTGTTCCGGCACATCGATGCGTCGCTCGCGAAGAACCCCGGTCACAAGCCGGAGCACATCCGCTTTCTGCTTGCCGATGATGCGCCGCCCTTCGTCTTCCGCAATCGCAATGGCGCGCTCACCGGCTATGCCGTGGCCGTGGCGCAGGCGCTCTGCCGCCGGGCGCGCGTGCGTTGCAGTTTCGTTGTGCGGCCGTTCGACGGGCTGCGCGAGGAACTTCTTTCCAGCCGCGGTGATGTCATCATCTCCGGCCTGCGCCCCTTGCCGGATGCCTGGGAGCGCATGGATTTCACCCGTCCCTATTACAAGGCGCTTGGGCGCTTCGCCGTGAGCCGGAAGGCGCGGCTGGAACATGCCGATTATGAAAGCCTGGCCGGGCGCCGCGTCGCCGCCGTCAGGGGGTCGCTGCATGCGTTGTGGTTGCGGCGCAATCTGGGTGGCGCCCGCCTCATGCTGCTCAAGGACTTCCGCTCCGCCGCGCGGGCGCTGAAGGAGGGAAAGGCGGATGCCCTGTTCGCCGACTGGCTGCAGCTCGCCTTCTGGACGCTGGGTAGCGATGCGCAGGGCTGCTGCCGCCTGTTGCCGGAAGAGTTCGCGGACAGAATGTTCGCCTGGAACCACCTTTCCATGGCGGTGCGCGCGCGCGACAGGCAGTTGCGTGATTTTCTGGACAGGTATCTCGACCGCCTGCAGGAGGATGGCGAGCTGCGCATTCTCGCCCGCCAGTTCCTGCCGCTCATGCCGCAGGCCGCGCCGCGCGCGGACAAGCCGGCGCGATCCGCCGCCACCGGAAGCGACGGACCGACGGGAAAGAAGCCATGAACGATAACATCGGGGATTGGCTGATGACCCCCGCCGTCGGCGTGGCGGAAGATGAGGCGCCGCTGCTGATACTGGCCCACGGTGCCGGGGCCGGCATGGACAGCCCATTCATGAACAATATGGCGGAACGCCTGGCCGTGAGGGGCGTGTCCGTCGCCCGCTTCAACTTTTCCTACATGGCTCGGGCCGTGCGGGAAGGGCGGCGCATCGCCCCGCCGCGGGCCGAGCGCCTGATGGACGAATATCGTGCCCGCGTTTCCCATTGGACGGAGCGTGGCAGGCGCCCGTTCATCGGCGGCAAGTCCATGGGCGGCCGCGTGGCTTCCATGCTGGCCGACGAGTTGTTTGGGGAAGGTGCCATACGCGGCCTCGTCTGCCTCGGCTATCCGTTTCATCCGCCGGGCCGGCCGCAAAATCTGCGCATAGGTCATTTGCAATCGCTGCGCTGCCCCGCGCTCATCTGCCAGGGCGACCGCGACCCCTTCGGCACCCGTGCCGAGGCGGAGGGCTACGAACTCTCGCAGCTCATCCGTTTCTGCTGGCTGCCCGATGGCGACCATGACTTCAAGCCGCGGGTGAAGAGCGGCGAATCATGGGCCGGCAACATGGACATGGCGGCGGACTGCATCGCCGAGTTCATCCGCCGGCGCGCGGCCGAACTGGGCGCTTGAACCAGCGGGCGCTTTCGTCTATTGGCCTTGTGAGTCCACGCCGCCGCCCGGGCTTGTTCACCCGGGGTTTACGCCTCATGTGGCAGTCAGACGGCGGCGAACGCGGAGAGGTGGCCGAGTGGTCGAAGGCGCACGCCTGGAACGCGTGTAGGCGGGTAACCGTCTCGAGGGTTCGAATCCCTCCCTCTCCGCCAGTTTCATTCTCCGGCACTTGGCGGAACAGGAAAGACGCCGGGGCGGAGCGCCACCGGCGTCATGTCGCAGGGTGCTGACGTTTTTGGCGGCGTTGGCCTCAGCCTCTGCCGCCGCCGTCGCCACCGTTGTTCTTCGCCACGCCCACGCGCGCCGGGCGCAGCACGCGGTTGTGGTGCGTGTAGCCTTCCTGGATCACCTGCACCACCTTGCCCGCATCTTCCGGCCCGGATTCCACCTCGAACATCGCCTCGTGCACGTTCGGGTCGAACTTCTCGCCGTGCGAGGGAATCTTGCGGATGTGATGCCGCTCGAAGGTGGCGAGCATGTCCTTCAGCGTCATCTCCACGCCTTCCAGCAGCCTGTCCAGCAGCTCATGCTCGCCCTTCTTTTCCGCCGGTACCGACTCGATGGCGCGTGATAGGTTGTCGCACACGTTCAGCATGTCGCGCGCGAAGTCGGCGGCGGCGTATTTCACCGCCTCCTCCTTTTCCTTCATCAGTCGGCGGCGCAGGTTCTCCATGTCCGCCAGCGCCCGCAGATACTTGTCCTTAAGCTCCGCGTTCTCCGTCCGCAGGCGCTCCAGCTCCGCCTCCGCGGCCTCCGCTTCCGGCTCCGCGGCGTGCGACGCGGCTCCTTCCGCTGCCTCCGCGGCGGTTTCCCGCGCCTGCTCCGCCGCCTGTTCCTGCCGTTCCTTGTCGCTCATGAGAATGTCCCTTCCGGCCATTGTCGTTCGTTGGCGTTCCCGCCCGTGCATATCAGTGCTGCCGCGCGCAAAATCAAGAGAGCAGCCGCGAAACCACCCTTGCCGCGTAATCCACCACCGGTATGATGCGCGCATAGGGCAGCCGCGTCGGCCCGATGACACCCAGAACCCCCACCACCTCGTGCTCGGCGTCGCCATAGGGCGCGACGACGAGTGACGAGCCGGATAGCGAGAACAGCGGGTTCTCACGCCCGATGAAGATGCGCACGCCCTCGCCTTCCTCCACCAGCGAGAGCAGCTGCAAAAGATCGCGCTTTTCCTCCAGATCCGTGAACAGCCGCTGCAGCCGGTCGAGGTCGGAAAGCAGCTCGGAATCGGTGATGAGGTTGCCGCGCCCGCGCACGATCAGCCGCTTGTCCTCGCCGCTGCCGACCCAGGTGGCCAGACCCGCCGCCACCACGTCCGCTGCCAGCGCGTCGATCTCGCGCTTCAACACGTCCAGCTCGCGCCGGATGCGCGCCCCCATCTCGCGCATGGAAAGGCCGGAGAGCCGGTCGTTCAGGAAATGCGCCGCCCGTTGCAGGGTGGCGGTGGCTAGATCCGCCGGCACCTTGATGACGCGGTTTTCCACCGTGCCGTCTTCACCCACCAGAATCACCAGCGCCTTTTCCGGCTCCAGCCGCACAAACTCGATTTGCCGCAGACGCGGATTATGCGAGGGCGTCACCACCAGTCCGGCCGCGTGCGCCAGCCCGGAAAGCACCGCCGATACCTGCTCCAGCATCGCCTCTGCCGGCGCGCCCGTGTCCACCTCCGCCAGCCGCGTATCGATGGCCGCCTTGTCTTCCGGGTCGAGAACGGCGTGCTCCATCACCGCGTCAACGAAGAAGCGCAGGCCCTGCTCCGTGGGCATGCGCCCGGCGGAGGTGTGCGGCGAATAGAGCAGGCCCAGCTCTTCCAGGTCGGCCATCACGTTGCGCACCGAGGCCGGCGAGAGATTGATCGGAATGCGCCGCGACAGCGTGCGCGAACCCACGGGTTCGCCGCTGGCCAGATACATGTCCACCAGCTGCTCGAAGATCTGCCGCGCCCGTTCGTCCAGCTCCGCCAGCGAACCGATGGGCGGTGTGGTCATGTTGTTGCTCATGGCGGAAATCCCGTTTCTGCCTTCCACCGCAAAGATAGGCCGGCCGCCGCGGGATGCAAGAAAATCAGCATATTGTGCACAGGGTCATGCCGCGCCCTGCTCAGCCCCGCCAGTCGCCCAGCACCGCCTGCACCAGCGCCAGCGCCGCCACGCCGGCCGTGTCCGCCCGCATGATGCGCGGCCCCAGGCGAATGGCGTGCACGAAGGGCAGTTTGCGCAGCATCTCCTGCTCCTCCGGCGCGAAGCCGCCCTCCGGCCCGATGAGCACCGCCAGCGGCCCTTGCGGCACCCGCCGCAGCGCCTCGAGGGGATCGGCGATGGGCGCCGCTTCGTCGCAATAGACGATCTGCCGTGCTTCGTCCCACCCGGATAGCACCTTTTCCAGCGGCGCCGCATCCAGCACCTCCGGCACGAACACGAGGTTGCACTGCTCCGCCGCCTCGATGGCGTTGGCGACGAGCTTGTGCCGGTTCACCTTGCGCGCCACCGTGTGCCGCGTGAACACCGGCCGCAGTCGCCGCGCGCCCATCTCGGTGGCCTTCTGCACGATGTAGTCCAGCCGCCCGCTCTTCAGTGGCGCGAAGACATAGTCGATATCCGGCGGCGGCGCCGGCTCGGCCAGCTTCTCCTCGCAGCGCGCCGCTCCCGCCTTCTTCTTCAGCGCCGTGATGACGCACAGCCACTCCCCGTCGCGCCCGTTGAACAGGCGCACGGCATCTCCCTCCGCCAGCCGCATCACGTTCTTGAGGTAATGCACCTGCGCCGCCTCAAGCGCCACCTCCGCTCCCTCCGCCAGCGGCCCGGCGTGATGGACCCGTGGAATACGGTGCAAAGGTGTGTTCATGGAAAAACCCTTCGGTCTGGCAACCGGCAAGACAACCGCTTGCGGACATGCTATAGCCCAGCCGAAGGGCGCTTTCCATGTGCCAAGGCACGCGTCTGCGGGAAACGGGAAGCATGAACGGAACCACCCACGCGGACAACGACATCCGGAAGCAGCGGCCGGCGGACGCCATTCCGACGCACTGGACGGAGCGTTACCTGCCCGACCGGCTGCTGCCCTACGCCCGGCTGATGCGGCTGGAACGGCCCATCGGTTGGCAGTTGCTGGTGCTGCCCGGCCTGTGGAGTATCGCGCTGGCGGGGTTGCAGGGCGCGAGCGCGTCCACGCTGCTGTGGCTGGCGGCGCTGTTCACCATCGGCGCCGTCATCATGCGCGGGGCGGGGTGCGTCTATAACGACATCGTGGATCGCGACATCGACGCCAGAGTGGAGCGCACCCGCAACCGGCCCATACCGGCGGGGCAGGTGAGCGTGACCGCGGCCTGGCGCTTTCTGATACTGCTGCTGGGGCTGGGGCTGGGCATCCTGCTGCTGCTGAACCCGCCGGCGCGGATTCTCGGTGCCGCCTCGCTGCTGCTGGTAGCCATCTATCCGTTCATGAAGCGCTTCACCTACTGGCCGCAGCTGTTTCTGGGGCTGGCCTTCAACTGGCCGGCGCTGCTGGGCTGGGTGGCCGTGCGTGGAACGCTGGATCTCCCCGCCGTGTTTCTCTATCTCGGCGGCGTGTTCTGGACACTGGCCTACGACACCATCTACGCCCACCAGGACCGCGCCGACGACCTCATCGCCGGGGTCAAGTCCACCGCGCTGAAGCTGGGCCGGCACACGAAACCCTGGCTCGCCGTGTTCTTCACGCTCACCATCCTCTCCGTGGGTTTGGGGGGCTGGCTGGCAGGGGCGGGTTCCCCTTTCGTCACGGCGCTGGGCATCGCCGCCGGCCACGCTGTCTGGCAGATATACGAGCTGGATATCGACGACCCCGGAAACTGCCTGCATCTGTTCCGTGCCAACCGCGATTTTGGCCTCATCATGCTCTCCGGCGCGGTGGTGGAGTTGCTGCTACGCATGTTCTGATGGCGGAAAGGGGCTGGCGTCACGCCCCATGCCCGTGCATGCTGGGTGCAATACAAGCGAAATGGAATGTGTCCGTTCAGGGAGTCCGGCCATGAGCAGCCGCACCATCAAGGTCACCTGCGCCGCCTGCGGCGCCGAGGGAGAGGCGGAAATCACCGGCATCATGGAGCTGAAGGACGCGCTGCCCCGGCGCTGGAAGCGGCGCATCATCAACCACCACGCCTACATCCTGTGTGATGTCTGCGGCCATCCGGTGCAGTTCACCGGTGGCATATCGCCCTACCTGCTGGACGCGCTGAACCTGCCACCCAACGCCACCTGCGAGATCGAGGAGATCGACGATTTCAAGGGCGACCCAGAGCTGGTCACCTGGCGGCGCTGGCGGCGCTCGAAATCCGGCGGCGACAAATAAACCGCATATCTTTCACCCTTGCGCGTCGCGCCATTTTCCGCCACCCATGGGGCATGGCTGGCAGGAGGGTTCTTTCATGTCCGACGAGCTGATCAAACGGCTGCAACCGCTTGCCGCCCGCGCGCTTCAGGCCGCCGCGAAGGCGGGGGCGGAGGCAGCGGACGTGCTGGTGTCGGGTGGCGAGTCGGTAGAGGTGGACGTGCGCGAAGGCGCGCTGGAACACCTGCAACGCTCCGATGGCTTCTCGCTGGGGTTGCGTGTGCTGCTGGGTAAACGGCAGGCGGTGGTCAGCGTCGGCGACCCGGAGCACATGAACCTGGTGGAAGCCGCCGAGCGCGCCGTGGCCATGGCGAAGGCGGCGCCGGAAGACCCGCACATCGGCCTGGCGGACCCGGAGCAGGTGGCGAAGAACTGGCCCGATCTGGACCTCGCCTGCGACAGGCTGCCCGACGTGGAGGAATTGAAGGAACGCGCGCTCGCCTGCGAGGAGGCGGCACTTGCCGTGAAAGGAGTGACGAAATCCGTCGGCGCCGGCGCTTCGGCCAGCCGCGCCGCCGTGTTCCTCGCCGCCAGTAACGGTTTCGCCGGCGGCTACGTGCGCACCGGGGTGGGCGTCTCCGCCGCCGTCATCGCCGGCGAGGGCGCGGAAATGCAGCGTGACTACGCCTACGACAGTAAAATTCACGACGAGGATTTGCGCACGCCCGAGGACGTGGGCCGCGAGGCCGGTGAGCGCGCCGTGCGCCGCCTGAGCCCGAAAAAGCCGGCGTCCATCGCGGGCGCCCCGGTCATCTTCGAGCAGCGCATCGCCGGATCCATCGCCGGGCATCTGGCCGGCGCCATCAACGGCCGCACCATCGCCCGCGGCGCCAGCTTCCTCAAGGATTCCATGGGCCGGCGCATCATGCCGTCTTCCGTGCGCGTCATCGACGATGCCCGCATGCCCCGCGGCGATGCCTCGAAGCCCTTCGACGGAGAGGGGCTGCCCACCGCCAGGCTGGACGTGGTGGAAGGCGGCGAGCTGAAGGCGTGGCTGCTGGATCTCGCCAGCGCCCGCCAGCTGGGGCTGCAAGGCAACGCCCGCGCCCGCCGCGGCCTCACCGAGCCGCCCTCTCCCGGCACCACGAATTTCTACATCGCCAATGGCGAGGCGACACCGGAAGAGCTCATCCGCTCGGTGAAACGCGGCGTGCTGGTGACCGAGCTCATCGGCATGGGCGTGAACATCGTCACCGGCGACTATTCCCGCGGTGCCTCCGGCTTCTGGATCGAGAACGGCGAGATCGCCCACCCGGTGAGCGAAATGACCATCGCCGGGAACCTGCGGGACATGTTCCTGCATCTGACGCCGGCCGACGATCTCGCCTTCCTGGGCAGCCGCAACGCGCCCACCCTGCTGGTGGAGGGCATGACCATTGCCGGGCAGTGACGCGCCACACCCGCCCGAAGCGCCCGATCTTTCCGCCGAGCTGGTGGCGGCGCGGGAAGCGGCGCGCGCGGCCGGGGAAATCGGCCTTTTCCGTTTCCGCAAGAAGGTGAGAATGGAGCGCAAGCCCGACGGTTCGCCGGTGACGGAGGTGGATCTCGCCATCGACGAGTTGCTGCGCGAACGCCTGCTGTCGGCCTTTCCGCAGGATGGCTGGCTGTCGGAGGAGGGCGAGAAGGGCTGCCACTGGCTCACCTGCCGCCGCGCCTGGATCGTCGATCCGCTCGATGGCACCGGCGGCTTCCTGCGCGGCGAGCCATACTGGTGCATAGCCATCGCCCTCATCATCGACCATGCGCCGGTGCTGGGCGTCATCCACGCCCCGGCGCTGGAGCACACGTGGCACGCATCAGTGGGGCAGGGCGCTTTTCGCGACGATTCGCCCATCCACGTGAGCGACCGCACGGAACTCACGGGCGCGCGCATCATCGGTCCGGCGGCGGTAAGGAAGCCACACTGCTGGAACGCACCCTGGCCGGAGGTGGAAGTGCGCCGCTACCCGTCGCTGGCGTTGCGGCTGGCCTTCGTGGCCGATGCCACGGCAGACGCCATGCTCGCCCCAGGTCGCAAGAACTATTGGGACGTGGCCGCTGGCGACATCATTGTGCACGAAGCGGGCGGCCGGGTGGCAGACGCCACCGGCGAGCCCTTGCGTTACGACGACGAAGCGGCGAAGGTGCACGGCGTCGCGGCCGCTGGCGGGGGTCTGTTCGGGCCGGTGCTGAAGCGCCTGCAGGGCTTTCGCTGCGGCGGCGGGGGATGGAAGAAAGGGCTGCTCGGGAAAGGGAAATGACGGACAAGGTTCACGAATCGAAACAGTATCTGCATCTCGTCTTTGGCGGCGAGCTGAAGGATGTGCAGGGTGTGGAATTCAGGGATCCCTACAATCTGGACATCGTTGGCATTTACCCCAACTACGCCGAGGCGAAGAAGGCGTGGGAGGAAAAGGCCCGCGCCACCATCGACGATGCCGAAACCCGCTATTTCATCGTCCACATTCACCGCCTGCTGGAGCCGGAGGAGGATTGAAACCGAATCCCTTGCTCGTTATCCCGGCGAAAGCCCAGTGGAGTCTATGAAAACTACTGTTTGACCAGAAGGGCTTCATTTCGCCAGGCATGATTACATTCAAATAAAGCTCGTCATTGCCGGGCTTGCCTGTCCTCGGGCTTGTCCCGGGGATCCCGGCAATCCAGGGCAAAAAACGCATGCGGTCATGCCTGGCACCCTATCCTGGCCACAAACCAAATTCCGTAGCGCATGGCTCCCTTACTTGCGTTTCCCTTACATTCCCCACGGCAAGAAGGACGCCATCTGCTGCCATAACCTCAAGAGGGAAACGCCCTGGATGCCCGGCACAAGGTCGGGCATGACGCAGTATATTGATTTTGGACCATAAAAGTTACCTTCAGAGCATCTTTACCGCTGCCCCTCCATTTGCGAGGCAGAACGATGCATTCGTGTGGATGCGTCGTGCTTGGAATTTTCTTGAACACCAGTAGGCGAGAACCGGCACCTCGCAGAGATGGTCTCGGCCTCTGTCGCCGGCGCGGAGCGTTCTGCGGGACGACGAAAGGAGGGCATGAAGACCTCGAAACCGGGGAGACGCCCGCCGCTCATCCCGCCCGCCGTGCTGCCAGCCGTTCCTCGATGGCGTCCCAGATCATGGCCGGAATGTCCGGTCCGCCCAGCCGCATGATGGCACGCAGGCCCGTGGGCGAGGTCACATTGATCTCGGTGAGCCAGCCGCCGATCACGTCGATGCCGGCGAAGAGCAGGCCCAGCTCCTTGAGCCGCGGGCCGATGGCTTCGCAGATTTCCACGTCGCGCGGGCTCGGTTCGGCCAGCTCCGCCTGGCCGCCCACCACCATGTTGGAGCGCACCTCGCCTGCCGCCGGCCGCCGGTTCAGAACGCCGGCCAGCTTGCCGTTCACCAGGATAATGCGCTTGTCCCCCTCGCTGTTCACCTGCGGCAGGAATTTCTGCACGATGAACGGCTCGCGGAAGGTCTGCGAGAAAAGTTCGTAGAGCGCCATGAAGTTGGCGTCGCCTGAGCTGAGCTTGAACACCCCCGCGCCGCCATGCCCGTAGAGCGGTTTGAGGATGATGTCCCCGTGCTCTTCGCGGAAGGCGCGGATGGCCTCGAGATCCCGCGTGATGATGGTGGGCGGCGTGAGCTGCGGAAACTCCAGCACCATGACTTTTTCCGGCGCGTTGCGCACCGCCGCCGGGTCGTTCACCACCAGCGTGCGCGCGGGCAGCTTCTCCAGCATGTGCGTGGCGGTGATGTAGGCCATGTCGAAGGGCGGATCCTGCCGCATCAGCACCACGTCGAAATCGGAAAGGTCATGCACCTCCGGCGCCCGCGCCGTGAAGTGCTCGCCCACCACGTCGCGCACCAGCACGCAGCGCCCGCGGGCGAACACCCGCGCGCCCGTTTCCGCATCCACCCGCAGCGACATGTCCATTGGCTCATAGACGAAGTGCGAATGCCCCCGCCGCTGCCCCTCAAGCATCAGCGCGAACGTGGAATCGCTCGCCACGTCGATACTCTCCAG
>JALUAB010000061.1 GCA_027051195.1 Hyphomicrobiales bacterium
TGGTAGGCCCGCGGGGACTCGAACCCCGGACCCGCTGATTAAGAGTCAGCTGCTCTACCAACTGAGCTACGGGCCTGCATGGTAGACCGGGACGAAAACACCCGGGACAGGCAGTCTCTAACAGAGCCCGTGATTTTCTGCAAGAGCCAGAGCACCCCTGCATGGCCGGCATGCGCAGGTGCGAAAACATATCCTGACGCATGCATGAAGAACCATCCGCAACACCATACCTCACTCGCTACAGACGCCGCGGTGGGGTATCATCCACAGCAACATCCACGACGATGGTCGATTTTTCAGCAGTGCCGTGGCATAAGGCGGAAGGAAGCGCATCGCGGGCCACGGCCAGCGAGGCCATGCCACCGGGGGAAGGCGCATGTTGCGCGAACTGATGATTCTCTTTGCCATTCTCGCCGCCGGTGTCGCCGCGGGCATATTTTCCGCCCGGTTGGCGGCGGACGTGCCAATGCTTTCCGGCGCTGTGCAGGCGGGCGCCTGGAAGGCCTGGCCGGATGCCGGCGTCGCGGACGCCATGCCCTATGCACGCTTGCGCTATCTGGAAGACGCCGCCCTGCCACCATCCCCGGTCGACCGCCTGGAGCTGCTGGCGGAAACGGATGATGAAGGCCGCTCCCTCACGACGGATTGCTCCTACATCCTTTCCGGCCGCATGCTGCCGGTGCGCTACTGGATTCTGGCGGTGCACGTTCCGGAGGCCTCCCATACCGCCGCCTCCAGCCTGCAAGCGGCGGATGCCATTCACGAGCCGGATTCCCGGCTTGTCATCCGCGTATCCCGCCGCCCGCAGCCGGGCAACTGGCTGCGCCTGCCGGAAAACGGCCGGGTGCGACTGGTGCTCAACCTTTTTGGCGTCAGCCCGCTGGAGCGCGAGAAGATACTGAAAACCGAGCCTTTCTCCATAAGGCGGGAGAAATGCTCATGACCCGTGCGCTCTACTGGCTGGGCATCTTCGCGCTTTCGGCGCTGGTGGCGCACCTGGCCCATGTGCTGATTTCCCCGCGGCAGGAGGCGCGTTCGATGATGCTGCAGGTGCAACAGCGCATGGGGGCGAATGCCTTTCATCCGCTGTCCGGCGAGGTCCTGCGTCGCTTCGTGCGTCATCCCCTGGCCGAGGCGGCCTATGGGGCCTGCCTGCTCGACGTGCAGGAAACCCCGGTGGCGCTGAAGGGGCCAGATCTGCGCAGTCTGTGGGCGCTCACGGTCTATTCTCCGCGGGGCGATGTGATCTATGCCATCACTGATCGGCATCTGCCGCCGGGGCCGCTGGATATCCGATTCGAATATCGCGAACTGGACAGGGCCAGCGGCGAGATCGCCCTGCCCCGGCTGCGGGGAAAGACGATGGTGGTACCCCTTGCCGTGAAGCAGGCACTGCTGCTGCTGGAAGCCTGGCCCTGGCACCCTGGACAGGCGCCAATGCTACAACAGCGCATGAAGGCGCTCACATGTGCCGCCCAACCCGGTGCGGCGCGCCCGGCCGCCGGAAAGGCCGGCGTCCCCGTGCCACGGGCGCGCCCGCAACGCGGCAAAACCGGCGAAAAGGCGCCGTGAGCACCACTCCCGCATTGGCCGGGCCGTTCGCATCTGCTAACGAGGGCGGCGGACATCCCGCAAGAGCAGGGAAACGACCATGCGTTCCTTCGACGATATCGCTGCGGACTTCGAGTTTCTTGACGACTGGGAAGACCGCTATCGCTACATCATCGAGCTGGGCAAGGAACTGCCGCCACTGCCGGAAGAAGACCACACGGAGGAAAACCGGGTGCACGGCTGCGTGAGCCAGGTATGGCTGAAGACCGTGGCGGAAGGCAGCGGGCCGGAGGCGAAACTGCATTTTCTGGCGGACAGCGACGCTCTCATCGTGCGCGGGCTGGTGGCCATTCTGCTTTCCATGGTGGAGGGCAGAACGGCGCGCGAGATCACGGACATGGACATTCGCGGCAGGCTGGAGGCGCTGGGCCTGCAGGAGCACCTCACCCAGCAGCGCGCCAACGGACTGGCCAGCATGATGGAGCGGCTGAAGACGGAAGCGCGCAAGGTGGCGGAGGCCGCGTGATCCCGCCACGAGGGCGCCCCGCGGCGGCGGTTCACTCGGAGGTGAACACGTGGCGGCGTTTGCCGTCGAAGGTTTCCACCGCCCACTTGCTGGTTCCCTTCGGCACTATGCGCATGACCCGGCCAGCGCCAGGCAACTCGTCACCCGGCTCCACGCTCCACAACCGGCCCGCACCTTCCAGCAGCGCCAGCTGGCGGGTGGCGAAGCGCAAGACATAGTTCGGCGCGCCACCGTGTCCGGGGTTCTGTTCCACCGCCTGCACAGGCACGGCGCGCGGTTCCTTTTCGTGCTTCTCATCCTTCAGCGAGCCGGTGATGATGGGGTTGGCGGCCGGGGCCACCTCGTCCGGCAATTTCATGCGAGTGGGCATAATACCGTACTGCGGGCGCTTCTCCAGCGGGCTGTTCACCGGCGCGTGAGCTACCACGATGCCGCTGTCCTGCAACCCCCCGGGGCCGCCGGTAACGACCATGTAGGTGGCGAAGCCGGTGGAGGCGACGGCCGCGGTTAGCCCCAGAGCATAGGTCTTGAAGAACTCCGTGATGGTTCCAAGGATGCTCATTGCTTCAGTCCCTTGTAACGGATCTCGCTGCGCGCGACATAGTTGATGGATTCCACCAGCACGTCATGCACCAGCTCGTCTCCCAGACGTTTGTTCACGGCCTCCTTCAGGCGTTTCGTGAGGCTGGCGAGGTCGTATTTCTCTATATGCCGGAAATCCGTTATGGGGCTGGCGTAGATGATGCGGAAAGCCTCGTCGGTGATGATGGTGGCGGGATCTATGGCCAGTTCCTTCAGCTTTTTTTCGTCCACCAGCCAGGCGAAGCGGGCGAGCACGTAGCCCTGTATCTCGCCCTGGTGAATCATGGGCACGCTGATGATGTCGGTCTTCATCTCCTTGAGCGGCTTCAGCACCTGCGCCTGCACGCTTTTGCCTTCCCTGGCCGCGGCCCACACGGCCACGCCATAGAAGGATCCCAGCGCCACCAGCGCCGCCCATACGCCTGCCAGAAGGGCCTGAACCATTCACGCCTCCCCGTAACGCTTGCGCCGGCGGGAATAGGTGCCGTCGGAAGCGTGGCGGCGGATGCAGTCTTCCAGAAAGGTGCCGAAGTCGCGCGCCGCCGCCAGCTGGCGGGAGAGAACCTCGCGGTTCTCCTCCAGCGCCGCGTGCAACCCTTCCAGCTCGCGCGCCAAGAGGGTCTGCAGTTCCGGCAGGGCCCTGGCGCGAGGAATGAAGCGGCTGATGTCCAGCAACAGCATGTCCTTCTGCCGGGCATGTTCCTCCAGCATGGAAAGGTCATTGCGGCTCAGATATTCATGCTCCTCGCGCAAAACGGCGTGCAGGCGGCCCAGCAGTTCACGCAGGGATTCCACCGGCGGCGGGGCGGCGGGTTCCGCAGTGGCGGAAGAGGCGGTGGCACCCGCCGCGGCAAAAGGCGTGAAACTCATGCCTCGTCCTCCGACTTGCCTGAAACACTCGGGGAAAGGTGGGAGAGGAACCGCTGCTCGAAGCGCTCGCGGATGCCCAGTGCGGAATCGGCGATGCCAATGCCACCACGCTCGGCCAGCCTGTCGGCGATGGCCTGCACCATCAGCGACTTCCAGTAGCCGCCAGCAAGGCCAGTGCCGAAGGGGCCGTTCTCGCGGCCGGCCATGATGCCCTGCAGCATAGTCTGCAACAGCACGCCTTCCAGCTTCGCCATGCTCTTGCGCAAGGGGCTGTTCGCCTGCGGGCGCGAGCGGGCGGTGGCGGCGGGAACTTCGTTCGTCTTCGATGCCGCCGCGAGGTAACTCTCCCACTCCCGCGCCATGGCCTCACGCAGGGATTCGGGCACCTTGCCGATGGGAATGGGGCCACCGGCAACGCCGCTCGCGGACGTGGAGGCCGGCCCGCCTGGCGCATGGCCAGCGGCGCGAATGACGTCCATGATGATGTCCGACGGCGGCGAGATGCTCATCGTGCAACCCTGCCCCTGTTGTCTCTCCCACGTGTTGAAGGTTAGGCGGACAACCTTGCCGGAGGCTGGCGACAGGCTCAGGACCCAAGCATTTCGTGGCACCAGTCTGGCGCAAAATCAGGAAGCGTTGATGGCTTGTCATGCATGCCGGGATTTTGCGCCAGCCCCTTCGGGCGACATTTTCGCTTCATCTCGCCGGCCTTTCGCCCTTGGAAATAGGTTCGGCTATTCCCCGCGGTCGAAAGGCCAGCGATATTTCGCGAAAATGCCGCTGGCATCCACGTCCTTCATGGGTCCTGAGCCTCAGCGCAGGCGGCGCAGGCTCTGCTCGATGGCGTTCAGCAGTTCGTCGCGTGCCTCGTGATCGCGCAGGATGCGTCCGGCCCGGTCCGCGATGCGGCGGATATGCTTCTCGCGCGCGCTCTCGCGGCGCAGCGCCCGTTCACCGCGTTCCTTCGCCGCCTCCGCCTCGCGGGCGGCGCGGGCGGTTTCGTCGAGGTTGCGGCGCAACAGCTCGGAGAGTCGG
>JALUAB010000062.1 GCA_027051195.1 Hyphomicrobiales bacterium
CGTCCACGCCGCCGTCCACGCGCCCGTCATTGTCCGCATCCAGCGACGGCGCCAGCCCGCTCTCCAGGAAGTCGGAGATGCCGTCGTTGTCGGAATCGAGGTCATACATGTTGGCGATGCCGTCGCCGTCCGTGTCCAGCATCGCCGGCCCGGCGGTGGTGTAGGTGAAGGCGTCCACCGCCCAGGTGTCGCCCTGCCCCGTGCCGCCGGTGTCCACCGAACCGTTGTCGGAGATGCGGATGATGTAGCGCCCGGCGGCCAGGTTGGTGGCCGACAGCGTAACCGTTTGCGCATTGTCCGCCTGCGTGCCGGTGGAGGTGCCGTCCTCCCAGGTGGCGGAGGCCACCACGGTGCCGTTGGCGTCCACGATCTCGAACAGGCCGCGCGCCACGCCCGGAAAATCCGTGGCCGAATATTCGCGGCGCACGGTGAAGGTCACATCGATGCTGCCGCCATCCGCCGGCACCGGCACGCCGCCAAACTCCACCACACCGTCATGAGTGCTCAGATTGGAGTCCGACGGATTGAACAGAATGACGCCATAGGCGTTGGCCGGCTGCTCGTTCACGTCGCCGCTCTTGCCGGTGAGTGCGTTGAGAATCTCGGTGCCGCTGTCGATGGTCACCTGCACGCCACCGGCGTCGTTCTCCACCGTGTCGGGAATGCCGTCGTTGTCGGAATCCAGGTCCTGGTCGTCGGGAATGCCGTCGCCGTCCACGTCGCTGTTGCTGGTGGCAGCCACCACGGGTCCGAGCGTGAGCGTGCCGGTGTCCGTGCCGCCGTTGCCGTCGGCGACCACGTAGGTCACCGCCGCCACGCCGCCCGTGTAACCCGCCGCCGGGGTAAAGGTGAACGAACCATCGGCGTTGACGACGATGCTGCCCGCGGTCACTGCCGCATCGGTGTCGCTGGGCACGTCATACGCTTGCCCCACCGCGAGGTCGGTGGGGTCGGCGCCAATGCGCACCGCCGTCACCGTCAGAGCATCGTTGTCGGCATCGGTATCGTTGGCCAGCACGTTGCCGCTCACCGGTTGCCCGGCGGTCACGGCAATCGGACCGTCGTCAACGGCGACCGGCGCGCTGTTCGTCGGGGCTGCCGTGCGGAAGGCATCGTTGTTCAGCGGCACACTCACATTGCCGTCCGGGTCGGCGTAGGAAGCGCCCACCGCGTCGTCGATGCCGTCGCCATTGGCATCATTGCCGGAAAGCGAAAGGCCCGATTCAGCGGAGTCCGCCTGTCCGTCGCCATCGGAATCCGTGTCCAGATAATCCGGTGTGCCGTCGCCATCCGTGTCCACCGGCGTGTAGGTGGTGGTGCCGTCCGGCGTGGTGTAGCCGGCTGTCGCCTGCGCCTCCACCGCGTCGGGAATGCCATCGCCGTCGGAATCGAGATCCTTGTAATCGGCGATGCCGTCGCCGTCGGTATCCGCCGCCGTGGCCCCGTTGCCGCGCTCCACGGAGTCGGCGATGCCATCGTTGTCCGAGTCGATATCCACCCGGTCGGGCGTGCCGTCGCCATCGGTATCCGCATCCGCCGGCGGCCCGTAGGTATAGCTCAGCCCCGCCAGGCCCCAGTCGTTGCCCCAGGCGCTCCAGCCGAGGTCGGACTGCTGGTCGCGGATGCGCACGAAATAGGTGCCGGCATCCAGGTTCGTTGCGGTCAGCGTCACGCTTTCGGCGTTGGCCGTGCCCACATTGTCGTTCAGCGCCCCCTGCCAGTTCACCGAGGCCACCACATTACCGGCGGAATCGATCAGCTGGAACTGCGCCCGCGGCACGCCCCCGTAGAAGCTGTATTCCCAGGCGCGGAACGGGTTGAACGTGGCGGAGAAACTGTCACCTTGCTGCACCGTGAATGATTGCAGGTCAACATAGGTGGGGTCCTCGTAGGCCGGCTCGTTGAACAGCAGCTCGTTGGCGAAATAGCTGCTCTGGCCATAGGCGCCCGTATTGCCCGGATACTGCACGCTGCCCACGGCGTTGGCGATGTAGCTCGCCCATTGGCCACTGGAAATGCTCACTGTGGTGCCGGCGCCACCCACAAGGCCTGCATTCTCTTCTGTATCGGGAATGCCGTCGTTGTCATCGTCCGGATCGTTGGCGTTGGTCAGTCCGTCGCCGTCCGGGTCGGCGTCAGGCGCCGCCGCCGCGGCCCCGGCGGCGCTCGTGTTCACTTCGCGGAAGGCGGCCTCGTTGTTGCCCGGCACTTCATCATTGAGCCGGTCGAGCGGCGTGGTGCCCACGGAGGGGTTCAGCAGCACGCCCGCCGGATTGCCATAGGAGGTGCCGGACTCGTCGCCCGCGCCGTCCTGGTTGGAATCGCTGAAATACTGCCCGGTCACGTAGTCGAAGCTCGATTGCAGGCCGGATTCCTGGTAGTCCAGATAGCCGTCGCCGTCGGAATCGGCGTCGCGGAAGTCCGGCGTGCCGTCGCCATCGGTATCCACCGGCGTGTAAAGTGCGTTGTTGGCGGGATCGGTGTAGCTGGCCGTCGGCTGCGCCTCCACCGCGTCGGGAATCATGTCCTGGTCGCTGTCCAGGTCGGCGAAATCGGGCCGCGAGTCGCCGTCGGTGTTCACCGGCGTCACGCCACCATTCGCCGCCGTGGGCACGCCGTTGGCGTCCACCGCGCCGTCGATGCGCCCGTCGCTGTCGGCGTCCAGCGACGGATCCAGCCCCGCCTCGATGTAATCGGCGATGCCATCACCGTCGGAATCCACGTCCAGCCGGTTGGCGATGCCATCGCCGTCGAGGTCATCGGAACCGTTGTTCGTCTGGGCGTTCTCGTCCGCATCCAGAATACCGTCGTTGTCGTCGTCCAGGTCGGTGGCGTCGTCCACGCCGTCGCCGTCGGAATCCACCAGCACGCCGCGATAGTTCCGTGCCGCCACCGTCGCCGTCTCGATGACACCGGTGCGCGCTTCCAGCTCCCAGTCGCCGCCGAAGATGGCCGCGCCCGTGATGTCCGTGGACGCCGCCACATCCGCGCCCGTGGCCTCGGCCAGCGCCTCGACGGCCGCTTGCCCGCGTGCCTGCGCGGCGAAGTTGCAGCCATAGATGAGAATATCGGCTTCTTCGGAGAGCGCATCGCGGATAACGGCCATTTCATCCGCATGACGGTTGGCGATGGAAGCGGCCGTCAGCTTGGACGAACCAAGATCCAGCGTGCCCGGACGGCCATGTGACAAGATGTGAATGGCGTCAATGTCGGAGCGCCCTTCCAGCGCCGCGGCCATCTGCTCCACACCATCGGAATCGGCGGCGATCTCGATGACTTCCACATCTGCCGGCAGCGCCGCTAGAATGGCCTCCCTGTCACCCAGGCGCGAATCGATGAATACGACCTCGGTGCGCTGCTGGCGGACCTGCTCCTCCGCCGCCAGCGCTTTCATCAGCGCATCGGTGGCATCCGCGTCCTGCCCGGCGTCATGCTGCGCATCCACGCCATCATGCGCCGCGTCGAACGCCTCCGCTCCGGTAGCCACCGCCGCGCCATCGAACATCACCCGCGGCTCCAGCGCCGCCGCTTCTCCGAAAAGCCCCCTGCGGCGGGTCTTGCGCGCCTTCTTTCCGGCCTTCTCTCCCTCGTGCTTCCTCGCCTGGGTCTTCTTGCGCTCGGACACTGTCCTTCCTCCACGGTTTTCCGCTGAAATGCCGTTTCCCCTCGCTCGCGATGAATGCGAATCACGGCTACTGGTGATTGCATCATCCTTAGCAACAAAACCTATGAGTGCAAGTGTTAACAGCTCCTTAACACCCGGTTGCAGGCGCCCTGCGGAAAGCCGGTTTCTTCCGGCTGCAAAACCGTTAAGTTGAGCATCGCTCCGGCCCTTCACCCGGACCCGGCACAGCAGGCGGAGCGCAACAGTGAGGCGGGAGAGATGCGCTTCGGCGCGGTAGAGGGAACATGGACTGGCTGGTGGCACTGCACATTTACGCGCTGGCGCTGGGCACGGGCTTCAGCGCCGCGAACCTGCTCAACATGCGACTCGCCCGCTCGGCCGACGATCCGGGCCGCGCCGCACTCGCCCGCCTGCGCCTGACGCTGGGACGCATTGGCGACGGCGTCGTCGCCCTCATCTGGCTCAGCGGGCTGGCGCTGGCCCTGCGCTTCACCGGTGGCGACAGCACCGCCGCGAGCGCCCTCCCCCCCGCCTTTCATGCCAAGATGCTCTTCGTGCTCACTCTCACCCTGTGCCACGCGGGTTCCCGCTGGGCCGCCGGGCAGGTGATGCGCAAGGGGCGCAAGCGGTTCATGCCGTGGGTGTTCCGCTGCACGCTGGGCACGCACATCAGCGCCGTTGCCGCCATCGCACTGGCGGTGGCGTCCTTCCGCTGATTCCCACAGGCTCTGCGGATTCCCCGTTGAATTCCCCGGCAAAAACGGAAAAAGTCCGGGCGGGATGAACCTCCAACGGCCAACAGCCATGACCGCCACAGCCACCATGACGAGCACACGCGAATGCCGCCACGACGGCATCCTGCCGGCGCACGCCGTCCGCTGGCTGCTGGAAAACGGTCACATAACCACCACCGCACCGCTGGATCACGACCAGGTGCAGCCAGCCAGTCTCGACCTGCGGCTGGGCGAACGCGCCTGGAGGGTGCGCGCCTCTTTCCTGCCCGGGCGCGGCCGCACACTGGCCGAGCGGCTGGAAGAGCTGGCCCTGCACGAAATGTCGCTGACCGCCGGCGCGGTGCTGGAAACCGGCTGCGTCTATATCGTGCCGCTGCTGGAGCACCTGCGCCTGCCCGCGGACATTTCAGGCGCCGCCAATCCGAAAAGTTCCACCGGCCGCATCGACGTCTTCACCCGCATCATCACCGAGCATGGCGAGGCCTTCGACCGCATCCCCGCCGGCTACGAAGGCCCGCTTTACGCCGAAATCAGCCCGCGCACCTTTCCCGTTCTGGTGCGCACCGGCTCCCGCCTTGCACAGGTGCGCTTCCGTCGCGGCGAGGTGCGCCACGATGACGCGGCCATCCGCGCCCTGCACGCGCGCGAGCCGCTGGTCATGGGCGCCCCGGCGAACATCGAAAACGGCGTGGCGCTGAGCGTCGATCTCTCCAGCGGCGACATCACGCGGCCCATCGGCTACCGCGCCCGCCGCCACGCCGGCCTCATCGACGTGGATGCCGTGGCCCGTTACAACCCGCGCGACTACTGGGAGCCCATCACGGAGCGCAAGCCCCTGGTGCTGGATCCGGGCGAGTTCTATATTCTCGCCTCGCGCGAAGCCGTGCGCGTGCCGCCGGAATACGCCGCCGAGATGGTGCCTTTCGACCCTTTCGTCGGTGAGTTTCGGGTGCATTACGCAGGTTTCTTCGACCCTGGCTTCGGTCATGCCAGCGGTGGCGGAGAAGGGGCGAAGGCCGTGCTGGAGGTGCGCGCGCACGAAGTGCCCTTCACGCTGGAAGATGGCCAGATCATCGGCCGCCTGCTCTACGAACCCCTGTGCGAGGTGCCCGAGCGCGTCTATGGTCAGGGCATCGGTTCGCACTACCAGCGCCAGGGCCTGAAGCTGTCGAAACATTTCAAGGCATTCTGACCTTTACGTAAATGACATGCGCGAAATCTGTCTCGACACTGAAACCACCGGCCTGAAGCCCGAGGAGGGCCACCGCGTCATCGAAATCGGCGCCGTGGAGCTCATCGACAAGGTGCCCACGGGCCGCGAATACCACGTCTACATAAATCCTGAGCGCGACGTACCCGCCGGAGCCGTCGAAGTGCACGGGCTGACTGCCGAGTTCCTCGCCGACAAGCCCCCGTTCGCGGAAATCGCGGAGGAATTCCTGTCTTTCGTGGAAGACGCCACGCTGGTCATTCACAACGCGGAGTTCGATCGCCGCTTCCTGAACGCCGAGCTTGAGCGGCTGGGTCTGCCGCTCATTCCGCGCGAACGCTGCGTGGACACGCTGGCCATCGCCCGCGCCAAGTTCCCCGGCGCACCCTGCTCTCTGGATGCCCTGTGCAGGCGTTTCGCCATCGACAATTCGCACCGCGACCTGCACGGCGCGCTCATCGACGCGAAAATCCTGGCGGAAGTCTATCTGGAGCTGGTGGGCGGCCGCCAGCGCGCCCTTGGGCTGGCCGAAGCCCCCACGGAAGCGCCCGCCGGCGAACGTGCCGCACGTCCTGCCTACGGACCGCGTCCGCAGGCGCTGCCCACACGGCTGAATGACGCCGCGCGCCGCGCGCACGCAACTTTCATCGCCACGCTTGGCGACACCGCCCTTTGGCACAAATGGCTGCCCGCCGAGGAAGACGGCAAAGCCCCGCCGTCCCCGCCGGAAGCCACCACCGCGGACTGAGGGCCGCCGCCAGCCTCAGTCCGCTGCTCCAGCCTTTTCCTGGAAGTATTTGAGCACGAAGATCCGGCAGGCGGAGGCCAGCGAGCGCCCCTCTCGCTTCTTGTCCACTTCCGTCAGCAGCGACGAAAGCGAAACGCCCCGTTCCCGCGCGATACCGCGCAGGGCCTGCCAGAATTCGTCTTCCAGTGACACGCTGGTGGAATGCCCCGCGATGCGCACCGAGCGCTTCACCGGTCGAACAGACTTTCGCACACTTTCTTCATTGCCCCCGGCCCCCTTGATTACCTCACTCATGTGACACACTCTTTCTCGTGTAAACGACACCGTTGTTTCGATCAGCTGGGGCCGATCATCTTCTCCGGCCTTACCAGCCGGTCGAACTCCTCTTCCGTTACGTAGCCGAGGCGCACCGCCTCCTCCCTGAGGGTTGTGCCGCGTTCAAATGCCGCTTTGGCAATCTCCGCGGCCCTGTCATAGCCGATCACGGGCGCCAGCGCCGTGACCAGCATCAACGACCGCTGCACGAATTCCGCCATGCGTTCGCGGTTGGGCTCCATGCCCACGAGACAACGGTCGGTGAAACTCTTCGCTGCATCGCCCAGCAGGCGGATGGACTGCAACACATTGTAGGCGATCACCGGCTTGAAGGCGTTCAGCTCGAAATGCCCCTGCGACCCGGCGAACGCCACCGTGGCATGATTTCCCACCACCTGCGCGCACACCATGGTCAGCGCCTCCGCCTGAGTGGGATTGACCTTCCCGGGCATAATGGAAGAGCCCGGCTCGTTGGCCGGCAGTTTCAGCTCGTAAATGCCGCAGCGCGGCCCAGACCCCAGGAAACGGATGTCGTTGGCGATCTTGAAAAGGCTGGCGGCGATGGTGGAGAGCATGCCCGAGGCCTCCACCATGGCATCATGCGACGCGATGGCCTCGAACTTGTTTCGGGCGCTGACGAATGGCAGTCCCGTCAGCTCGGCGATGTATTTGGCGACGAGGATGTCAAAGCCCTTCCGCGTGTTTAGCCCGGTACCCACCGCCGTGCCACCCTGCGCAAGTGGGTGGAGTCGCTCCAGCACCGCCTCGGCCCGTCTTGTCGCCAGCTCCACCTGCGTCACGTAGCCGGAGAATTCCTGCCCCAGCGTCAGCGGCACCGCGTCCATGGTGTGCGTGCGGCCGATCTTGAT
This sequence comes from Hyphomicrobiales bacterium, assembly GCA_027051195.1. Lineage (GTDB taxonomy): Bacteria > Pseudomonadota > Alphaproteobacteria > Rhizobiales > Aestuariivirgaceae > Thermopetrobacter. The sequence continues at coordinate 7,502 of JALUAB010000062.1, forward strand.
GATGTCCTTCCACGCCGCCTGGTGCTTCTGAAGCGCGTCGCACATGTGCCTCAGCGCTGGAATCAGCCGGTGGGTGATCTCCTCCACCGCCGCGATGTGCATGGCGGTGGGAATGGTGTCGTTGGAGGATTGCGACCGATTCACGTGGTCGTTCGGATGCACAGGATCCTTACTGCCGATGCACCCGCCAAGGATCTCGATCGCCCGGTTGGCGATCACCTCGTTGGCGTTCATGTTGGTCTGCGTGCCGGATCCGGTCTGCCACACCACCAGCGGAAAATGATCGTCCAGCGCACCTTCCATCACCTCGCGCGCCGCCTGCATGATGGCCCTGGCGATTTCCGGCTCAAGCTCTCCCAGCTCCATGTTTGCCTGCGCCGCGGCGTGCTTCACCACGCCCAGGGCGCGAATGAGCGGCCGGGGCATTTTTTCTTCGCCAATGGGAAAGTTCTGCAGAGCCCGCTGGGTCTGCGCGCCCCAATACTTGTCCGCGGGGATCTGTACCTCGCCGAAACTGTCTGTTTCAAAGCGGTATGCACCCATGTCCGGCACCCGTCACCTCACCCGCAATGCACCGCACTCCGCGGCTGATGGAACAAGAAAAAACCCGGGAATCCCCGCAGACGTACAGGAATACGCCCCAATACTGAAAAACACACACGTGTGAGCAGTCGCCCGCTTGCGACCACCCCCGCGTGCTCGGAATGTCCCGACAGCCCTCCCCCTGACGCAGAATATGCGGCTGAACCGGACTTTCGCTGCTTAGCAAGCTTTTCCGCGAGACGCAAGAAAGGGAAAGGATTATTCAGGAAAGTGATCCACACTGGCAGGATATTACTACGTAAGGAAGTATCTAAAATTCCTTTTATAACCAGTGATTGAAGTACGGAAAAGGGAGATATGAAGAATTTTTTGATAAATATCTTAAAAATCAAAAAAATACAAAAAGGCGAAACGGATACTGGCGGATCAGAATAAATAAAAAGAAGTGAAATTTGAAAAAAGACATGAGAAATACATAGCTTGAGCGGTATTTTCCCGAATACACCGCCACTCTCCTCGCCCCACGCACACCCGGCCGAGAATCGTCCTACTGCGCACTCAGCACCATCCGGCATTTCCCCGGCAGGTCGGCCAGGGTGATCTGACGCCTCGGTTTGGGCTTTCGCGGCCGCGGCCGCGGAATCGGAATGCCATTGTAAAAGCGTCGCGCCTTCAACCTCTTGCCGCCGCCCCAGGGCCTGTCCGAATACCAATAGGCCAGGTTTCCTCCGCAGCCCGTGCCATCCGGCTCCCTCGGATCGCCCTGATCCTTGCAGTTCTTTGCCCCCTTCGGGCAGCGCAATCGCACGTGGAAATGATAGTTGTGCCCGTAATACGGCCGTATCTTCGCCAGCCACGGCCCCATATCGCCACTGCGCGCCGCCCAGTCACACAGGTATTTCTTGATGGGCGGATGCACGAAAATGCGCTGCACCTGCGAAAATTTCGCCGCCATGCGAATCAGCTTCGCGTGCCGCACGGTAAAACGATCCGGATTGATGCGCTTGCGGTCGCGCGTCATGAGAACGGCGGAGATGGTCTCCCGTTCCTTGATGGAGAGAACCCGCCGCGGCATCTCTGTCAGCCAGATGTCCGCATCCAGCCCTATCTGGTGCGAGGCATGGCCGGAGATCATCGGCCCGCCCCGCGGTTGCGAAAGATCGCCCACCAGCAGCCCGTTCCAGCCGATTTCACGCTTCGCCTTGTTCGCGAAGGTCTTCAGAAAACGTATCAGCTCCGGCTGCCCCCAATAACGGTTGCGCGACGGCCGCATCACCTGCCAGGCATCTCCCGTCAACTCCAGTCTGACGTTCCCCGCCGCGCATCCGCGGGAATAGAAACCGATGGGCTGCGGTTCCAGCTGCGCCGGCGCCTTCGCGGCGCCGAACAGCCGCTTGGCGGGCACGCTCCTGATGCCCGCCTTGCCCGGCGTGCTGGCCCGCGCTTCGGCCGCGTGCGAAGCCCCCGCCCACACCCCCGGCGACAAGGCCGCCATCGGCAGCACCATCACCAGCAGCCGGGCGACGCGCCGGAAAGGCCAGTTTTCAGGTTTTCTTGCGGAAGGCATCCAGCGAAACCACCTTTTCCTCTGCCGCCGGTGAAGCGCCATCCTCCGCCTCGCCGTCTCCGACCACGGGATCCTCCGCCGCCGCCTCCTTCACGACCGGCGCCTCGGTGACGGTGGAATACTCCCCTCCTTCGGACGCCACCTCGTCGATCAGCGCCAGCTCCTCCTCCGTCGGCTGACGGAACTGCAGAGCGAACTGCACGTGCGGATCGTAGAATCCGGATACCGCATCGAAAGGCACCACCAGCTTTTCCGGAACGCCACCGAAGGAAAGCCCCACCTCGAATCGGTCCGGCTGCACCTTCAGGTCCCAGAACTGATGCTGCAGGACGATGGTCATCTCCTCCGGATATTTCTCACGCAGCCGGTCGGAAATCTCCAGCTCCGGATGCCGTGTGTCGAAGGCGATGTAGAAATGATGATCCCCCGGCAGCCCCTCGCGCTGCACCCGCAACAGCGCCAGCCGCACCACGTGCCTCAGCGCGGTTTCCACCAGCAGGTCGTAGCGCATCTGGTCTTCCACTGGCGCGCCGCCGCTACCGCCAGCCTGGTTGTCACTCATGTCGCATTTCCTCAAGCCCACTTCGATTCCGCCTAACCATACCGCATTTTCCCCGCCTTCCAAAAGGCCGGACAGCGCGTATTCGGCCGGAAGAATAAGTATCGGCCACCTCCCGCATTCAAGAAAAAGCTAATATTAGAAAAATCTAATGTTGAAGGCGCGCTCACTTACATCTTGCAATGCGGAAAGGTTATTCGTAGCATGCTGAGGAAATAAGGCTGATATTCCATTCTGCCGCGCGAAGACACTTGAACGCATTCGGGGAGGGGTCATGTTCGGGCGCAAGGCTGGGCTCGTTCTGCTTGTTTTTCTGGGGGGCATCGTGTTTGCCGGGCTGTTCAACGCGGGGCTGGGCTACACGAATCGCACCGAGTTCTGCACGTCCTGCCATTCCATGCAGTGGAACAAGGCGGAATGGGAGGAAAGTGCGCATTTCATGAATCACGCGGGCGTGCGCATCGGCTGCGCCAACTGCCACGTGCCCAAGGCCTTCCTGCCGAAGATGCAGGCGAAGATACTGGCCGCCAAGGACGTGTGGCACGAGATTCTGGGCACCATCGACACCAAGGAGAAGTTCGAGGCGCGCCGGCTGGAAATGGCAAAGCGTGTCTGGGCGCGGCTCAAGGCCAGCGATTCGCGTGAATGCCGTGTATGCCACTCCTGGGAGGCCATGGCACTGGATGATCAGGACCGCGTGGCGCGCAAGAAGCATGCCCGCGCCCGCGAAGAGGGCAAGACGTGCATCGACTGCCACAAGGGTGTGGCGCACGAGCTGCCGGAGGAGGGCTGAACGCGCATGAGCACGGGCATGGAAGAGTGCCGGCGTCTCGCGCACCGCATTCGCTCGAACGCGGTGCGCAGTGGCATGCTTTCGTCGGTGCTGCTGGCCCTGCTGGCCGTGGTGCCGCCCGTATCGCAGGCCATGGAGGTGCCGCCGGAAAAGATCATGCCGCCGAAACAGGCCGAACTCCAGTGGAAGAAGGCGGCCCGGCGACATGTGGACACCTCCGAAGCCGCTCACGAGCTGCGCATGGCCGCGGCGGTGGGTGACCTGGAAACCGTGCGCCGGCTGGTAGAGGAACGGGGCGTTTCCCCCAATGCCGCCAATCGCTTCGGCAAGACGCCCCTGATGATGGCAGCCGAAAACGGCAACGCCCAGACGGTCGCATATCTGCTGCGCAAGGGGGCGGACGTGAACGCCCGCACCGTCGCCGGCTGCACCGCGCTCACCTTCGCGGCAGACAACAACTATCCCGCCATCATCGCCATGCTGCTGGAAAAGGGTGCCTTCGTGGACGCCCGCTCCCGGGCCGGGCATACGCCGCTCATGAGCGCCGCCCGTTACGGCAACCTGTCCTCCGTCAGGATGCTGCTGAAGCACGGCGCGGACCCGAATGCCCGTGACAAGCAGGACCAGACGGCGCTGATGCGCGCGGCCAGGGAAGGCCATGAGGAAATCGTCAGGGCGCTGCTGCAGGCGGGTGCCGACCCGAACCTGTCGGACATCCACGGCACCACCGCTCTCATGTTCGCCTCCGACAACCGCCACGTAAAGGTGGCGCAAACCCTGCTGAAACACGGTGCGAAGGTGGATGCCCGCGATGCCACCGGAGCCACCGCCCTCATCCGCGCGGCGGAGGCCGACCACCTGCCCGTGGCCGCCCTGCTGATCCAGCATGGTGCGGATGTGAACGCCCAGGACGAGGAGGGTGAAACCGCGCTGTTCAAGGCCGTGCGCAACGGCTCTCTGCGGATGACGCGCCTGCTTCTCGAGGCGGGGGCCAACCCCGCACTCAGGAACGACAAGGGCAAAACGCCGCTGGATATCGCCCGCACCAAGGGCAATGAAAGATTGGTCGCATTGCTGGAAGGGGCATTGGCCGGACGGCACGAGAAAAAATGATTTCCCGCCGGTGGACGAAAGCCGCCGAAGCGGGACGAAGGGTTTCCCACCCGTCGGGTGTGTGGCGGGCGGGATTGTTCGGGCTCTTCAGGGGAAGGGCCGAAGGTTTGCAAATGGCAACAAGGAGGAGACACATGCCAGGGAGAAAGAAGCACACCCTGCTGTTGGCCGGCCTGGCGCTGGCGCTGGCGACCGTGTCCGCCGAGGCAGGCAGTCACGGTGGCGGAAAGAAGATGAAGCCGGAGCTGATCTCCGGCGCCAGTGCGGAAATGCTGGCGGCCCAGTGTGACGGCTGTCACGGCCCCAGTGGCGCTTCCGGCGGCCCCGCCATCCCCAACATTGGCGGCCACGACGCCGAATTTCTGGTTGAATATCTGAAGGAGGTGGCCTCCGGCGAGTATCCGTCCACCATCATGGGCCGGATCGCCAAGGGCTACACCGAGGACGAAATCAAGCGCATCGCCGCCCACTACGCCAAGCAGAAGTGGGTGCCGGCCAAGCAGAAGTTCGATGCCAAGCTGGCCAAGACAGGCGCCCCGCTGGCCGAGAAATATTGCGAGAAGTGCCACGAGGATGGCGGCAGGAAGGCCGACGAGGGCATCCCCATCATGGCCGGCCAATGGCTGCCCTACCTGCATTTCACCATGGCCGACTTCGTGAGCGGCAAGCGTGAAATGACCAAGAAGATGAAGAAGAGGGTGGAGAAGCTCCTGAAGAGCAAGGGCGAAAAGGGGCTGAACGCCGTTCTCGAATTCTACGCCAGCCAGCAGTGAGCGGGCACAGCGAGGGAGACATCACATCATGACGAAAGTCAATCGCAGAACATTCATTCAGGCCACTGGCGTCGCGGCGGCGGCGGGCGTGGCCGGCATGCCCAACGTGGTGCTGGGCGCATCCAAGAAGGTCGTGGTCGTCGGTGGCGGCCCGGGCGGCGCCACCTGCGCGCGCTATCTCAGGATCTTCGATCCCGGCATCGAGGTGACGCTCATCGAGCCCAACAAGAACTACCACACCTGCTTCATGTCCAACGAGGTGCTGGGCGGCAAGCGCACCATCGAGCAGATCCGCTTCGGCTACGATGGCCTGAAGAAGGCGGGCATCAACGTGGTGCACGACATGGTCACCGCCATCGACCCGGCCAAGAAGGTGGTGAAGACCGCCGGCGGCAAGGAGTTCGCCTATGACCGCTGCGTCGTCGCCCCGGGCATCGACTTCCGCTACGAGACCATCGAGGGCTACGACGAGGCGGCCACCAAGACCGTGCCGCACGCCTGGAAGGCCGGCGAACAGACGGTCATCCTGCGCAAGCAGCTGGAGGACATGAAGGACGGCGGCGTGTTCGTGCTCTGCGCCCCGCCGAACCCCTACCGCTGCCCGCCGGGGCCGTATGAGCGCGCCTCGCTCATCGCCAACTACTTCAAGAAGCACAAGCCCAAGTCCAAGATCATCATCCTGGACCCGAAGCCGAAGTTCTCCAAGCAGGGCCTGTTCAAGGCGGCGTGGACGAAGTTCTACGGTTTCGGCTCCGACAATGCGATGATCGAGTGGCGCGGTGCACAGGAAGAGGCCGGCATCGTCTCCGTTGACGTGGCCAACAAGACCGTCACCACCAAGTTCGGCGACAAGATCAAGGCCGACGTGCTGAACGTGGTGCCGGCGCAGAAGGCGGGCAAGATCGCCCACGCCGCCGGGCTCACCAACGATTCCGGCTGGTGCCCGGTGAACCTGCACACCTTCGAGTCGACGATTCACAAGAACATCCACGTGATCGGCGACGCCTCCATCGCCAAGGGCATGCCGAAGTCCGGCTACGCGGCGAACTCGGAGGCCAAGGTGTGCGCCGCGTCCGTGGCCGCGCTGCTCAATGGCAAGGAGCCGCCGGCCCCGGCCTACGTCAACACCTGCTACTCCATCGCCGCGGACGATTGGGGCTTCTCCGTGGCCGCGGTCTACAAGCTGGCGAAGGACGGCTCGAAGATCATGAAGGTTTCGGGCGGCCTCACGCCGGGTGATGCGCCGGCTGAATACTACAAGCGCGAAGTTTACTACGCGCACAGCTGGTTCAACAACATCACCCGCGACATCTTCGGCGGCTGATCCGCCAGTTGCGGTTTTCACGCGCATCGGGGCGGCGTTCGCGCCGCCCCTTTTCCTTTCCGCGCTCCACGCTGCAAGCATGACCCGCACAAAGAAAAGGCCCGCACACTGGCGGGCGCTTGCTTCTGCGGCCTGGGCCGGCCATGCTCAGTAGGCATGCTCCAGCTTGTCGCGCAATTCCCTGAGCTCTTCCTCCGGCCGCTGCGCGATGCGCTCCGGCGCACCCGCCCGGTTGTACCAGTAGGCGGCGTTGGAACGATCACCCTCTATCTTGTGCAGAATGGCGTGGAGCCAATTGCCATAGGCATCCGGATGCTGCTGCGCGATGCGGTGCGCGGCGTCCCAGTCGCCCATCTCCAGAAGCTGAATGGCCTTCAGCAGCATCTTTCTGTCCGATTCGAGCATTCCAGGCATTGTCCTCGAACGTATGGTAAGGAAAGTTCGTTATCGAAAAGTAAGCGCCACGTGAGGCTTCACGGAATGAATGTAGGGCACAAGCCCCCCTGCTTGCAAGCGGACGACCACCATGACCGCCGGTGATGAAGACCGCCGTCGCCTGCGCCAGCTGGCACAGGATCTGGAAAAACTGCGCCGCCGCGGGGAGCCGGAGCGCAAGCGCCGCCGGAATCCCCACGCCGCCGCCTCGCATCTGGTCATGCGGCTGCTAACGGATCTCGCCGCCGGCCTCATTGCCGGCCTGCTGCTGGGCTGGAGTATCGATGCCTGGCTGCAAAGCAAGCCATGGGGCATCGTCATCGGCTCCCTGCTGGGGTTGGCCGCCGGCGTGCGCAATGTGCTGCGCACCGCCGATTCCGTCTCCCGCAAACCCTCTTCCAATGACCCGACGGATGACTGACTCGCCTCCGGGCGGCGCCAGAAGGCTCCACATGCCTTTCTTCAATGCCAACAATGCACAATTTGCGGGCATGTGAGCCATTTTGTCCGTTGCGCTTTCCCGGCTCTGACGATAAAAGGGCGCAACCGACGGGGAACGGGCCCGGCGGGCGTCCGGGTGTGCAGGCGCATGAGGCGCCGCGAAAACAGGGCTGACGAAACACCATGCAGGAAGCTCCCGTGCACAACGCGGCGGCCGTTGCAGAGGCCGCGGGGAAGGCTGCGGAGCATGCGGGAGGGCACGGCCCGCTGCACCAGTTCGTCATCAAGCCGCTCATTCCCATCCGTATCGGCGAGTGGGACTTTTCCTTCACCAATTCGTCCCTGTGGATGGTCATCGCCGTGGCCGTGGTCGCGGCCATATTCCTGCTGGGGCAGAACCGCCTGGTGCCACATCGCTTGCAGTCCCTGCGCGAGATGGCCTACGAGTTCGTCGCCAATCTCACCCGCGACATCCTGCACGACGAGGGGCGCCCCTTCTTCCCCTTCGTCTTCACGTTGTTCATCTTCATCCTGGCCGCCAACCTGCTGGGCATGATCCCCTACTCCTTCACCGTCACCAGCCACATCATCGTCACCTTCGCGCTGGCGCTGGTGGTCTTCGTGCTGGCCACGGTGGTGGGCTTCGTCAAGAATGGCGTGAGGTATCTCAAGCTGTTCGTGCCCTCCGGCGTGCCCTGGTACATGATGCCCATTCTGGTTCCGGTAGAGGTGATTTCCTATTTCACCCGCCCCTTCTCTCTTTCCGTGCGTCTTTTCGCCAACATGATGGCCGGGCATACCATGCTCAAGGTGTTCGGTAGCTTCGTGGTGGGGCTGGGGCTCATCGGCGGCTGGGCGCCGCTGGCACTGATGGTGGCGTTCACCGGGCTGGAGTTCCTCGTGGCCTTCCTGCAGGCTTACGTCTTCATGGTGCTTACCATCATCTATCTCAGCGACGCGCTGCATCCGGAGCACTGACTGGGAATTCGGAACAACCCTTCAACCTGACGAGGAGCGAGAACATGGAAGTGGAAGCTGCGAAGATGATCGGCGCCGGCCTGGCGGCCATCGCCCTTGCCGGTGCGGGTGTGGGCATTGGCCTGATTTTCGGCAACTACCTGGCGGGCGCCCTGCGCAACCCCGCGGCGGCGGACGCACAGTTCAAGAACCTGCTGCTGGGCTTCGCCCTGGCGGAGGCGACCGGCCTGTTCGGCCTGGTGGTGTCCTTCATCATCCTGTTCGGCTGAGGCCACGGAAGAGGACGCGACCACGGCGTCAGTCCACTGACGCCGCCCTCCAGCATGTTGCGAGGCTGCCATGCCCCAGTTGGAAATCGGCACCTATCTTTCTCAGCTGTTCTGGCTGTTCGTCACGTTCGGCTTTCTCTACCTGCTCACCACGCGGGTGATTCTGCCGCGCATTGGTCAGACGCTGGAAGCCCGTCGCCGACGCATCACGGACGATCTCGAAATGTCCGAGCGTCTGCGCCGGCAGGCGGAGGAAGCATTGGCGGAAAGAGAGCGGCTACTCTCCGAGTCCCGCGACAGGGCGCACCAAATGGTGCAGTCCGAGAAGGAACGCATCACCGCCGAGCTGGATGCCCGCCGCCGGGAGCTGGAGGCCGAACTGGCGGCCCGCATCTCGCAGGCCGAAAAGGATCTGAGGCGGGCGAAGGAAGCCGCCCTGGCGGAGCTGGAGGGCACCATCGGCGAGCTGGCGGCGGAAATCACCGCGAAGATCACCGGCAAGGCGGCCGGAACGTCCGCCGGCAGCGGCAAGGAGGGCTGACCCATGCAGATTTTCGCCACTGCCGAATTCTGGGTGCTCGTCGCCTTCATCCTGTTCTTCGCGCTCATTTTCTACTACCGCCTGCCACAGATGGCGCTGAAGGCACTGGACGACCGGGCCGAGGCCATCCGCAACGAGCTGGAGGAAGCCCGCCGCCAGCACGAGGAAGCGCGCAAGCTGCTGGCCGAATTCGAGGCGAAGAAGGAGCAGGCCGAACGCGAGGCCGAGGAAATCCTGCAGGTGGCCAGAGAGGAGGCCGAAGCCATCGTGCGCGAGGTGCGCCAGCAGTTCGATGAACTCATGGAGCGCAAGAAGGCTTCCGCCGAGGAACGTATCCGGCTGGCGCAGGAAAATGCCGTGCGCGATATCCGCGCCCATGTCGCCGACCGCGCCCTGCGCGCGGCCGAGGAGAAGCTGCGCGCGGAAGTGAAGGGCCGCACTGCTACCAGCCTGCTCAATGACGCCATCGATGAAGTGGCAAAAAAGCTGCACTGAACGTTGATCCGGCGCTTCATGCCACAATTTTCGCGGACGAGAGAAGTGGGCCCCGCGCTGTCTGGCGCGGGGCCCTTGCTCAAGGCGCACCCCATGTGGCCGGCAAATACGCATCTCCGGCCCCGTAAGAATATTCACGCAGCGCCACAATGGCACACGCAGCCGCGCACCACGAGCACCGGAATGCTATCAGCCGAACGTAGGCTCAGGACCCATAAAGGGCGTGGATGCCAGCGGCATTTTCGCGAAATATCGCTGGCTATTCGCCCGCAGGGAATAGCCGAAGCTATTTCCTAGGGTGAAAAGCCAGCGAGATGAAGCGAAAATGCCGCCCGAAGGGTCTGGCACAAATCTAATCCATTGCTAATTGCCGATTTTGCGCCAGACTGGCGCCGCGCAATTTATGGGTCCTGAGCCTAAGCATCCTCTTCATGGAATGGAATCAATTTCATGGATCAGGCACCGTGAAGGGCCTGAAATCCAACGGTATTTCCGCAGCATTCCACCGGCTTCCCTCTTGCGCGGAAAGCCGGGAACATTTCCGTGGGATGCAACGAATAAATATCGCCCGGGACACCGGCGGGAAATTCCGATGTCCCCGGATCTTTCCATTTCATACGCAAATGCATCGACACGCCCCGCATGGGGGAATGTCGAGTTCGCAGAATGCTCACCTGCTCCACAAAAAGTCAGGGAATACGCAGTACGCGCGTATCGGGCAGCTTCCGCCACGCTGGGCCCGGGGCTTCAGCGCCCGAGCTTCAGCGCCACGAACTGCGGCTCGTAATTGTTCGCCTTGCGCAGCACCAGCAGCGGAATGGCCTTGCGCCCCATGTCGCGCATCCGCTTCAGCGCCGCCTGCAAATCTGCCACGGACTTGAGCACGCGCCCGCCGGCTTCCGCAATAACGTCGCCGGGCATCAGACCCTTCTCTCCCGCCTGCGATTCCGCATCCACTTTCAGCACCACCAGTCCGGACTTCACGGAAGACGGAATGCCCTTTTCCTTGCGCACGGCCTCGTCCAGCGCTGCCAGCCGCATGCCCAGAACCTTTTCCGGCGCCTTTCCATCCGCTGCCCCGGGAGCCTTCCCCTTGCGCGCCAGAAGCCCCTTCTTCTCGGCTTCCTCCAGCCGCCCCAGCGTCACCTTCAGCGCCACCTCGCGGCCATCGCGAATGACTTTCACCGGCACTTCCTCGCCCACCGGCGTCTCCGCCACCAGGCGCGGCAACTCACGCATCTTGCGCACTAGCCGGCCATTGAACTCGATAATGACATCACGCGGGCGAATGCCGGCCTTCGCCGCCGGCCCGCCGGGCGTTACCTCCGTCACCAGCGCGCCTTCCGGGCTTTTCAGCCCCAGCCCCTCGGCCAGCTCGTCGGTGATGGTCTGAATGCGCACGCCCAGCCAGCCGCGCCTCGTTTCGCCGAATTTCACCAGCTGGTCCACCACCCGCTTCGCCAGGTTGGACGGAATGGCGAAACCAATGCCCACCGAACCGCCCGTGGGCGAGAGAATGGCGGAATTGACGCCGATCACCCGTCCTTTCATGTCGAACAGCGGCCCCCCGGAGTTGCCCTTGTTGATGGCGGCATCCGTCTGGATGAAGTCGTCATAGGGGCCGGCGTTGATGTCGCGGTTGCGGGCGGAGACGATGCCGGTGGTCACCGTGCCGCCCAGACCGAACGGATTGCCGATGGCCAGCACCCAGTCGCCCACGT
>JALUAB010000063.1 GCA_027051195.1 Hyphomicrobiales bacterium
GCGCCCCCACCCAACCCCCAAATTATGAAAAACAAGGGCTTGGGTGGGGGCGCGGGGCGGTTTCACCGGTCAGTTTTTACGCAACTTGGTATTACCAGTTCTTGTGCCGGGACGCGCGCTTCAGGGTTTGACCAGCCGCGGGCGGACGCGGGTGCCGCCTTCGGCGTCCCAGCGGGCGGCGTATTCGCGGGCCAGCTTCAGGTCTGTGGGATAGTCCACCTCGCACCATTCCAGCCCGGTGAGATCCACCACCCGCACTTCCGCCCGTTGCGCCAGCCGGTCGATGGCGGCGGGGAACCACTGGTGCAGGCCATCCGCCTCGCGGATCATCTCTTCCAGCGTGGCGCGATACAGCGCCGGGCCTTCACCGCGGAAAACGTAGAAACCCAGCGCCTCGGCGTTCACCTCCGCGATCGGCAGTTCCTTGCCGATGTGCAGCAGCCGGCCTCCCTTCAGCGTGACCTTCATGTCGTCGGCGTCATAATGCCGCTTGCGGGCCACCGCCGCGATGACGGGCGCGCCCTCCGCCGCCAGCAGGGCCTTGGCGAGATTCGTGCGGAACACGTTGTCGCCGTTCACCTGGATGAAGTCGCCATCCATCTCGTGCCGCGCCATCCAGCAGCTGGCCAGATTGTCCGCCACCGCATAGAAGGGGTTGTGAATGGTGCGCACGTTCACGCCGTTGCGCCGGGCGATGCGCGCCAGGGCCTCGTCCATCAGGTCCGGGCGGAAGCCGGTGACGACCACGAATTCCCGCACGCCGCAGGCGGCGAAGGCATCTATCTGGCGGCCGATAAGGGTCTGGCCGTGAATGTCCAGAAGAGCCTTGGGGGTGTCCTGCGTGAGCGGCAGCAGGCGGCTGCCCTGACCGGCGGCGAGGATGATGACCTTCACGTGTCCACTCCGGATAGGGGATTGGGAAAGTCCGCTGGAGAGCATTGACAACTTTTCGCCCCTGACGTCAATGCCGGAGAACATGCCCACGCGACGGAAGGAGCACGGCTTGAGCACAATCATCGCGCATTTCACCGACCCGCACCTGCCGCTGGCCGGGGTGCGCCCGGGCGAGCTGTTAAGCAAGCGCATCCTGGGCTGGCTTTCCTGGACGCTCAGGCGGCGCAAGGCACACCGGCCGGAGGTGCTGGCGGCGCTGGCGGAAGACATCCGGGCTCAGGCGCCGGATGCGCTGATGGCGCTTACCGGAGACGTGGTGAACATCTCCACGCGGGCGGAGTTCGCGGCGGCGCGGGCGTGGCTGGAGGAGCTGGCGCGGCCGCAGGCGCTGGTTCTTGTTCCGGGCAATCACGATTTCTACGTGGCCGATGCGCGGGCCGCCGGTCTGGCGCTGCTGGCGCCATGGATGAGCGGTGATCCGGCGGCCGATGCCCTGCCGCAGTTTCCCACCGTGCGCTACGTGGGCAACATCGCCGTGATCGGCCTCAATTCCACCTTTGCGGCGCCGTGGCGGGAGGCTTCCGGCCGGCTGGGTGTGGCGCAGCTGGAGCGTCTGGAGGCAGTGCTGCGTGATTGCGCTGCGAAGGGGCTGTGCCGGGTCGTGCTGGTGCATCATCCGCCGCTGCCGGCGCTTTCCGACAAGCCGCGCAAGGCCCTGAAAGATGACGCCGCGCTGGAAGAGGTGCTGGCGCGGGCCGGGGCGGAGCTGGTGCTGTTCGGCCACACGCACCGCTGGGGGCACATGGCGCGTGAGGTGAGCGGTGGCGTCATGCATGCGCTTTCCGCACCGTCGGCCTCCATGAAGCCGGGGTGCGAGCGCCCGGCGGCGGGCTGGCAGAAGATCTCCATACGGCGTGAACGGGGAACCTGGCGATTCGATGTCGAACGCCGCGCTCTCGAAGCCTCCGGCGCGATGGAACGGCTGGAAGTCCTCGCACTTTCCAGCGTGGACGCGTGAACGCCGTGCGTTCATTTGATTTGTGCCGCCAGTTCTGGCATGCGGAGCCATGGGCGCGATGAACCGGGGGCGGGAGCCGGGCCGCTCTCCCCTGATGCAATTTCGCAGACACGGCAGGCGCATGACCATCATCGACCGATACGTGCTGGCGCAAGTGGGCAAACCGCTGCTGGTATCGTTCGTCATCGGCCTTTTGATGCTGCTGGCGGAGCGTTTCGTCCGCATTCTCGACCTGACGCTGGGCAAGAAGGGTTCGCTCACGCTGGTGTTCGAGATGCTGGGGTATCTGGTGCCCCATTATCTCGGGCTGGCCATTCCGGCGTCGATCTTCCTGGGGCTGCTCTACGGCTTCAACCAGATGTCCCGGCACGCGGAGATAGATGCCTTTCTCGCCGCCGGCGTCTCCCTGCACCGGCTGGCGCGGCCGGTGATCATGCTTTCCGTTCTGGCCTCGCTGCTGGCGGTGTTCATTTTCGGCTGGATGCAGCCATATACGCGCTATGCCTACCGGGCGCTGAAATACACGGTGCAGAACGTGGAGGTGTTCCTTCTCGCCGAGGAAGGCGTGTTCATGCAGGCGGGGCGGCGCACCTTCATCATTGATGAGCTGGATCGGCAGAATCAGCGCTTCCGGCGGCTTTTCCTGTTCACCGATCTCGGCGAACGGGGGTCGGAGACGGTAACGGCGGAGCGCGGGCGTCTGGTGCGGCAGCGGCATGATCCGCGGCCACTGCTCATTCTCGAACGCGGACATCGGCTGAAGATAGACGGCAGGCCGCATCCGGAGCGCGCGGCGGAGCCATTGCCGAAGTTCGAAAGCGGGCTCTTCGCCCGGGCGGAAGCGCCGCTGGGGCGCGAGGGCGCATTGGTGTTTCGTCCGCGCGGCGTGGATGAACGCGAATTGATGCTGCCAGAACTGTGGGCGACGCTCGACAGGCCGCGGGCGCAGGCGACGGTGAACGAGCTGCACGCGGAGTTTCACAAGCGGCTGGTGGCCATTCTGACCCTGCCGGTGCTGCCGTTTCTGGCCATTCCCTTCGCCATCGGCCAGCGGCGGCGGCAACGGGCGTATCGCTTCGCCGTGGCACTGGCCATTCTCATAGCCTACAACGAGGCGGTGCAGCAGGGGGCGACCGCCGTGCGCCTGGGGCAATTGCCCGCGTGGCTGGGCATATGGGGGCCGTGGTTCATGCTCCTGACGTTTTCCCTCGTCCGCTATTACCGCACGTGCTTCACGCTGCGCCGCGACATGTTCGAGTCCCTCTACGAGCTGCTGGGCAGCATCGCGCGGAGAAGCAAGGCGCTGTTCCGGCGTTCCGGCAAGGAGGAGGCGGCGTGATGATCCCCGTGCTGGGCAGAATGCTCTCGCGCATGATCCTGGCGCGGTTTCTCGTCATCGTGCTGGGCATGTCCATGCTGGTGCTGACACTGGAGGTGGTGGCCTACATGGACGATATCACGGCCAACGGCGCCGGCTTCGCCGGGATGTTGCGCTATGCCGGACTGCGCCTGCCGGGGCTGGTGGCCGTATTCTTCACCATGTCGCTGCTGCTGGCGATGGTGCTGACGCTGCTGGAGCTGGGCTATCGCAACGAGATGGTGCCCATCTGGGCGGCGGGGGTGACGCCGTTGCAACTGATGGGCATGTTGCTGCCTCTGGGCATTCTCATGGGGGTGGTGCAATTCGCGCTGGAGGACCGGCTGGTGCCGTCGGCGGTTAAGGAGCTCTCCGGCTGGGGCGTGGGCGAATACGCGCAGAAGAAGCTGAGCGCATCGCGTGGCGGGGTGATCTGGATGCGGTCAGGCAACGACATCCTGCGCGCGGGAAAGGCCAACGCACAGGCCACGGAGCTTTCGGACGTGATCATTTTCCGGAGGGATGCGGACGGGCTGCTGACGGAACAGATCTTCGCCAGAACGGCGCGGCGCGAGGCCGGGCGGTGGCTGTTGCGGAACGTCGCCGTCTATCGGCGCGAGCCCGTGCCGCCGGCCCGGCTGGACGCGCTCGTCTATTCCGGCGACCTGAAACTGGCGGCGCAGGGGGTGCGCACCGGCGATCCGGACGAAATGTCCCTGAAGGAACTGAAGTATTTCATCGACAACCTCGGCTTTGGCCTGCGGCCCGTGCAGGTGTATCAGACGCGCTGGCACCGGCGGTTGGCGAGCCTGCTGGTGCCGTTGCTGATGATCGCGGTGTGCCTGCCGCTGGCGGCGCGATTCAGGCGCGGCAACATCGCCATGGTGCTGCTGGTGGGAGGCGTGGCCATCGGGTTCGGCTTCTTCGTGTTCGACGGACTGGCGATGACGGTGGGCGAGCTGGGGCTGGTGCCGCCGTGGCTGGCGGGATGGATGCCGGTTTCGCTGCTGGCGATATTGACGCTGGCGTTGTATGCACGGGCCGAGACGGTGCAATGATTTCCACGTAAAGGCGGACATGGAACCGGGCAACGGGAATAACGGCACGGCGCCGGCGCTCGTCATCGTCGGCGAGTCGCGCGGGCGCATCTTCGGCCTGCACGCACCGGCGCGCACGGAACGCATCTTCGCGCGCG
>JALUAB010000064.1 GCA_027051195.1 Hyphomicrobiales bacterium
TCCGGTCACGGTGACGGTGGACGATGGCAATGGCGGCATCGCCAGCGTGTCCTTCACCTGGACGGTGAACAACGTGGCGCCGGTGGCGCAGGCGGACACCAGCCTGGACACGGAGGACGCCACCCAGACCGGCGACGTGCTGGCCAACGATGTGGATGGTGCGCCGGATTCCGACGCACTGAGCGTGAGTGCTGTCATCGGCGGGCAGGTGGGCCAACCGCTGCTGCTGTCGCACGGTTCCATCGTGCTGAACACGGATGGCAGCTGGACGTTCACGCCGAACGCCAATGCCAACGCGCTGAAGAGCGGCGAGACGGCTATCCAGACGGTGATCTACCGCGTCTCCGACGGCCAGGGCGGCGAGGCGCAGGCGACGCTGACCATCACCGTGGTGGGGCTGAACGACGGCCCGGCGGTTATCGACCCGACCGATCCGGGCGCGCCGGGCGATCCGAAGCCTGCCGATCCGGACACGGTGGTGCCGCAGCAGACGCTGGCCGACGGCGAGGCGGTGACTTTCGATGCAGCGCAATATGTGGCCGACCCGGAGGGCGAGGCGCTGACGTTCTCCGCCACCGGGCTGCCGGCGGGGCTGTCCATCGACCCGGCAACGGGCGCGATCACCGGCACCATCGACCGCTCCGCATCGCAGGGCGGGCCGAACGGCGATGGCGCCTATACCGTTACGGTGACAGCCACCGATCCGTCCGGTGTGAGCACGCAGTTCACCATTCCCATACAGGTAAGCAACGTGCCGCCGGTGGCGCAGGATGACGCGGCGGCGGGTGGCGAGAACGACGTGCTGTCGGGCAACGTCATCACGGATGCGGCGACGGGCGACGCCGACGGGGCGCCGGACAGCGATCCGGTGAGCGTCTCTGCCGTGGATGGTGATGCGGCCAACGTGGGCCAGCCGGTGCAGCTGCCGCATGGCACGGTGACCATCAACGCCGACGGTTCGTGGACGTTCACGCCAAACGCGGCGGCGAACGCGCTGGCCGAGGGCGAGACGGCCACGGACACGGTGACTTACACCATCACCGATGCCGAGGGTGGCACGGCGACGGCGACGCTGTCGATCACGCTGACCGGCTCCAACGACGGGCCTGTCGTGATCGACCCGACCGACCCGGGCGAGCCGGGCGATCCGAACCCGGCGCCGGATGCGGACAACGTGCTGGCGGACGTGACGGCGACGGACGGCACGGCGATCTCGCCCATCGACGCGGCGGCTGTGTTCGCCGATCCGGAGGGCGCGGCGCTGACCTTCTCCGCCACCGGGCTGCCCGCGGGGCTGAGCATCGACCCGGCCACGGGTGCGATCACCGGCACCATCGGCCGCTCCGCCAGCCAGGGCGGGCCGAATGGCGATGGCGTGTATGTGGCGACCATTACCGGCACCGATCCGGAGGGCGCGACGGCCAGCACCACCATCACCTTCACGGTGACCAACATCCCGCCGGTGGCGGTGGATGACACGGCGGCCGGTGGCGAGAATGACGTGCTGTCGGGCAACGTCATCACGGATGCGGCGACGGGCGATGCCGACGGGGCGCCGGACAGCGATCCGGTGAGCGTGTCCGCCGTGGACGGCGATGCGGCCAATGTCGGCCAGCCGGTGCAGCTGCCGCATGGCACGGTGACCATCAACGCCGACGGTTCGTGGACGTTCACGCCGAACGCGGCGGCCAACGCGCTGGGCGCGGGCGAGACGGCCACGGACACGGTGACCTACACGATCACTGACGGCGAGGGTGGCACGGCGACGGCGACGCTGTCGATCACGCTGACCGGCTCCAACGACGGGCCGGTGGTGATCGACCCGACGGATCCGGGCGAGCCGGGCGATCCGAAGCCGGCGGATCCGAACAGCGTCGTGCCGGCGCAGGACGTGGCGGACGGTGAAACCATCACGCCGCTGGACGCGAGCCAGTATGTGGCCGACCCGGAGGGCAGGGCGCTCGCCTTCTCCGCCACCGGCCTGCCGGCGGGGCTGACCATCGATCCCACCACGGGTGTCATCTCCGGCACCATTGATCCTTCCGCCTCGCAGGGTGGCACGGACCCGGTGAATGCGCCGGGGGTGTATCAGGTGACGGTGACGGCCACGGACGATCAGGGCGAGAGCGTGGCGCTGTCCACCACCATCACGGTCACCAACCCGGCGCCGCAGGCGGCGGATGATGCGGCCAGCACGGACGAGAACACGGCCGTGAGCGGTGACGTTCTGGCCAACGACGCCGACACGGCGCCGGATGCGGATGCGCTGGTGGTCTCCGAGGTGGCCGGTTCGCCGGGCAACGTGGGTGAACCGGTGGCCGGCTCCGGCGGCGGCACGTTCGTGATCGAGGAGGACGGCAGCTGGACGTTCGCGCCGGGCCTGGACTTCGATGCCCTGGCGGAGGGCGAGAGCCGCACCACGTCCATCACCTACGAGGTCTCGGACGGGCAGGGCGGTTATGACACCGCAACGCTGGAGGTGACGGTGACCGGCTCGGACGATGGCCTGATCATCGCGCCGCCGGCGGTGCAGCGCACGGTGACCGATGGCGAGACCATCCAGCCGATCGATGTGGCGCAGGCCATCAACAACCCGGACAACCTGCCGCTGACCTATGTGGCGACGGATCTGCCGCAGGGGCTGGAGATCGATCCGGCCACGGGCATCATCAGCGGCACCATTGCCAATGACGCCTCGGTGTCCGGCCCGTATCACGCGCTGGTGACAGCCTATGGCCCGGATGGCGAGATGACCTCGGTGACGGTGTTGCTGACGGTGGAGAACGTCGATCCGCAGGCGCAGGACGACGCGGCGGCGACGGTGCAGGACACCGCGGTGGTGGTGAACGTGCTGGCCAACGATGCGGACGGTGCGCCGGACGGCGATGCGCTCGCCATCACCGGCACGACGGCGCCGGCGCATGGCAGTGTGACCATCAACGCCGACGGCACCGTGACCTACACGCCGAACGCGGGCTTCGTGGGCACCGACACCTTCGACTACACGGTCTCCGACGGCCAGGGCGGCACGGTGACAGCGCAGGTGACGGTGGAGGTGGGCGCCGGCCCGGCGAAGCCGCAGCTGCCGGGCGTGCCGGAGGGCACGGCGCTGGCCGACCAGTCCGGCAATGACGGCGAGACGATCACGCCGATCGACGTGTCCGGGCACTTCACCGATCCAGACGGGCAGCCGCTGACGTATCAGGCCACAGGCCTGCCGGAGGGTCTGTCCATCGATCCGGCCACGGGCGTGATCTCGGGCACCATCGACGCCAACGCGTCGAAGCACGGGCCGTATGAAGTGCACGTGACGGCCATCGACCCGGATGGCAACCACGTGACGGAGACGTTTACCTTCACGGTGGGCAACCCCGGCCCGGACGCGGTGGACGACGTGGTGAACACGGACATGGACACGCCGGTGGTGATCAACGCCATGGCCAACGATACCGACCCGGACGGCGATCCGCTGCACATCGCGCTGATCGACGATCAGCCGCGGCATGGCACGGTGAGCATGAACCCGGACGGCACGCTGACGTATGAACCGGATAGTGGCTTCACCGGCACGGACACGTTCAGCTACGTGCTGGAGGACGCCAACGGCGGGCGTGACGCGGCGACCATCACGGTGCACGTGGGCGATGACGACCCCGGCGTGCCGGAGATCGTCGGCCCCGGCGGTGGCGGCTCCGGTGGCGGCACCGGTAGCAACGCTGGGAATGGTCTGCCGGTGGTCATGGACCCGGTGGACGTGACGGACGGCGAGACGATCACGCCAATCAACGCCGGCTCTGCCTTCACCGATCCGGACGGCCAGCCGCTGACATTCTCGGCCATCGGCCTGCCGGCGGGGTTGTCCATCGACCCGGTCACCGGCGAGATCAGCGGCACGTTGGCCAACGACGCTTCGGCGGAGGGGCCGTATGAGGTGCTGATCACGGCTACCGACTCGGACGGCAAGCAGGTGACGGGCACGCTCACGCTGAACGTGTCCAACCCGGCGCCGGTGGCGGCGGATGACACGGGCTGGACGAACCCGAACACGCCGCTGCAGCTGGGTGTGCTGGCGAATGACGCCGACCCGGACGGGGACGCGCTCGCGGCCTCCATCGCCACGCAGCCGCAGCATGGCTCGGTGGTGGTGAACGCCGATGGCTCCGTCACCTATACGCCGGATGCCGGGTACGAGGGCACGGATACCTTCACCTACACGGTGACGGACGCGCAGGGCGCCACCGGCACGGCGACGGTGACGGTGCACGTGGGCGATGACGGCTCCGGCAATGGCGGCCAGGGCGGCCAGGGCGGCAATGGCGGCTACCTGGGGCCAAACGTGGGCCTGATCAACCGCACGGCCACGGACGGCAAGGCTATCGACCCGATCGTGCTGGGCGATCTCATCATCGATCCGGACGGTGATCCGGTGACCTATGCCGTGAGCGGCCTGCCGGCGGGGCTGACGTTCGATCCGGCGACGCGTACCATCAGCGGCACGGTGGATCGTTCCGCCAGTCAGAGCGGGCCCAACGGTGATGGTTCCTACACCGTCACGGTGACGGCCACCGATGCCAGCGGCGCAGAGGTGACGCAGCAGTTCACCATCGACGTGAGCAACGTGCCGCCGGTGGCGGTGGATGACGCGGCGGCTGGCGGCGAGGACGACACGCTCACCGGCAACGTTATCACCGATGCCACCACGGGCGATGCCGACGGCGCGCCGGATGCCGATCCGGTGACGGTGGCGGCGGTGGATGGCGACGCGGCCAACGTGGGTCAGCCGATGGCGCTGCCGCATGGCGAAGTGACTATCAACGCCGACGGCTCGTGGACGTTTACGCCGAACGCGGCGGCCAACGCGCTGGGCGCGGGCGAGACGGTGACGGACACAGTGACCTACACGATCACTGATGGCGAGGGTGGCACGGCCACGGCGACGTTGTCGATCACTCTGACCGGATCCAACGACGGGCCGGTGGTGATCGATCCGACCGATCCGGGCGCGCCAGGCGATCCGACGCCGGCGGATCCGAACAGCGTCGTGCCGGCGCAGGTGGTGAACGATGGCGAGACCATCACGCCGCTGGACATGAGCCAGTATGTGGCCGACCCGGAGGGCGGGGCGCTTACCTTCTCCGCCACCGGCCTGCCGGCGGGCCTGAGCATCGACCCGGTCACGGGCGTCATCTCCGGCACGGTTGCGCCGGATGCTTCCACCGCTGGCCCGAACGGCGATGGCCGCTATCCCGTCACGGTGACGGCCACGGACGAGAACGGCGCACAGGTGACTTTCACCTTCGAATACGGCGTGACCAACGTGCCGCCGGAGATGACGGCGCCCATCGCCGACATGGAGGCGCGCAACAACGATCCGCTCTCCATCGACGCCGGTGCGCACTTCACCGACCGGGACGGCGATACGCTGACCTACACGGCCACCGGGCTGCCGGAGGGGCTTGCCATCGACCCGGCAACGGGCGTCATCTCCGGCACTATCGCCAACGACGCCTCGCAGCACGGGCCCTACACGGTGACCGTCATGGCTGACGATGGCCAGGGTGGCATCGCCAGTACGACCTTCACGCTGGATGTGAAGCCGATGGACTTCCCCTATGTGCCCGGTGAGGGCGGTGAGGGCGTCGGCGGAGGCGATGGCGGTGGCGACGGTGGCAATGGTGGCGCCGGTGGCAATTATGGTGGTTCCGGTGGCGAGGGTGCCGGCGGCGGCAATGGCTCCGGTTCCGGCATCGACGACGGCTCCGGGCCTGATGGCGGCAATGGCGCTTCCATCATCCACGGGGTGAACGGGGGCGGCAATGGCGCCAATGGTGGCGGCTCCGGTGGTGGCTCCACGCTGCCGGGCGAGGGCGCCATCACCCATGTCGCCGGGCAAGGGCAGGGTGCCGGCAAGGGTGTGGGCAGCGTGAACCTGGCCGCCAACGCCATCGCCAACACGGCCGGCTGGGCGCAGCGGCTGGAGGAGGCGGTTGCATTCGGGGCCGACGGTCAGGCCGGCGCGGAGGCAGGTGATGACCGCGGCGGTGGCCTGCCGCTGCCCGAGGCTGGCGACAGCCTGACCCTGTCGCTGAATCTCTCCAGCGGCAACGCCATGCTGCAGACACTCATCACCGGCGATGGCGCGCTGGTGATGGAGCTGAAGCGGCCGGATGGCCTGCCGGCGAGCGATATCGTCGTGCGTGGGGCCGATGGCGCTCCACTGCCGGTTTACGTGAACCGGCTGGACGACGGAACGGTGGTCATCGACATTCCGGCGGGCGGCCAGGCCGAGCGTCTGCGGCTTGAGCAGACGCAACCCGACGGCTCGGTGCGTGTGTGGGATTTGCGTATCGATCTGACCAACGGGCAGATGACGCTGCTGGGCGAGCAACGGATGGGCGCGGCGTTCTCCGATCAGGTGGAGCGCGCCGCAGAGGCCGAAAAGGAGGCAGTCAGCCGTCTGCTCGCGGCGCTGGCCGAATGAGGAGGATGACGATGCGTAGGAGAACATTGCTCTCAGGCGTCGCCGCGCCGCGGCGTTGTCCGCGGTGGCGGAACATTCCGAAAGCGGCCTGTCTGCTGGTGTTGTCGGCATTGCTGGCAACGCCCGCGGCGGCAGCGGACGCTGGCGAGGAGCAGGCGGTGCGTGGTCTGCTGCGGGCCAAGGCCCGCTCCGACCTCTCGGTGCAGATCACGGCGCCGGTGGCGGCCATTATCAAGCGCGAGGGCGAATCCTTCAAACGCATGGAGGTGTTGCTGAAGTTTGATTGCAGCCTGCTGAAAGCGGAATGGGTGGCGGCAAAGGCGGCGTGGCGGGCGCGTAATCTGAAGGCACGCTCCAAGCGGCGGTTGCTGGCTTATCAGGCGGCGGGGCGGCTGGATGCGGCCGTGGCCATGGCCGAAGCCGAGCAGGCGGCGGCGGAAGCGAAACAGGCGCGGCTGCGCGTGCAGCAGTGCAACGTGCGCGCGCCCTATGACGGCTGGGTGGTGGCGCGGCACGTGGACATTCAGGAAACGCCGCGGGTGGGGGGCAAGCTCATCACCATCGTGCGGCGCGGGCCGCTGGAGGTGGAGATGATCGTGCCGGCGGCGTGGCTGAAATGGCTGAAGGTGAGCGAACCGTTCGAGTTTCGTGTGGACGGATTGGGCGAGATGCTGAAGGGCAAGGTGACGCGCATCGGTGCGGAGGTGGATCAGGTATCGCAAACGGTGCGGGTCTATGGCGAGGTGGGTACGCCGCCGTCCATGGTCAGGCCCGGCATGACGGGGCAGGTGCGCTTCATTCGCCGCAAGAACGCGGTGTTCGGACGGAAGGCTGAAGACGGCAAGGGGGGCGGAGCATGAGCGCACGGCCACGGCCGGTGCCTGCGAAAGGGAGAAGCGGGCGGGATGAAAACGCCGCCGGTGCGAATGATGGCGTGCAACGGCTGGCCACCCTGCTGGAAGTGGAAGGGGCGCTGCGCAAGCTGCCCGACCGGCGGGCGGTGGAAATCTTCGCGGTGAACGAACTGAGGCGGCTGCTTTCCTATTCGCAGGCTGCTTTCGTCAGCTTCGATGGCCACGGGCGAGCGACGGTGAGCGCCTTTTCCGGGCTTTCGCAGGTGGACAGACAGGCGCCGCTGGTGCGCGCACTGCAGGCGGTTTCCGCGCGGCTGTTGCAGCGCTGCGTCGAGAAGGACACGCTGCGCGGAGATCTGAAGGCGGAAGCCGGGGAGGTGGATGCCGGTGCGCTCGCCGAATGGCCATTCGAGCATTATCTGCTGCATGTTCTGCGCGAGCGCGATGGGCGACCGTTCGGCGCGCTCATGTTCATGCGTGCGGATGCATGGCGCGAGGCCGATGAGGTCATCGGCGCGCGGCTGGCGGAAGCGGTGGCGCATGCCATTCGGGCGTTGGCGCCGCGCTCGGTATTCGAGCGGGTGCGCATCCCGCGGCGAGCGTTGTGGGTCATCCCGCTGGTGTTGCTGGCGCTGATGCTGGTGCCGGTGCCGATGACGGCGATTGCGCCGGTGGAGGTGGTGGCAGACGATCCTTTTCCCGTGACGGCACCGATGGATGGCGTCATCGCCCAGGTGCTGGTTGAGCCGAATACGCCGGTGCAACCCGGACAGGCGCTGCTGCGTTATGACGACACGACGCTGCGGGCCGAAGCCGACGTGGCTGCGCGGCGCGAGGCGGTGGCGGTGGCGAAGCTGGCCACCTTGCGCAAGGCCGCCTTCGCCGATCCGCAGGCGCGACAGCGGCTGGCCGAGGCACGGACGGAGCTGGAACTGGCGCGGGTGGAACGGGCGCGGGCGGAGCGGCTGCTGGCGCGGGTGGAGGTGAGGGCACCGAAAGAAGGCGTGGCGATTTTCGCCGACAAGGCGCGGCTCATGGGCAAGCCGGTGAAAACCGGCGAGCGGGTGATGGAAATCGCCGATCCGTCGCAGGTGGTATTCCGTGTCGATCTGCCGGTGAGCGACGCCATTGCCATACGCGAGGGAGGGCGGGTGAAAGTCTTTCTGGATGCCGACCCGCTCAACGCCATTCCGGCGCGGGTGCGTTGGGCTAGCTTTCATGCAGAGGAAATTCCCGGCGGCTTGCTGGCCTTCCGCATCATCGCGGAGCCGGTGGCGATGGACGAGCAGGAACGGCGGGCGTTGCGCGAACGGCTGCGCATCGGGTTTCGCGGGTCGGCACAGGTGTTCGGTGAACGGGTGCCGCTGGCGTTCTATCTGTTCCGCCGGCCCATAGCGGCGGTGCGGCAGTTCCTGGGGTGGTAGGCGGGACGATGCCGGACGCGGGAGCGGCGGGGATGGAGCACGGCGACGCGACGGTTTGCGATCCGGCGATGGCGGACGAGGCGGCCGACGTTCTGGCCATGCCGCTGCCGCAGCTGCGGGAAGAGTTGCGCGTGCGCGAGGCGGCGGCAGATGCCGGATGGGCAGGCGGTTACCTCGTGCATGATCCGGTGCGCAATCGCTATTTTCGGATGCCGGTAACAGCGGTGCGGGCGCTGGGCTGCTGGAAGGCGGGTACGGTGGGCGGCGTGCTGGAGTGCCTGCGGCGTCGGCATGGCATGGAGGCCGAGCCGGAAGACATCCTGGAGCTGGCGGCGTTCCTCGAGCACAACATGTTGCTGACTCCGCAGTCGCGCGGCTGGGAAGGGTTGTGGCGGCAGGATGGACGGGCGCGGAAGGGGATGCTGCGTCGGCTGTTGCACGGATATCTGTTCTTTCGCATCCCGCTGGTGCGCCCGCAGCGGTTTCTGGATGCCACCTTTCCCCATGTGCGGTGGTTGGGGTCACGGGCAGGGTTGGCGGTGCTGGCCGTAATCTTTCTGCTGGGGGTGTGGCTGACGCTAAAGCAGTGGGACACGTTTCTCGGCACCTTCATGGGTTTCGTCAATGCGCACGGGCTGGTGCTGTTCGGTCTGACGATCCTCATCGTGAAGGTGGCGCATGAGCTGGGGCACGCCTATATCGCCACGCGCCATGGTGTGCGGGTGCCGAGCATGGGCGTGGCGTTCCTCGTCATGGTGCCGATGTTCTACACGGATGTGACGGACGCGTGGAAGGTGAAGGACCGGCGGGCGCGGGTGCTCATTGGCATGGGCGGGATGCTGGTGGAACTGGCGCTGGCGGGCATTGCGCTGTTTCTGTGGGCCATTCTGCCGGAGGGCGCGGGGCGTACGGCGGCCTTCTTCGTCGCCACCACCAGTCTGCTCACCACGTTGCTGGTGAACATGAGTCCCTTCATGCGCTTTGACGGCTATCACATCCTTGCCGACCTCTTGCGCGTGCACAACCTGCAACCGCGCGCCTTCGCGCTGGCGCTGTGGCAGTTGCGGCGGATGCTTTTCGGGCTGGAGGAGCCGCCGCCGGAGGAATTTTCGCCACGCATGCAGAGGTTTCTCATTGTCTATGCCTTCGCCACGTGGGTGTATCGGCTATTCCTGTTCGTGGGCATCGCGGTGCTCGTCTATCACGCCTTTCCGAAGGTGGCGGGTATCTTCCTGGCGGCGGTGGAGTTGGCGTGGTTCATCGTGCTGCCGGTGTGGCGGGTGCTGAAGGACTGGTGGCGGGATCGGGAGGAAATCATGGAACGGGGCAAGCCCTGGCGGCTGGCGGGCATTGCGCTGGTGGTGCTGGCGGTGCTTTTCGCTCCCATCTGGAGAAGTGTGAGTCTGCCGGCGGTGCTGTTGCCAGTGGTGGAACAGGAGGTGCATGCGCCGGAGCCGGCGCGCCTGGCGCGGATGAGCGTGCGGCCGGGGCAGCGGGTGCGCGCCGGGCAGGTGTTGGCGGTGCTGGAGTCCGATGCGCTGGATTACGAGGAGAAGGCGGCTTCGGCGCGGCTTGAACTGGTGGAGCGGCGGCTGGCACGCATGGTGGCGAGCCGGGAAGACCTGCGACTCATCGCGGTACTGCGAAGGGAACGTCAGCAGCTGATGACAAAGCTGGCCGGCCTGGCGGAGCGGCGGCAGCGCCTGGTGCTGAAGGCAGAGACGGATGGCGAGGTGCGCAGCATGAGGACGGGGCTGCGGCCGGGCATGTGGGTGAACCCGGACGATTTGCTGCTGCGCGTGGTGGCGGTGGAAAGACTGCGGGTTGCGGCGCTGGCGCCGGAAACGGTGGTGGGACGGCTGGATACAGGCGCGGAAGGGCGCTTCGTGCCGGATGATCCGGGCGCGGCGGTGCTGCCCGTGCGGCTGGTGGAGATCGGTGCGGCACGGCGGCAGGGCAGGGACATTCTCTACCTTTCCTCGGTGCACGGCGGGCCGGTGGCAGCGGAACGCGACCCGCAGGATGGTTCAGTGCACACGCGGGTGGGAATGTTCCCGCTGCGGCTGGAGCCGGCGGATTCCACCGCGAAGGATGGTGCGGCGCCGGAAGCGTGGCAACGGCGTGAGCACGGCCGGGAGGACGCGCAACGGGAAGCGTCACCCTGCACCGTCGCCTGCCGGGGGCGCGTGGTGGTGCAGGCGCGGGCGGAGAGTCTGGCGGGGCGGCTGGCGCGGCGCGTGGTTGCCGTCTTCTTGCGGGAAAGTGGTTTCTGACTGGGTGGTGTCATACAGAATGCGTAAAGGCCCACCGACCACCCCACGCCCCGTCCAACCACCCGATATCATTCACGACCAAGGTGCCTGGGCGGGGAGAGCGGGGCATCATGCTGATGTTTCGTTTGGGCTACCGCGGACGAATCCAGTCCTTTCACATTCTTCACGAATGGAACGCCACACCGTGAGTCGCCATGCGACATGCAAGGGGAGGTGTCCACCTCAGAACGGCACATCGTCGTCCAGCTCGCGGGCGAAATCGGGCGTGCCGCCAGGCTCCTGCCCGCCCTGCGCGGGTTGGGCGCCACCCGCCGCCCCGGCAGGCGCGCCGAGCGGATCCGCCACGTCGGCGAAGGCCGGTGATGGTGATTCGGCGAAGCCGCCCCCCATCGCAGCAGCGCCGGCCGCGCCATACCCGGCTTGTTGCCCCGGAGCGCGGGTATCCAGCATGGTAAGCACGCCGTTGTAGTTCTGCAGGACGATCTCGGTGGTATAACGCTCGATGCCATCCTGCCCGACCCACTTGCGGGTCTGCAATTGGCCCTCGATGTAAACCTTCGAGCCCTTGCGCAGATATTGCTCGGCGATGCGGGCCAGCCCTTCGCTGAAGATGACGACGCGATGCCATTCGGTGCGTTCGCGGCGCTCTCCTGAATTCCTGTCCTTCCACGTTTCGTTGGTGGCCACACGCAGGTGCGCAATGGGGCGGCCATCCTGCGTGTGGCGGATCTCCGGGTCCGCGCCGAGATTGCCCACCAGAATGACCTTGTTGACCGAGCCTGCCATATCCCTGTCCTCTCCATGAGTTCCGTGGCGAAAGTCTATTGCATGCGCGAAGGCGACACCAGCCTTGCGCAAGAGTTCTCCACGCCTTTATTTTTCTCTATTTGTTCGGATCATATTTCTGTTTTCGCTGGGAATCAAGCCATCCCGCAATCTGTGGACAACTTGTGTTCAGTGGAAGAGAACAAAATGTCGCTTAATGCTTGCGGAACGTAATTGGAACTGCTATAGGGGGTTCGGGATTTGTTTGAGGGCGCCGGTTTCGGCGGGTTCGGAGCGGAGTGGAACGATGCTGACACCCAAGCAGTACGAGCTGCTGAAATTCATTCATCAGCGGGTCAAGGAAAGGGGTATTCCGCCTTCCTACGACGAAATGAAGGAGGCGCTGGGGTTGCGCTCCAAGTCGGGCATTCACCGGCTCATCACGGCGCTGGAGGAACGAGGGTTCATCCGTCGCCTGCCACACCGGGCGCGCGCCATCGAGATCATCAAGCTGCCGGAAACCATGGGGGCCGGGCTTGGCGCGGCGCGGGCGCCGTTCACGCCGGACGTCATTCAGGGCGGGCTGGGGCGCAGGCCGGAAGACGAAACCCCGCTGAATACGGGTGAGCCGCCGCGGGCCGTGGTGGTGCCCGTGATGGGGCGCATCGCCGCCGGCGTGCCCATTTCAGCCATTCAGGATCATACGCATGACGTGATGGTGCCGCCGGAGATGCTGAGTTCGGGGGATCATTTCGCGCTGGAAGTTCGTGGTGATTCGATGATCGAGGCGGGCATTCTGGACGGTGACACAGTCATCATCCGGCGTACGAACACGGCGCAGAACGGTGATATCGTGGTGGCGCTGGTGGATGACGAGGAGGCGACGCTCAAGCGCTTTCGTCGCAAGGGAGGGTCCATCGCGCTGGAGGCCGCCAATCCCGCGTACGAGACGCGCATCTTCGGCCCAGATCGGGTGAAGATCCAGGGTCGGCTGGTAGGTCTGCTGCGCCGATATTGAGCTCGTTCCCCGCGGATGATCGCCTGGCTCTTCAGGGTGTGCGGGGTGTCCTTTTCAGCGTGTGTTCATTGCGTGGATGGCTTGTCCGTCCATCTGCACGGTGCGGGGGCGCGCGCCGTCCGTGTGCTCCGCGTGTGTGGTTCGTCCAGCGGCGGCAGCAGGCGTGCCGGGCACGTCCACCCGTGTTCTCTGCGACGGGGCTTGCCCATATGGAGACGCTTGATGGAGGCGCTTGCGCTTCTCGCTCGGCGTAAATCGTGTTCTCTGGGCGCAGGGTTTGTCGGAGAGAGTGAACGCACGGCAGCATCATGACGAAATCGTGCGCTTGGGGCGCGTGGCTAGTGCGGCTTTTGCCCGTGATGCGTGCAGGAGTGCTGAAAGCCCTGGGGGGCCGGGAGGTGACTTCCCGTTGCGCCTTGTCCGCGGTGTGTGTGGCCCGTTCGGTTTCGCGCTATTTGACAATGTGAAGCCATGAGATCTGCCTGGCACGGCCTCGATTCCAAAGAATCGAACCATGCGGGTTCGCATGGGAGAAAGGATGGAGGCTTCAAAAGGCGGGCTGCATTGGACCTCCTGTCACGGGCGTGGTGAACAGTAAGCCTTCGATCTTCCCATCGGGCAGAAGCATGCTTCGCACGGGGCGCTGGGGCCGTCGTTGCGCTGGGGTCGTCATCAGGCCGTCGAGGACACTGGTGAGGCGGATTTTTCCACCTCCAGCAGGCGGTGGGGGTGAAAATTGCGCAGGTAGCAGAGTTCCTCTTCCGTGAGCCATATATCTTCCACGCCGGTTATCATGCCGCGGATGAGATAGGAAGGAGTCTTTCCCATGGTGGCCATATAGGCGTGCGCAATAACGAACAGCAGCATGAGCCATGCGCCAAGCATGTGGCCGAAAGCGGCGATGGTGCGCCAGCCCTCCGTGGTGGAGAGCGCTGTGGCGTTCTGCCAGAAGTCCCAGGTGAGCAGGGCGATACCGGTTATCCACAAAAGCGGACCCATGAATGCCATGAGGCCGAAATAGGCGAAGGCCTGCAGCGGATTGTGCTTGCGCCGCAGGCGCTTCTTGTAAGGATGCTGCTCGCCGCGCATAATCCCCCAAGCGTAATAGCGTGTGATGCGCCAGATCATGGTTAGCCAGCCGCGCAGGGCCTGTGTGAGGGTGGGGGCATGTTTGCTTTCTTCCAGCAACGGCACGAAATGACGCCAGTTGCCGGTGGCGAATTGCCAGAAGATGGTGAATACCCACAACGTCATGAGCGCGATGGCGGCCAGAACATGCAGCTCCCAGGCGCTGCGAAAGCTCATTAGATCCAGGCTGCCGTGCAGGTGAAAGCCGGTGAAGAGCATGAGAAGAATGAGTGCCGCCTGGGTCCAGTGCCAGAAGCGCTCGTAAAGCGTGAAAATCTGGACTTTGGCGCGATAGAGCGTTTCATCGGCAGTGGTCGCGTGGTTTCCGGTCGTCATGGTCGTGCCCCTTTTCATGTGCGCTCCGTAGTGCGCATAATGCGCAAGATGGCGTGGCCCAGCGCACCCAGGAGCGTGAGCAGCGCCAGCGCGCCGCCCAGCCAGTCCAGCCATGGCCAGCGGTCGCGGCCGGGCAGGTGGAAGCCGGCGAGATTCCGTAGCCGGCCGTTGTCGCGTGCGTGGCAGTCGCGGCATTGCAGGGCCTGTTCTTTTGGCGCCACCATGTGATTGATGGGCCAGAACATGCGTGTGTGCACAAAGCCGAATTCGCCGGAATAATCGCGCCCCGCCACCTTCATGCCTTTCGCGATGGCGCGGGCGAAATCGAAGTTGCCCCAGAAAGCGGCGTCGTCATCGCCCCACAGGCTGATGTGCGCCAATACGTTGCGTCCGGCGTCATAGGGCTGCACGGATTTCATGACCTTGAAGGGCATGATGCGGGAATTCGGGTCTTCCGGCGCGCCCAGCGGCCTGTTGATGAACACGGGCTTTTTCGGGTCGAAGGCGTCTTCGGGCAAAAGCCAGTCCATCTCTCCGTTCGTCCAGACGTATTCGGGCACGAGGTTTTCGCCCCATTCGAAGGTGCCTTTCAGCGACGCGTAGGTGTGGCGATGCTTGCCATCGCCCTGGGTATAGCCTTCTTCCGCGTAGGGTTTGCCATCCTTGAGCCTGCCGGCGGTGGACCAGTCCCAGAACGTTTTGGTGGCCACGCCGCCGCGGGCGAAGGTGGGAATGTGACATGTCTCGCAGGCCACGCGATCGGTGTGTCCGTTCAGCCGCCAGCCGACGAGCGAGGTCATGCGGTGGGGCTTTTCGCTGTGGCATTGCGTGCAGGAAAGCGTGCGTCGCGGCATACCAGCAGGGCGTTTGCCGTCATCGCCTACGTTGAGCCGGTAGTGCCCGCCGGCCCACTTGTGGCCCTCACCCACGTGGCAGTCGATGCAAACCAGCCCGGCGCCACCCTTGTCGCGGCCGCTCATGTGCACATCCACGTCGCGCGGGGGGTCGAAGAGAACGGATGAGAGATCACCGTGCTTCACGTTGTCGCCACCGCCGCCGTAAAAATGGCACTTGCCGCAGTTGGTGCGGGTGGGAAGGCCCACGTGCTGCGCGGCCTCGGTGAAGGGTACGGGTTTCTTCGGCGTGAATTTCTTGCGCACCTTCGGATGGCCAGGCGTGACCACTGTCTTGAAGTACTTGCCCGTGTTGTCGTGGCAGGCGAGGCAATCGATGTTTTCCAGCCGGTTCAGATCATAGTCGGGTCCGCCGCGGCCGAAGCCGGCGTGGCATTGCGCGCACATGCCCTCGTTGCCCAGGGCATTGGTGCAGAAGGCGTTTATGACGCGCTCCTTGCCCAGTTCGCGGCCGGTGCGCGGATCCTTGTATTCCCATGTCCAGTGGATGTTGTCGCGCAGTTGCTCGCCGGCCCTGTTGTGGCATTTCAGGCAGGCTTTCGTGACTTCGGGGCCGGCGGTGAAGGGGCCTTGCAGTTCCTTGAACTTCGAATGATCCGCGGTGACCGAGAGATTGCGCAGGATGGTGGGGCTGAGCGGTTTCTGCGCTGTCTGGGCCATGGCCGGAGCGACGCCCGGCATCATGGCGCAGATGAACAGGACCAAGCCCCGAGTCAATATGCCCATGGTTCGCCTTCCTAGCGGAATGGCGCTCCGTTCCCCTCACCGAACATGGGCCGGAGAGACAGGCTTTCAAGGCGATGATGTCATGACAAGATGTCGCGGCCGCGGCAGACCAGCGCCGGGTCGGGTGCGCCGATGACGGTGTCGTCCTTTTCCGGATAGTCGAGTGCAGTGAGCACGGCGCGCATGGCCTCCAGGCGGGCGCGGCGCTGGTCGTTGGCGTCGACGACCGTCCATGGGACGGTGTCGGTGTCGGTGTGGCGAAAGATATCCTCGATGGCGCGGGTGTAGTCGTCCCACTTGCCGACGGCGGCGTGGTCCATGGGGGAAAGTTTCCAGCTTTTCAGGATGTTGTTCTTGCGTTCATAGAAACGCTTCAGCTGTTCGGCGCGGGAGAGGGTGAGCCAGAACTTGAAAAGACGAATACCATCGCGCGCCAGCATGGCCTCGAAGCGCGGGGCCTCATCGAAGAAGGTTTCCCACTGCGCTTGCGTGCAAAAGCCCATGACACGCTCGACGCCGCCGCGGTTATACCAGGAGCGGTCGAAGAAAACGATCTCGCCGCTGGTGGGAAGGTGCGCCACGTAGCGCTGGAAATACCATTGCCCGCGCTCCCTCTCCGTGGGCTTGGGCAGAGCGACGACGCGGGCATGGCGCGGGTTGAGGTGACGGGTGAAGCGGCGGATGGTGCCGCCCTTGCCGGCGGCATCGCGGCCCTCGAAAATGATGACGAGACGCTCGCCGCTCGCGCGCACGTGCTTTTGCAGTTTCACCAGCTCCGCCTGCATGGCGTGGAGTCGCGCGCGGTATTCCTTCTTGGGCACGGGTGCATCGTATGCGTAGCCGGGGCCGGCGGGAAAGGCGAGCGCGGCCACGGGTGCGGGCAAGGCTTCATGATCGAGCGACCACAGATCGGGGGAGACGTCTGCAGCCGCTTCCTCCTGCTGGCGGACGCGTTCTGTCAGGGAGCATGTCATGCCGTTCTCCGAATCGTTGTCGCAGCATGCCCCCGAAAGGCATCAAATGCAAAGGGCCCGGCTCCCCCCAGAGCCGGACCCCTTGACGGAGAAGCCCCCCAGCTTCCCCTCGTTCCCCTCGTGCGCTGCATTCGGGTTTCGTGTTTTCCTCCGGCCTACTCAGTTGCCGAAGAACAGCTTGCCGGTGTCGATCGTGGCGCCCACGGACACGATGTTCACATGTTGCTTGTAGGAAGCCAGTAAGCCTGGAGAAGACAGGTCGGCCGGAATGCTGACGTCGCCGTCCTTGAGGAAAATGTGGGTGTAGGCGGCGTGCAGCTTCAGCCAGTCGTTAGGCATGTAGGTCAGGCCCGCAGAAAGCCAGTGCCTGTCATTGTCCGGCACGCGCACGCCGCGGGTGGAGTCGGGCACCGGACTTTTCTCGAAGGCATAACCGGCACGCAGGGTGAGCGTGTCATTGACCGCGTATTCGCCACCCAATGAGAACAGCCAGCCATCATTCCAGTTGTAGGCTTCGGCTCGCGAGCCGGCGGAAGTGATAACGCGGAATTCCCTAAGCAGGCTCCAGTTGGTCCATTCCACAGTGCCCATGAGGGTGAATTCGTTCGTCAGGCGATGACGGATCGAGAAGGTGGCCATATCCGGCAGCGTATGGTCAACCGTGGCGGGTAGGGTAACATACGTGGGGTCAGGCGTGGTGACAATCCTGGTAAGCGAGCCCTTCAGTTTATGCTTGATGCGGCTGCGGTAGCCGATACCGATCTCTGTGCCTTCCACAGGCGTAAAATGCAGTCCCAGAGTGAAGCCCAGCCCCCAGTCGTCTCCCTTGACGCGGGAAGTGAGAGCGCCGTTGGAAGCAGTAGAGAGATCACCCTCCATATAGTTGATCTGCAGCCCAGCGGCGATGGAGAACATGTCGTTGAGCTTCAGACCCAGCGTGGGACTGACATTGATGGTGACAATCTCGGACTTGTATCCATAGAGCGCGCCGAGCGAGTTCGGATCATTTTCCGTTTTCATGCCGAATGGCGCGTTGACCGACAGTCCGGCCCATAGCGTGTCGGTTAACTGTAAGCTGGTATAGGAAGCAGGCACCACGGCAGCCTTTCCGATGTTGCCAGAATCGCCGGAATACCCTTTGGAAGCAGCAGAACCGCCATCTGCCGCCAGTTGTTCCCTGGCGCGGGAATAGGGAACGATGAGCGCGGCATTGTAATCGCTCTTCATGCCGCTGAAGCGGGTAACGGTGGCCGGGTTCCAGAACATGGAGGATAGGCCGTGTCCGCCGGCGGCGACGCCGGCAAAGGAGCTGCCCTGAAATTCAGCGGACTGCTCGTGGATTCCGAAACCGCCAGCGTGAGCCGAAAGGGTCATGAACCCAAACGCAAACGTGGTTGCCAGCAGTTTGTCTA
>JALUAB010000065.1 GCA_027051195.1 Hyphomicrobiales bacterium
AGCATCGTGATCTGTGCCTGCATGGCGGCCAGCCGCTTTTCCGGACCGTATTGCTGATACAGCCAGGCGCCGCCGCCAGCCGCGCCGCCCAGCAACAGGATGCCGAACAGTCCCTTCCAGAACCAGCTGCCGCCCCTGGCCTTTGCCTTCTTCTCCACCGGAGCGCTCACTGCGGGCTTGCCGTCATCCTTCTTGCCGTCTTTCTTGCTGGTATCCTTCTTGACACCGGCCGCCGCGGAACCGCCCTTTGTCTCTTTCCCGGTGGCCTTCTTCTCGGCCGCTTTCGGCCCGCTCCCGCTGACCTTGCGCGTGTCTGCCTTTTCCGGCTTCTTGCCGGCGGCGGATGCTCCCTTTCCGGTCGATGCCCCCTTCTGCCCGTCTCCGGTTTCTGCCCGCACCTGCGCGGAAGATTCCCCGCCGCCCACCTTCTTCGCTTCCACGTCGATCACCGGCGGCTTCGCCGCGCCGCTCTTGCCCGGTTTCTTCTCGCCGTTGCTCATGATCCTGCCCGGATGCCCCCTGTTGCCAACGCGGGCCGCGCGCCCGCCGGAAAACGAAAACCGCCACCATCCGTGACGAAAAGGATGGTAGCGGTTTTCACCATTTCGGGCGAGAGGTCAATGCCGCGCAGGGCAATACACGCCCGCCCCAAACTCAACGCACGATTACTTTCGTGCCTATTGGCACCTTGTCAAACAGCTCGATGATTTCCTCGTTGAGCATGCGGATGCAGCCGGAGGAAACGGCGCCGCCTATGGTTTGCGGCGCATTGGTGCCATGAATGCGATACAACGTGTCGCGGCCGTTCTGGTAGAGATAAATGGCGCGCGCTCCCAGCGGATTGTCAATGCCGCCGGGCATCAGATCCGGCAACCGCCGTCCGTATTGAGCCAGCTCCCGCCGGATCATCTCCTTCGGCGGCCGCCAGTCCGGCCAGATGGCCTTGCGCCCCACATATGCCGTGCCCGACCATTGAAAACCGGCGCGTCCGACGCCCACGCCATAACGCATGGCCTTGCCGCCGGGCAAGACGTGATACAATGCCCGCTCGCGGGTTATGATTATGATGGTGCCGGGCTTCTCCGGGCCGTTCCACGCCACCAGCCGCCGCCCCCGATATCGTCCCTGCCGGCGCCCGCTCCCCGGCCGCGGAAAATGAAAACCGCCCTGCGCCAGTGCCGTGCCCGGCAGGCAGGCCAGAATGCCGGCGAGAAAAAGTCTGCGCGACTGCATGGTGCCAACTCCCCCACGATTGCTCCGGAATCGGCACTTTGCCTGAAAATGTTTTAATGCCACCTTGGCAAATATCGTTTAGAATGCATTAAGCCTTATTGCCGTTCATGCCGTGGAAGGGGTTTCCACGCATTGCAAAACTTTCGGGGAATGCCCATAACCGTTGCGAACGAAAGTCATTTCAGGAACGCATGGGTTCGACCATTTGGCTGATGATCCGGCAACGGAAAAGGAGGAACGATGCAGGAGCGTAATTATGACATGATGGCGCGTGGGCGCACGGCCACCGGCGTGGCGGTGGACGAGGGCCTGCGCAGCTACATGCTGAAGGTTTACAACTACATGGCGCTGGGCGTGGCGTGGACGGCCATCGTCGCCATGTTCATGGGCCTCAACCCGGCGCTGATGGCCACCGTGGCCATGGGGCCGATGAAATGGGTGGTGTTCGTCGCCCTGCTGGCGCTGGGCTGGTTCGCCCCGCGCATCATCTTTTCCGGCAACGCCGCCACCGCCTGGCTGGCCTATGGCGCATACGCCACGCTCTGGGGCGTGCTCATCTCGCCGATGATCGCCTATTTCATGGGCACGAACCCCGCCATCGTTGTGCGCGCGCTGCTGATCACCGCCATCACCTTCGGCGCGACGTCGCTGGCGGGCTACGTGACGAAGAAGGACCTCTCCGGCTTCGCCGGCTTCTTCATGATGGCCACCATCGGCATCCTCATCGCCATCGTGGTGAACGCCATCTTCTTCCAGTCCACCATGATGAGCCTCATCACCTCCATCATCACGGTGCTGCTGTTCTCCGGCATCACCGCGTGGGAGACGCAGCAGATCAAGGAAATGTATCATGAGGGCGATGTGCCGGAGGCGGCGCGCTCCAAGGCCATTTTCGGCGCCTTCATGCTCTATGGCAGCTTCGTCACCCTGTTCATCCACATCCTGAACATCCTCGGCATCATGGGCAGCGAGGACTGAACGGAGCCACATCGCCAGGCGAATGTGAACCGGCCGCCCCTCCCGGCGGCCGGTTTTTTTTCGTGTCTGGCGGTGCGTGGCGAAAATGCGGCGAAAACCGGCACAATTCCGGCCATGTTTTTCCATCATCCCGCCATTTCTTCGCGTCAACAATCATGTCCGTAGCCGAAGCGGCCCGGTTCCAGCGGAAGCGGCCAGCCGGAGTTGAATCAAGCCCCCCAGCCCCCTCCGGCGGTCACTCCACGGAACCGGGCCGCACTTTTTCGCCCCTTCACCTCTTCCTTTCTCTCCTTTTCACGTTTTGCCTCCACCGTGCTATGCCTGCACCCCATGACATGGCAACAGGGCATCCTCTTCGCCCTCATGGGCGGCGTGCTGGCGCTGCTCCTGTGGGGGCGCTGGCGTTACGATCTCGTCGCCTTCGGCGCGTTGGTGCTGGCGGTGCTGCTGGGCGTGCTGGACGCGCACGAAGCTTTCACCGGTTTCGGCCACCCGGCGGTCATCATCGTCGCCCTGGTGCTCGTCGTCTCGAAGGGGCTGGAACGCGCCGGCGTCGTGGACATGATCACCCGCCGCCTGGTGAACGCAAACCGTCCAGTGTGGCAGCACATCCTCGTCATGGGTGGTATCGGCGCGGCGCTTTCCGCCTTCATGAACAACGTCGCCGCCCTGGCCATGCTCATGCCCGTGGACATCGCCGCCGCGCGCCAGGCAAAACGCCACCCGGCCATCACCCTCATGCCATTGTCCTTCGCCACCATCCTCGGCGGCATGACGACCATGATCGGAACGCCCACGAACATCGTCGTCGCCCAGTTTCGCGAGCAGTCCCTGGGCGCGCCCTATCTCATGTTCGACTACACGCCCGTCGGCCTGCCGGTGGCGCTGGCGGGGCTGCTGTTCATCGCCTTCGTCGGCTGGCGGCTGCTGCCCGTGCGCAAGGGGACGGGCGGCGACGACAAAGCGTCGCCGGAAGCCTATGTGGCCGAGCTGGTGGTGAGCACAGATTCGCCCGCCGTCGGCGGCACGTGGAGCGACTTGAAGACACGGGCGCGCGAGGCCGACGTGTGGCTGCTCTCGCTGCTGCGCCGCGGCAGACGCGAGCGCGCCCTGAAAGCCACCGAGATCCGCAAGGGCGACGTGCTCGTGGTGGAGGGCACGCCGGAAGATCTGGAACAGTTCGCTGCGGCGCTGAAACTCGACTGGTCGAAATCCCGCAATCACGCCCGCCTGCTGGCCGATACCATGAGCATGCTGGAAGCGGTGGTGCCGCGTGAGGCCCGCATCGTCAACCGCTCCGCCGACGACATGCGCCTGCTGGCCCGCCACGGCGTGGTGCTGGCCGGTATCGCGCGGCAGGGCAGGCGCATCCGCGAGCGCGTGCGCCGGGAAAACATCCGCGCCGGCGATCTGGTGCTGCTCATGGGGCCGGACAACGCGCTGGAGGAAACCGCCCGCTGGCTGGGCGTGTTGCCGCTCGGGCGCCGCAGGGACATCGCCGTGGCGCAGCGCCAGAAGGCATGGCTCGCCATCGCCCTGTTCGCCGCCGCCATCATCGCCGCCGCCGCCGGATTGGTCTATCTGCCGGTGGCACTGGGTGCGGTGGTGGTGGCGTTCGCCCTGTTCCGCATCATCCCGCTCAGCCGCATCTATGATGCCATCGAGTGGCCGGTCATCGTGTTGCTGGCCTCGCTCATACCCATCGGCGCGGCGCTGGAGCGCTCCGGCGGCACCGCTCTCATCGCCCAGGCGCTGCTGTGGCTCACCAGCGACCTGCCGCCGGTGGCGGTGCTGGCCGTCATCATGATCATTACCATGACCCTGTCGGACATGCTCAACAACGTCGCCACCGTGCTCATCGCCGCGCCGGTGGCCGTGGGCGTGGCCCAGGCGCTGGGCGTCAACCCGGACACCATGCTCATGGGCGTGGCGGTGGCCGCGTCCTGCGCCTTCCTCACCCCCATCGGACACAAGAACAACACCATCATCATGGGCCCGGGCGGCTATGCCTTTGGCGACTACTGGCGCATGGGCCTGCCGCTGGAGCTCATCGTGCTGGCTGTTTCCATACCGCTCATCCTGCTCGTCTGGCCGCTGTGAGAACCCGGCCCGCCTCCCCGCACC
>JALUAB010000066.1 GCA_027051195.1 Hyphomicrobiales bacterium
GTCACCGGCCAGCCGGACTTCGCCCGCGTGCGCATCGACTACGTGCCGGACGAGAAGATCGTCGAATCGAAGTCGCTGAAGCTCTATTTCTGGTCGTTCCGCAACGAGAAGGTCTTTCACGAGCACGGCACCAACGTGTTCCTCGACGATCTCGTGGCGGCCCTGGATCCGCACTACATCCGCGTGGTGGGCATGTTCAACATTCGCGGCGGCATCGCCATCACCACCACCGCCGAGCACGTGAAGACACCGGCAGCCAGGGACTTCGCCCTGCCCCTGCTGCCGCATCCGCAGATCCTCATGCCGCGCTGAAGCCCCTTGCGCACCTTTCCACCCTGCGCCGGAACGTCCCTTTGCGCAGCACGCTTCCCCTTGGCTATGAATGACGCATGCGGGGAAACGGGGAGGCCATGACCGACAAGAACGACGACAACCGCCGCCAGCGTGTGCACGATCATGATGTGCTCGTCATCGGCTCCGGCGCCGCCGGGCTGCAACTGGCCATCGAGCTGGGCGAGGCCGGCATCTCCACCGCCGTGCTGTCCAAGACGGTGGTGGAGGAAACCAACACGTTCTATGCCCAGGGCGGCATCGCCGTGGTGCTGGACGAGAACGACAGTTTCGAGGCCCACGTGCGCGACACGCTGGAGGCCGGCGCAGGCTTGTGCGACGAGAAGGTGGTGCGCTTCGTGGTGGAGAACGCGCCGGCGGCCATAGAACGGCTCATCGAATATGGCGCGCAGTTCACCCGCGGGCCGGACGGGCGCTTTCACCTCACCCGCGAGGGCGGCCATTCCGCCCGGCGCGTGCTGCACGCGGCGGACGCCACGGGCCAAGAGATGGAATGCACCCTGCTGCGCCGCGCGCGCGCCTGCGAGGACATCGAGATCTTCGAGCACCACGTGGCCATCGACGTCATCCGCGAGCGCCTGCCCGATGGCGCGCGCGGCCGCGCCGTGGGCGCCTACGTGCTGGACAGGAAACGCGACGTGGTGGACCTGTTCCGGGCAAAGGTGGTGGTGCTGGCAACCGGCGGCTCCAGCAAGGCCTACCTTTATACCTCCAACCCTGACATCGCCACCGGCGACGGCGTGGCCATGGGCTGGCGCGCCGGCTGCCGCGTGGCCAACATGGAGTTCGAGCAGTTCCACCCCACCTGCCTGTATCATCCGGAGGCGAAGAACTTCCTCATCTCCGAGGCCGTGCGCGGCGAAGGGGGGCTCCTGAAGCTGCCGAACGGCGAGCGCTTCATGCCGAAATACCACCCCATGGCCGAGCTGGCGCCGCGCGACATCGTGGCGCGGGCCATCGACAACGAGATGAAGCGCCGCGGGCTGGATCACGTACTGCTGGACATCTCCCACAAGCCCGCCGATTTCATCCGGGAGCATTTTCCCACCATCCACGCGCGGCTCATGGAATACGGCATCGACATGACGAAGGAGCCGATTCCGGTTGTGCCGGCGGCGCACTACACCTGCGGCGGCGTGATGGTGGACATGCGGGCGCGCACGGACGTGCAGAACCTCTATGCCATCGGCGAGGTCACCTACACCGGCCTGCACGGAGCCAACCGCATGGCCTCCAACTCGCTGCTGGAATGCCTCGTCTATGGCGAGGCCGCGGCCAAGGACATCCGCGCCCGCATCGCCGACATTCCGCCACCGCCCGCCCTGCCCCACTGGGACGAGAGCCGGGTGACGGACTCCGACGAGATGGTGGTGGTATCACACAACTGGGACGAGATCCGCCGCTTCATGTGGGACTATGTGGGCATCGTGCGCACGGTGAAGCGCTTGCAGCGGGCGAAGCACCGCATCGACCTCTTGCAGGAGGAAATCCAGGAGTATTACGGCAACTTCCGCGTCACCGCCGACCTGCTGGAGCTGCGCAACATCGCCGTGGTGGCCGACCTGATGATCCGCTCCGCCATGCAACGCAAGGAAAGCCGGGGGTTGCACTACATCCCCGACTACCCGGAGCCGCGGGAGGAAGAGCGTCACCCCACCATCCTCACGCCGCCGGAAAAGGGAAGCTGAGCCCCATGCCACTGGAACGGGAACTCTCACCGGCAGAGGAAGACGGCCAGCCCGAGGAGAATCCCCCGCCGCACCGGCTGGCGGTGGACCAGACGGTTCTGGCCAACGAGCGCACCTGGCTGGCATGGCTGCGCACGGGCCTTGCCATCCTCGCCGGCGGGCTGGCGGTGGCACGCTTCATGCGCACAACCCTGCCCGACTGGACGGCCCTGCTCATCAGCAGCCTGCTGGTGGGCCTGAGCGTCGCCATGTTCATGCTGGCCTCCTGGCGTTACGCCAGCATCCACCTGCGCATGGCCCAGCTGGACATCGACGCCATGTCATCGCGCGCGGCCCATGCCATAAGCGGCTTTCTCGCCCTGTGCGCGCTCATCGCGCTGACTGGCCTGTGGATCATGGCCTTGAATGGCTGAAACACAGGGCCAGAAGGTGATTCAACCGCAGCAGGATACCCCCTTGCCGCCCGCTTCCTGGATGGACGGACAAGGCACATCACCATAGGAACAGAAGACGCAGCAATCGCCCGCCTTCGGCCGCAGCACCACGCCGCACTCCGGGCATTCCCAGAACCACTGGCAGGCTTCCGTCGGCATGATCTCCGTCTGCCGATGCCCGCATTCCGGGCAAGTGATAGTGCTCTCGAGAACGATGTCCTTGCCCATGGCGAACCTCCCTTTCCGGGCAAGGAAAACATGCCCTGCACGGCGGCGCAACGCACGATGCCGTCATCCGCGCAAGGTGGCGGAACGCCCCCGCCCGGAAGACAGTCAGCCCGTGGTCAGGCCGCGCTCCTCCGGCCCCTTGAACAGGTCCTTGATGTATTTCGGCAGTGCAAAGGAGGCGATGTGCACTTCCGGCGTGTAGTATTTCGTCTCCAGCTTCTCCGCCTCGTAGCGGCGATGCAGCACCTCCAGCGGCACCTTGCGCAGGTTCGGGTCGTTGGTGCCCCAGCCGTAGCACATCTGCCCGCCGGCATAGCCGGGCACGGTGGAAGTGTAGCAGGTGTAGTCCACGAACAGCTTCGAGAACGCCGCCATGGTGTTGATCACCTCGTCGGCCTGCGTGAAGGGAATGCCGTTCTGGGTCACGATCACGCCGCCGTCGGCCAGGCGCTTCGCCGCGTTGGTGTAGAACTCCTCGGTGAACAGCGCCTTGCCCGGCCCGACGGGATCGGTGGAATCGACGATGATGACGTCGAACTGTTCATCCGCTTCCGCCACATAGCGCGCGCCATCGGAAACCACCAGCTCGAAACGCGGGTCGTCGAAGGCGCCGTCGGAGAGCATCGGCAGGTATTTCTTCGAGAACTCGATGACCTCCGGGTCGATCTCCACCTGCACGACGCGGCCGATGGCGCGGTGCTTGACCACCTGCTTGAGCATGCCGCCATCGCCACCGCCGATGATGAGCACCGAGTGCACGGCGCCGTGCGCCAGAATGGGCACGTGCGCCATCATCTCGTGGTACATGAACTCATCCTTCTCGGTGGTCTGAAGGATGTTGTCCAGCGTCAGCACCCGGCCGAAGGTTTCGTTCTCGAAGACCATGATGCGCTGGCTGTCGGTCTTCGAATCATAATAGAGCTTCTCGATCTTGAGCATCTGCCGGTAGCCGTAGTGCAGATCCTCGATCCACCAGCCGGGGATCTCGATCGGTTCGTTGACGGGCTTTTCCTCGCTCATCCTACCAGCCCCTCCCCGCGATGGAGTTCTGTCACCTGCACGATGCCGGCGTTGAACGCCTTCTTCAGCACGTCCACCGCCTTGTGCGGATCAGCGTCGCCGCACATGAACACGTCGAACGCGCCATAACGGCTCTCCGGCCACGTGTGCACGGAAATATGCGATTCGGCCAGCACCGCCACGCCTGAGACACCTTGCGGCGAAAAGCGATGCAGATGAATATGCAGCAGCGTGGCGCCGGAGGCATCAATGGCATCCAGGAACGCCCGTTCGATGCGTTCCGGGTCGTCCAGACCGTCCGCTTCCGCCAGTTCGATGATCAGGTGAGTGCCGGCGAATATCTTGCTGCCTCTTCGGACGAAGTGATCCTTGCGCTCTTCGCCCTCGTGGGACGAATCGCCCCGCGCATCGGCCTCTCGCAGGGCCTCGCGGGCGTTGTCGATGACGGTGTTTACGGCGTTGGTCGCATGTTCTTCCGTTTGGGTGGTGCCTGCGTCCAGGTCCATCCCCAATTGGAAGAGGCTCCGCTCGTTCATCGGAAGTCCTCCCCAACCAGCAGATGTGAAACCCTTAAGGCGCGTCAGGTT
>JALUAB010000067.1 GCA_027051195.1 Hyphomicrobiales bacterium
CGCGTGACGGCTGGCCCAACGAGCGCGCGCGCAAGGCGGCCTCGGGCGCGGACTTCATCATCGACCGGGTGGAAGTGTTCGAGACACTGGAAGAGGCGATCGCCGATTTGCACTTCGTCTATGCCACCACGGCGCGGCCACGCGGCATGACCAAGAAGGTCATTACGCCGGAAGAGGCCGGGCACGACATGCATGCGAGGGTGGGGAAGGGGCAGAGGCTGGGCCTGCTGTTCGGACGCGAGCGCTGGGGGCTTATGAACGATGAAATATCGTTGGCGGATGTCATCGTCACCGCACCGGTGAACCCCGATTTCGCTTCGTTGAACATCGCGCAGGCGGTGCTGTTGGTGGCCTACGAATGGTATCGGCATATCGCCGGCGAGGGGGTGGGCATGGGCACGGCGGAGGCGCCGCCGGCAAGGCCGGGATTGCAGATGCCGGATTCGCGTCCGGCCACACGGGCGGAGCTCATCGGCCTGTTCGAGCATCTCGAGGAGGCGCTGGAGGAGGCCGATTATTTCCGCGCCAGGGATATGAAGCCCGTGATCGTGCGCAATTTGCGCAACATGCTGGAGCGGGCAGAGCTTTCCGAGCAGGAAGTGCGCACGCTGCGCGGGATCATCCGGGCGCTTTCCGGCCTGCGCAGCCGCCAGCGGCAGACGCGGGAGGAACATTAGCCGCAGCGGCCACGGGGGCGGGGCGAGAGTGATGGGCAAACGCATCCTGGTGTTCGATTCCGGCCTGGGTGGGCTGACGGTGGCGCGTGCGCTCAGGCGTCTGGCGCCGTCGGATGTGCGCATCGACTATGCGGCGGATTTCGCCGGGTTCCCCTATGGCGACTGGGAGGAGGACGCGCTGCGGGAGCACCTCGTGGCGCTCATGGGCCGGCTCATTGAAAGGGCGCGGCCCGATATCGTGGTGATCGCCTGCAACACGGCGAGCACCCTGGCGTTGGAGGACATGCGCAAGGACTTCTGGCCGCTGCCGTTCGTGGGCACGGTGCCGGCCATCAAGCCGGCGGCCCACTTGAGCGAAAGCCGCATCATCGGCGTGCTGGCCACTCCCGGCACGGTGCGGCGGGAATATACCGAGCGGCTCATTCACACCTTCGCCTACCATTGCCGGGTAGTGCTGCACGGGGCGAAGAACCTGGCGGCGCTGGCGGAGGAAAAGCTGCGCGGCGGCGCGGTGGACATGGCGTTACTGAGGGAAGAGATCGCGCCCGCGTTCGTCGCG
Source organism: Hyphomicrobiales bacterium (assembly GCA_027051195.1). Taxonomy (GTDB): domain Bacteria; phylum Pseudomonadota; class Alphaproteobacteria; order Rhizobiales; family Aestuariivirgaceae; genus Thermopetrobacter. The sequence continues at coordinate 1,237 of JALUAB010000067.1, forward strand.
GGAGCGGACGGCGCGCGCACGGACGTGGTGGTGCTGGGCTGCACGCACTATCCGCTGCTGCTGCCGGAGCTGGAGGAAGCCGCGCCCTGGCCCGTGCGCTTCATCGATCCGGCAGACGCCATCGCCAGGCAGGCCCTGCGCGTGGCCGGGTTGAGCGGGCAGGTGGAAGATGTGGATGGCGCGTGGCCGGCCGCGGAAACCGCGGAGCGAGGGGGGAGCGCATATCTGACCGGCATGGCGGCGGGGTGGTCGCCACAAGGACTGGAAATTCTGTTCGCGCGTGAGGGATTTGGCGTCATGGCACCGCTTGACGCCGCGGGGGGGCTGGCGTAGAAAGCGCGGGCGCGGGGAGTGATCCCGTGGCAACTGTCCGCTTGCGGGCGTGGCCGCCGTTTTTCCAACAGGGCCGCGTCCTGTTCCGGGGCGAGAGCGCCGGGAGGAAAGTGGACGAAATGTTCGAAAGGTGGGGCTTGCGTGCCGTCCGGTGCGTGGCCGCGCCTTTTTGCATTGATGCCAGCGGCTCTTTCGGGCCAATGGCAGTTGAAAGAGAGAAAGAGGAACCGACATGGCGAAGAAGAACTCCGGCAAGCGCCATCAGTCCAAATACAAGGTGGACAGGGCGCTGGGCGTGAACTTGTGGGGGCGGCCGAAAAGCCCCATCAACCGCCGCGACTATCCGCCGGGCCAGCACGGCCAGCGCCGGCGCGGTAAGCTCTCCGACTATGGCCTGCACCTGCGCGCCAAGCAGAAGCTGAAAAAGTATTACGGCGACATCACCGAGAAGCAGTTCCACCGCATTTACGTGGAAGCCTCTCGCATGAAAGGCAACACGGCGGAGAACATCATCGGCCTGCTGGAGCGGCGGCTGGACGCGGTGGTCTATCGCGCCAAATTCGTGCCCACCATCTTCGCGGCGCGGCAGTTCGTGAACCACGGGCACGTGCTGGTGAACGGTCGGCGAGTCACCATTCCCAGCTATCGGGTGAAGCCGGGCGACGTCATCGAGGTGCGCGAGAAATCGCGGCAGATCCCCATGGTGCTGGAGGCCATCGCCTCCACCGAGCGCGACGTGCCGGATTACATCGAGGTGGATCACAAGGACATGAAGGCCACCTACGTGCGCGTGCCGCAGCTGGCGGACGTGCCCTATCCGGTGCAGATGGAACCGCACATGGTGGTGGAGTTCTACTCGCACTGAGGTGGTTGGCACCGGTCAGGGAAAACGCCGCACGGGAAACCTCCCGCGCGGCGTTCTTTCGTGGCTTGGTCGGCGTTTAAGTGGGAAATCAGAAGCGCATGGCAAGGCCGACGGAACCCGAATCGTAAGACGGGCTCACCCGGGTTCCGCCCACGAAATCGGAGTCGAAGCGGACGTGGCGATATTCCAGTCGAAGGTTCACGGCCTGCAACAACTGCGTCTCCATGCCGAATCCGGCGAGAAGACCATCGCGCCAGACGGAGGCTTCCAGACCGTTCAGATTGCCCTCCAGGCGTCCGCGTATACAGCCCGCGCGCATGTAGAGAAGGGTTCCGGCTGCACCAGCCAGTCAAGGCGGGCGGAGGCGTGGGCGCCGGCGTATGCTCCATTCCATTCTTCCGCCAGCGCCGGCAGCGCGCCGATGGCGGTCATGGCGCCCGCCAGCGCCATCAATCTGATCTCTTGCAGCGATCGGGTCATGATGATGTCCAAATGTCCGTATGGGTCGTTGTCATGGATCATGAACACGCAAAACTGGCAAATGTGGTAAATGGATATGGTGAATCTTTCCTTAAGACCACCGTTTCGACGGAGAGGGACGCTTGATCGCGGCCGGTGGCGGGCGTATATGGAAGACGGCGCCGTCGCGCCGTCCACAAGGGCCGGGGTATGTTGGCCCGTTGCGTTTTCCGACTTGAAAACAAGGGGAAGTTCAAACGGATGGCGGCGTTGCTGCGGCTTGAATCGCTGGTCAAAAGCTTCGGCGCGATCCGGGCGGTGGACGGCATTTCGCTGGCCGTCGGGCGGGGGGAGGTGTTGGGTTTCCTCGGCCCCAACGGCGCCGGCAAGTCCACCACCATGAAGATGGCCGCCGGTTTTCTGGAACCGGACGCCGGGCGGGTGGAGATCGCCGGTATCGACATGTGGGCGAATCCCGTGCGGGCGAAGCGCGAGCTGGGCTATTTGCCGGAGGGCGCGCCCCTGTATGGCGAAATGACGGTGCGCGGGTTCCTCAAGTTTTGCGGAAAGGTGCGCGGGCTGTCCGGCGCGGCGCTGAAGCGGGCCATGGAAGAGGCGGCGGAGCGCACGGAGCTGCAACCCGTGTGGGGGCAGAGCATCGAGACGCTTTCCAAGGGCTATCGCCGCCGGGTGGGGCTGGCGCAGGCCATCATGCACCGGCCGGCGGTGCTGATACTGGACGAGCCGACGGACGGGCTGGATCCCAACCAGAAGCGGGTGGTGCGGGGACTCATTCGCGACATGGCGCGGGATTGCGCCATCATCGTTTCCACCCATATCCTCGAAGAGGTGCCGGCGGTGTGCGACCGCGTGGTCATCATCGCGCAGGGGTGCGTGGTGGCGCAGGGCACGGCGGAGGAAATCGCGGCGCGGGCGCCGCAGGAGGCTCCGTCGCTGGAAGCGGCGTTCCGGCATCTCACCACGCAGGCGAATGCGGGGAGGGCGGCGGCATGAGGGCGTTCCTGGCCATCGTGCGGCGGGAGCTTTCCGCCTATTTCAGCACGCCCATCGCCTATGTCTTCATCGTCATCTTCGTGGCGCTGGCTGGGGTGTTCACCTTTCAGGTGGGCCGGTATTTCGCGCGCGGGCTGGCGGATTTGCAGCCGTTCTTTCTCTATCTGCCGTGGCTGCTGCTGGTGCTGGTGCCGGCGGTGGCCATGCGGTTGTGGGCGGAGGAGCGCAGAAGCGGCACCATCGAGCTTCTGCTCACCCTGCCGGTGACCACCACGCAGGCGGTGCTGGGCAAATGGCTGGCGGGCTGGCTGTTCCTGGGGG
>JALUAB010000068.1 GCA_027051195.1 Hyphomicrobiales bacterium
GGCTGCCGGGCATTTCCGTGCCGGCGGGCCTTTCCGGCGAGGGGCTGCCGCTGGGGTTGCAGCTCATCGGCCGGCCGTTCGACGAGGCCACCATGCTGTCGCTGGCCGCCGCCATCGAGCGCGCCGCAGGTCTCGATCTCAGGCCCGATCCCTGGTGGCTCTCCGCCTGAGCGGCCGGCTTCAGGATGCGGGTGCCACCGGCCCGAAGATGCGGCTGAAGTGTTTCGCCAGCGCTGCATCCACCTCGTCCAGGTCCACGTCCGCGCCCAGCGCCTGCATGGAGGTCACTCCGTGCTCCCGCACGCCGCAGGGCACGATGGCATCATAGTGCGAAAGATCGGGATGCACGTTCAGCGCCACGCCGTGCCGCGTCACTCCGCGCGAAACGCGCACGCCGATGGCCGCGATCTTGGCCATGCCGCCGCCCAGCGAGGGCGGCAGGTCCACCCACACGCCCACCAGTTCCTCCTCGCGCCGCGCGCGTATGCCAAAATCGGCCAGCGTGTCGATGAGCAACTGTTCCAGCGCCGAAACGTAGGCGTGCACGTCCCGCCCGCGCGCCTTCAGGTCCAGCATCAGGTAAACCACCCGCTGCCCCGGTCCGTGCCATGTCAGCTGTCCGCCGCGCCCGCTGCGATACACCGGCAATGCGCCGGGGTTCAGCAGGTCTTCCTCGCGCGCGCTGGTGCCGGCGGTAATCAGCGGCGGATGCTCCAGCAGCCAGACGTGCTCCGTCCGCGTGCCGGCGGCCACCGCCGCGGCGATGGCGTCCATCCGCGTCATGGCCTCGCGGTAGGGCACCGGCGCGGCCGTGCGCTCCCACGTGACGGGCGCTTCGGTGCGCAGCCCGGCGATCACCGCCGCCAGCGCGTCGCGCTTTCGCCTGCCGGTGCCGCCATTCCCTTTTTGCATGGCGCCGTGCCCTTGAATTGGAACCTCAGTCTTGATAGACACGCTTCCGGCACTACATCAATGCTGGATTTGTGCGGCCGTGGCGGAACTGGTAGACGCGCAGCGTTGAGGTCGCTGTGGGGGAAACCCCGTGGAAGTTCGAGTCTTCTCGGCCGCACCATTTCGAAGCAACCGGCGCTGACCATCGGCGCCGGTTGATTTTTCCGCGCGCACGGCGGGCTTTGCCCGGGCCATCGACTGCTGCCGGGCTTGTTATTGCGAAGGGGCAGGGCATGACGGCAACACCGGCAGAAGAAACCGTGCTGCGGGAACGTCCGCCGGTGCGCGATGACGATGGCGGCATCGCGCCCGAGTTCCTGCACGCGGTGGAGGAAGCCATAGACGCCGGCGATATCCGCCGCCTGCGCGAGCTGGTGCGCGATCTGCACGAGGCCGATCTCGCCGACGTCATAGAGCTGCTGCCGCACGGCGAGCGCATCCGCCTGATTCGCCTGCTGGACAGGCAGTTCAACGTGGAGGCGCTCTCCGAACTCGAAGAGACGGTGCGCGACGAGCTGATGGAGGCGTTGCCCACGCAGGTCATCGCGCGCGCCGTGCGCAAGCTGGAATCGGACGACGCCGCCTGGCTCCTGGAAGACCTGGAGGAGGACGAGAAGCGTCGCATCCTGCAGCGCGTGCCGCAGGCCGATCGCATCGCCGTCGAGCGTGCCCTGCATTACCCGGAGGACACCGCTGGCCGCCACATGCAGGCGGAATTCGTGGCGGTGCCGGAGCATTGGACGGTGGGCGAGGTCATCGACTACCTGCGCACGGAGGACGACCTGCCGAACGAGTTCTTCGAGATCTACGTGGTGGATCCGCGTTTTCACGTGCTGGGCACGGTGACCACTGCGCGCCTTCTGCGCACCCCGCGCGAGACGCGCATCAGTGACATCGCGGAAAAACTGCCCGTCGTCTTCAACGTGCACGACGACATCGAGGACGTGGCCCGGCAGTTCGAGCACTACAACCTCGTCTCCGCCCCGGTGGTGGACGATTCCGGCCGCCTCGTCGGCTCGCTCTACATCGACGACATCGTGGACGTGCTGGAGGAGGAAGCGGCCGAGGACATGCTGGGCATGCACGGCGTGCACGATGAGGAGATCTCCGATTCGGTGCTGGAGATCACCCGCTCGCGCTTCGTCTGGCTGTTCATCAACCTCGGCACGGCGGTGCTGGCCTCCTGGGTCATCTCGTGGTTCGACGCCACCATCCAGCAGATGGTGGCGCTGGCCATTCTCATGCCCATCGTCGCTTCCATGGGCGGCAACGCCGGCACCCAGACCATGGCCGTGACCGTGCGCGCGCTGGCCACCAACGAGCTGGGGCGCGCCAACATCTGGCGGGTGGTGTTTCGCGAAACGGCGGTGGGCCTGCTCAACGGCCTGTTGTTCGCCCTCATCATGGGCGCCTTCACCTGGTGGTGGTTCGGTTCCGACCAGCTGGGGTTGGTGATCGCCATGGCCATGGTGGTGAACCTGCTGGCGGCGGCGCTGGCGGGCATCCTCATTCCGCTGGCGCTGGAGAAGATGGGGGCCGACCCGGCACTGGCCTCCACCATTTTCGTCACCACGGTCACGGACGTGGTGGGCTTCTTCTCCTTCCTCGGGCTGGCCGCCTGGTGGCTGGGCCTGCACTGACCCCCCTCATGCCCGGCGCAACACCTGCCGGAGGCAGCTTATTGCTGCCTTATGGGGAGCTTTCTGTTTCGAATATCCTACACATGTTCCAGAGTTCTATTCCCGTTCTTGTCTGACAGAGTAGCATATGTTATACACACGGCGTGAAGTTTTCGGATTGACAATGGAAACCGCATGATCCGCTTCCGGTTCCGGCCCGAAAAAGCATTGGAGGCGGTGCGCTGGATGTTGCACCGGGCCGCACAAATGCGCGACCGCAGTGCGGCGCTGGACTTTCATACCATCCTCAAGGCCGCCTATTTTGCCGACAAACAGCTCTTGAACCAGGCCGGCCGTCCCGTGTTCGGTGCGGATTACCGCGCCATGAACTATGGCCCCGTCCCTGTCGAGATCTACGAGATGCTCAAGTGCGAGCCCTACTGGCTCTCGGAACTCGGCATTGATGAATATCCTTGGGATCGGAAAGGTTATCATGTCTATTTGTCAAATACACCCACCAATGACTTGCGTCATCTGTCAGAGATGGACATGCAGGCGTTGGAAGAGGGATTTGGGCGCGCTGTCTCCATGACTTTCGATGAACGCACGCGTGAGACGCATGGCTTGGACTGGGTGAAGGGGCTGGACCGTCCTGGCAAGCGCATGGATTACGCCGACATGATCGACCCGGACAATCCGCGGCGCGAGGACATCATCACCGAACTGGAGCTGCTGGGGCCTAGAATTGCGCTCTGAGGTGGACAAGTTACGCGTCTGGGACGTGGTTTTCCCGAAGGATCGCTTCATTCGTCCACCAAAATTCAAAATGTGGGTGTGCGTTTCGAGGAGGCGTCTGTGGTTTCTGCGCATCAATTCCGAACCGATCACGCCGCCTGATGTTCTGTTGCGCAAGGCCGAACACCCCTTCCTCGACCACGACAGCTACATGGGCTGTGGTGGCGATCTCATCGAGATTTTCGAAGCGGAATTGCACGCGTTCATGGCAGAGCAACGCGAGGATGCACGCCGGGGCATCATCGGGCGAATTGCGCGGAATGTGCGCCAGGAAATCTGTGCGGGCATCGCCGCATCGCCACGCCTGAGCGAGGCTCAAAAGGAAGTCATACTCGCCGAACTGGGCTGTGCTCAGGCGCTTTCGCGATAGAGTATCCACAGGCGGCGGATGACCTCGGCGTTCATCACCAGAGCGATGATGGCCAGAGTCAGTACCGGCAGGTTCAGCAGCGCGCCAAGGAAGACGAGGAACACCCGCACATCGCGGCCCATGCGGAAGCGCTGCGCCCGTTTGGCGCCCAGTTGCCTGCGCATGAAGCCGTCATACTTGTCCGCCGTGTAGCTGTTCACGAAACTGCCGACGATGGCGGCGAAGCCCCACAGGATGGCTTCCGTCCCCGTGCCGCCCGCTGCCTGCGCCGCGGAGAAGGCGTGCCAGGTGAGGCCGAACAGCAGGAGGGCGTCGGCGTAGCGGTCGAGCACCGCATCCAGCCACGCGCCGTAATCGGACTGCAACCGCTTCAGCCGTGCGATTTCGCCGTCTACCCCGTCGATGACGGAGGACAGCTGGGCCAGCACGCCGCCCACCGCCAGCGCGGGCCAGCCAGGCAGGGCCATGATGA
>JALUAB010000069.1 GCA_027051195.1 Hyphomicrobiales bacterium
CGCGCATGCGCCGCCACCCGCGAACGCTGCGCGCGCTCGCGCCGTTGCGCCACCCTCTTTGTGGCAATCGGGCGCGCCGTGGTCATCATCGGCGCTCCCCGCGCCGCCCGCCGCGCGCCCTCCAGCACGGCCAGAACCGTTTCCCGCTTCTCCTCTGAGCACCCGGCAAGTCCGCGCTTGCGGCCATCCAGCAGGGCCCTGCGCGCCGCCGCCGCCCCGGCCCTGCGCACCGCAACCAGCTCCACCCGCGCCGCATATTCGGTGAGTTCGCGCCGCTCTGCGGCGGAGAGATAACCGCATTTCTCGCCGGCCACCCGCGCTTCCGTCATCAGCGCGAGAGCCTTGCTCGGCGACGTCACCACCTCGGCCTGCGCCACCCCCCAGGACGACACGGCCGCCATCAGCCCCGCCGCGGCGGCGATACCCTTCACGCGCATGACCATGATCTCCCTACCCACTGACTGGACGAACACGCGGCGCCGGCGGCCCGCACGCGGAGTTTCGCCGGCACGGGACAATCATGCCCGCGCCACCCTTAACACCCGTTGAAGCGGAAGGAAAAGCTGAAACGAAGGTTAACGGAATCCTGCCGATTGCGCCCCGGGAAGCAACTGCGCGGCTACCATGCCATGCCGGCTCCGGTGGAAGCAGCCCACCACGTCCCCTGCGACCAAACGGCTCAACGCAGCGCGTATTTCTCTCGCTGCTGCTTCGGCGTCAGCACCCTCGGAATGGCCTCCGGCCCCAGCCGGAAGGCACGCTCAACACCGGCGCGGATGACCGCCCAGAAGTGATGCAGCGCCTCGATGGGTTCCTCTTCCCTGAACTCCAGCAGCTGCACCTCGCCTTCCGTGGAAACCGATTCCGGCGCGAAGTTTTCCAGATACCCCTTCAGCATCTCGGCCATCCGCATGGTCGGCCACGGTCGCGCCAGGTGTCCCTGATGGTCGAAGATCTCCTTGGCCAGCCGGAAGTGATGGGCCCGAAAGTCCACATGCAGGCCGAAGCGCTCGTTCACGATGATGGGCAGCAGCGCCTCCGCCCAGCCGCGATGAAACCGGCATTCACCGCAGTTGTCGTTGATCATCTCGTGCACCATCCGCTCCACGCAGCGCCGGCCCAGGTCTTCAGGTGGCAGGAAATCGCTGCCGTAATAGACGTAATACTTGCCCATGATGGGCATCGGCGCGCCCATGCCCGGCACCCAATACTGGTTGGGCACCATGCAGCCTTCCTCGCCGTTGGCCAGATACACCGCCACGTCCAGGCATCCCCGCTCCGCCAGCGCCACCGCCGCCACCCGGTATCCCTTGCGGAACAGTTCGGCGCGCTCGTCGTTCAGGATGGCGTCCATGGCGGCGATGCACCACTCGGCGTTGCGCATGGAATCGCGCTCGATGTCGAATTCCTCGCCCGGCTCGGTCAGGAAGCGCGGAAAGTTCATCCGCTCTTTCGGCGGCAGGCCGAATTCGGCCGGATCGATGAGATCGGTGCTCACGCACTCCATCAGCCAGGCCAGCATGCCGCCTATCTGGATGGCGTCGAAGCCCATGGCGTCGGCATGGTAGTTCAGCTTCTCCGCCGCCCGCTGATCGAACACACCGCACTGCGGCCCCAGCGAATGATATGGCTCGTAGTCTTTCTTGTATTCGCCGCGGATCTTCTTGCACGCCACCGAACACGGCTCACCGCAGTGGTCGAATTTCTTCGGCCTGATGGTTTCCTCGTTGAACTGCGCCAGATAGTGATCGTGAATGAAGGTCTGCCAGTGGCGCAGCCGCCTTTCCAGCGGCTCCCGGGTGGAGCGGTAGTTGAAGGTCATCACCCGGTCTTTCAGAGTGGCGTAATTGGAGCCGAAGGTGCCCCCCGTGCCCAGCTTTTCGTTATAGTGGTATTTCACGCAGGAGGCCATGTCCACCTGGGTCATCTTGTCCCCGAAGTGCTCCTGAAACCACGGGTTCAGCTCCTTGGCCTTCATGCCCGCGGGATCCATCCAGTCACCGCCGAAGACGATGCCCACGATGTTGTGCCGGCGAAACAGCCGCGAGCCCAGCCCGCCGCGTCCGGCCAGATCCACCACAGCCGGGTGCAACGCCCCCTTCTTGACCGGATTGGAGGCGATGGCTCCCTCCTTCGTGCGCGCCGCCGCGGGGCCGACCACGGCGATGCGCACCCGCCGCGGATTGTATTCGCCGCCATATCTGTCCATCAGCGCCTGCTGCAGAGCGAACACGCCGATGAGCGTCTTGCCCTCGTGTTCGTAGCCGGCCCAGATCTCCTCGAAATCGGGCAGCGGCTCGATGCGCACCTCCGGCCCATCGCCGCGGTTGTGCAGCAGCAGCACGGAAGGCTCCGCCGCGCTTCCCTTCAGCGCCACGTAGTTCACGCCCACATGCTGAAAGGTATGCGCCGCGCCCCCCATGGAGGAGATGTAGAATCCCTCCCACTGGTCGGAATGGGCGCAGAACACCAGCCGCCGCGCGCCGGGCAGCGCCGAGGAAGCCAGCGGCCCCTCGCCGAAGGTGAACACGTCCCTGTCCTTGCGATATTCCTTCCAGCCGAAATCCAGCGGCCCCAGGACCATCTCCCTCGGCTGGATCTCGCGCACCTCGTGCGCGCCGGTGGAAAGGTCGATTGTGAGCGCCTTCTGCACGAATGGCACGGGCATGGCATGGCTCCCGATTCTGATTCCCGGCGCCGCTTCGTAGTCGTTCCCGCAGGCGGTCTGCCACTTTTTAACAGCGCGTGCAATGCGCTCTTTGGCGCATGTTTTCCCTGCGGAAAACCGGAATGAAGCATATCGGGTTCGACACGCGTGTGGGCTTTTGCTACCATCGCGCGCGCAAGGGTCCGGCCAAGGGGCCCCGTGACGGGAAGAGGGAAACGGGGGAGCGAATTCCATGAGCACATACCGGGGGCGAGCGGGCCGCAAGCGCCGCCTGCTGTGGGGGCTGTTGCCGCTGGTGCTGCTGGGCGCGGGCGCGTGGTACCTGTCCCGGCCGGCGCTGGAGGCGAACCTGAAGGAAAAGGCCGAGGCCGCGCTGAAGAGCGCCGGCGCGAAGTGGGCGAAGGTCTCCGTCGAGGGCCGCGACGCAATCCTTTCCGGCGTGGCGCCCTCCGAATCGGCGCGCAACGCCGCGCGACGCACGGTGCTGCACGTGCGGGGCATTCGCCGGGTGACGGCAGGCGATCTGAAGATCTCTCCGCTCGGCGCCCCGACGGTGGACAAGGCGCTGGCCACGAAGGCGCCCGTCGCCATCTCCGGCACATGGAAGCCGCTCCCCGGGGCCACCCTTGTCATCGAGGTCGCCGGCAAACGCTATGAACTGGGCAAGGCGCCGGCGCTGAAGGCCGAGGGCGGAAAATGGACGCTCACCCTCGCTGAGCTGCCGGCCGATGGCGCCCATGATGTCGTCGCCATCGTCACCGTGGACGGCCGCGAGGCGCGCGACGCCACCACCGGCGAGCTGACCGTGGACGCCACGCCGCCGGCCGAACCGACCTTCGAGGGAGCCGAGTTGAAGGACGGGCGCTGGCTGCTGTCCGGAAGCTGGCCGGAAAAGGACGCTGCCGGCCTCGTCGTGAAGGTGGACGACAGGCTCTTCACGTTGGGCAAGGCGAAGGAGCTGACCACGGACGGCAAGGGCCACTGGCGGCTCGCCCTGCCCGCCGCCGGACTGAAGGAAGGACCGCACGAGGTCGCTGTCGCCGTGGCCGACGCCGCCGGCAACACCGCCACGAAGAGCTGGCCGAAGGCCTTCACCGTGGACGCCACGCCGCCCGCGCCCGCCGCCTTCACCGCGCTGGTGGCGAACGATCCGCACGCCGTCATCTCCGGCACCTGGCCGTCGGACGACGCGAAGAGCCTCGACGTGGAGCTGGACGGCGAGAAGCACGTGCTGGGCGAATCGCCCAGGCTGAAGGTGGCCGGTGACCGCTGGGTACTCACCACCGATGCGCCGCTGAAACCCGGAACGCACAAGCTGCGGATGCGCGTCGCCGACGCCGCCGGCAACGCCCGGGAAAGCACCGCCTCCTTCGAGGTGAAATCGAAACCGGAACCCGCGCCGCAACCGGCGCCGCAACCGGCGCCCGAGCCTACGCGGGCACCCGCGCCCACCGCGCATCCGCCGGTTATCGACGCCCTGCTGGCCAACAATCCGCGTGCTGTCATTTCCGGCACCTGGCCCGGCGAGAAAGAGGCGAAGAGCCTGGAGGTGGAGCTGGACGGCCGCAAGTTCGTCATGGGCCAGACCGATGCTCTGAAGGTCGAGGGCAAGGTGTGGAAGCTCTATCCGCCCGCCCCCTTGTCGGAAGGCAGGCACCATGTCGTCGCGCGCGTCATCGATGCCGCCGGGCACGCCGCCTCCGCCAACCGGGAAGTGGTCATCGACACCACCCCGCCCGACGTGCCGCGGGTGGATGGCGTGACCGTGAAGACCGGCGAGAAGCCGGTGCTCACCGGCACCCTGCCAGCAGACGTGACGGCCATGAAAATGACCGTGGACGGCAAGACTTGGGAGCTGGGCGCGGAAGGTTCGGCGCTGGTGAAGACGGACGGCAGCTGGAAGCTGGCGCTGCCGGAGGCGCTGCCCGAGGGCAGGCATGACGTGACCGTGGTGGTCGGCGACGAGGCCGGCAACACCACGCAGGAGACCTTTGCCGGTGCCATCGTCGTGCTGCCGGCGCAGGAGGCGCAGCCGCAGCCGGCCTCGCAACCGGTGGCGGACGTGGAGAAATGCCAGCGCGACATCAACGCCTTCCTGAAGGATCATCACATCCGCTTTGAAACCGACAGTGACCTGCTCACCAGTGAAGGCATCGCGGTGGTGGCGCGGCTGGCCAATCTCATCCGCAAGTGCCCGGGCCTGCGATTTCACATCGTCGGCCACACGGACAACCGCGGCAATTTCCAGCATAACAAGGAGCTTTCCGCCCGCCGCGCGCAGACGGTGAAGAACGCGCTTGTGGGTGCCGGCATCACCGCCGACAGGCTCACCACCGAGGGCGCCGGCCCCACCTTCCCCATCGCCAGCAACGCCACGGAGGAAGGCCGCGCGCTCAACCGCCGCATCGAGGTGAAGGTGCTGAAGCCCGAATGAGGCGCACCGGAACAAGGCTCTGAAACTATCGGGGGAACGCGATGGATTTCTGGAATTTCAAGGACTACATGGTGGTGGCGGAGCATTACTGGATCTGGCTGCTGCTGGCCGCCCTGCTGGGCCTGCTCAGCGCCTGGTTCGCCCGCTGTGGCGAAGGCTGAGGCCGGCACATGAAAAACCGGCGGAGAACATGCCTCCGCCGGTGAGCATTCATGGTCGCCTCAACCGGGCCATTGCAGTTGCGCGCGCCATCACCCGGCCGACTTCTTGCGGCTGGTGAGCCACTTCACGAACCCGCCCTTCTCGTAGCCGCGATCCTGCACATATTCGAACATGGCGAGAAAGGCGTCCTCCGGCCACAGCCCATCCATGCGCGCAACGATGCGCTTCCCCACCGACTTCTTGCCGATGTTCTCCACGTCGTCATCGATGAAAATGACGTTGGGCGTAAAGAACGCCTTGTATTTGCGGTACCATTTGCTCTCCGGCATGCTTTCGCCGTCGAAGTCCGTAACCTCCCGCGCCCCCTGCTGATTGATCTGGAGGAAGGCGAAATGCTTGCGCAGAAAGGCGCAGATTTCAGGCTTCTGCAAATAGACCTCGTGCATCTTCGCGCAATAGGGGCAGCCCTTGCGCTCCACCACGATCACCAGCCGCTTGCCGGCCTCCTTAGCCGCCTGCAGCTCCTCCTTGAGGTCGAGGAACGAATTCTGGATGAACCACGGCTGATTGTGCAGTCCGTCCTCGGTCATCGTCCACTTGGTGCAGGCGAGTTTTTCCTCCGCCCCGGCGGACGAAACGAAACCCCGCGCCGCCGGCAATGCCAGCAGCGATGCGATGAATAGGCGTCGATCGGGTCTGAACATGGCATCTGGCTCCTTCTGGTCGTTTCCTCACCCCGGATGCGGCCCGCCCTGCCACCCTGCGGCGGGCTCGTATTGTTGACCCGCACAGTCTATCCTGAAAATCGGCGACAAGGCCAGAGCAGCGAAATTACGGGTTTGTCAGCATGGCGCGAACGAACAAGGCTTCCCGCCCCCGCGTGGCGCTGGCGCTGGGCTCCGGCGCCGCCCGGGGCTGGGCCCACATCGGCGTTCTGGAGGTGCTGCTGCAGGCCGATGTGCCCATCGACATCATCGCCGGCAGCTCCGCCGGCGCGCTTGTGGGCGCGGCCCACGCCTGTGGCGCGCTGGAAAACCTGAAGCGCCGGGTGCTTGAGCTCACCATGCGTCAGGTGCTGGCCACGGTGGAGTTGCGCTTTTCCCGTGGCGGCATCGTCACCGGCCGCGGAATCATCGCCGAACTGGAGCGCCTCGGCATCTCCGGCCACATGGAAGACTTCCCCCTCCCCTTTCTCGCCGTGGCCACGGAACTCGTCAGCGGTGCGGAGGTCTGGCTGCGCCACGGCGATGTGCTCTCCGCCATTCACGCCTCCATGGCCATGCCCGGCGTCATCGCCCCGGTGTATCGCGATGGCCGTTGGCTGCTCGACGGCGCCGTCACCAATCCCGTGCCCGTCTCCGCCGCCCGCGCCCTGGGTGCGGATGTCATCATCGCCGTGGCACTGGATCAGGAAATCGCGCTGCGCCACCGCCTGCCGGAACAGCCGGAAGGCGACCCGCTGGAAACACTGGCGGAATACCTCCCCGGCTTCCTCGCCCAGCCCCTGCGCCGTATCCTGCCGGAGGTGATCCGCGGCGAACGCGCGCCGGGCTACGTGGATGTCGTCACCGGCGCCATAGACATCATGCAGGCGCAGATCACCCGCGCCCGCCTCGCCGGCGAACCGCCGCATGTGCTCATCCGCCCGCTGCTGCCGCACATCGGCACTTTCGATTTCGACCGCGGCGCGGAAATCATCGACGCCGGACGCGAGGCGGCGCGTGCCGCCCTGCCCCACATCCGCCGCGTCATCGAGAGCGTTCGCGAAATCCTGAATTGAGGAAAACGGACTTCAGGCGTGGTTTATCCGCCCCGCGCCCTCACCCAACCACTTGCCCACACTATCGGGGGTTGGGTGGGGTGGGATGAAAAGGAAGGCCCTCGCCCCTACCTGACCACGCGGATCCGACAATTTTGATGGTCGGATGGGGGCGAGGGCCGGTGCCGTGCGCTTCAGCGCAAGAAAACAATCGGGGATACGAAGCGACGGCGCTTCAGGTTCACACATTCTTGCCCGGCAGCTCCCCGCGGTCGAACATCTCCGGCGGCAGCGAGCGCACGTGCACGTCCCGCTGCGGGAACGGAATCTCGATGCCCGCCTTCTTCAGCTCCCGGAAGATGGCGAATCGAAGATCCGACGCCGTCGAAGCGCGATACCCCGCATCGCCGATGTAGAGCCTCAGCTCGAAATCCAGCGAATTGTCGCCGAACCCGGTGAACAGCACGAACGGTGCCGGGCTGGCCAGCGCCCGCGGATGCGCCCGGGCGCATTTCAGCAGAATTTCCTGCACCACGTCCGGATCGGCGTCGTAGGAAACGCCCACCGGCACCCGCACGCGGCCCATGCGGTTATCGTGGAACCAGTTGGACACCGGCTCGGAAATGAGTTGCGAGTTGGGCACGATGATGGTGCAGCGGTCGAACGTCTCGATCTCCGTCGATCGCACCTTGATGCGCTTCACCAGCCCCTCGCCCCCGGAAACCTGTATCCAGTCGCCGGCCTTTATCGGCCGCTCCGCCAGCAGGATGAGCCCGGAGACGAAATTGTTGACGATGGTCTGCAGGCCAAAGCCGATACCGATGCCCAGCGCGCCGCCGAAGAAGGCGAGCGAGGTGAGGTTCACCCCCGCCACGGAGAGCGCCACCAGGAACGCCCCCACGATACCGGTGTAGCGCGAAACCGTGAGGATGGAGTGGCGTATGCCCTCGTCCATGTCCGAACGCGAGAGCACCCGCCTGTCCAGCCACATCACCAGCAGCCGCACCAGCATCAGGCCGATGACGAAAACCACCAATCCCAGCAGGATGTTGGCCGGCTCAATGGTGATGTTGCCCACCTTGAAACCGAAGAACACCTGCCGCACCCAGGCCAGCACGTCGAACCAGTTCACCGCCCACTGCATCAGCACCAGCGGCAGACCCACCAGCACCGTCAGCACGTCCACCAGGGTGGAAAAGGTCACACTGGCCCGGGCGATGGCGTTGTCGCTGAACAGCAGATCCTGCCGCAGGAAACGCCCCACCGGAGAGCGCGGGTCGAAGGCGCTCTTCACCAGAGCGTCCGCCAGGTGGTGCAGCAGGTAGAGCGCGCTGACCAGCGCCGCGGTGAACACCATCTGCCGCGCGATGAAATGCGCCAGCGCCACATAACCCGCCAGCAACGCGACGACGATGACCACCAGCAGCAGCAGGATGACGTGAAAGACGTATCGCACCCAGCCGAACAGGAAATGATCCGGCGCAGCGGTATCCCCCGCCGTTTCGCCCGCCGGCGTCGAAAGCGCCTGCGCCCGCCTGAGCGTCAGCACCAGCATCCACGCCAGCGCCACGTGCGCCAGCGCCATCGTCGCCGCCCAGGCCTCGGAAAAGGCCAGCGGCAGGAACAGTTCCGCCGCCACTTTCGTGATGAACAGATCGAAACCGTGCAGAACAGCGACGAGAATGATCAGCCGATAGGCCCTCTGCGCTCCGGCATCGGCGATGTCCACCAGCCGCATGTGCGGCGTGCGCGGCCTCAGGATCCCCCGCGCCAGCGCGATGAGCACTGCCGCATACATCACCCCGCCCGCCAGCGCCGAGAGCATGCGCTCCACCCGCGGTGACGGCGCCCCCAGCGCGAACAGCGCCAGTTTGATGAGCGCCAGCAGCAGGAATGTGATGAGCGCCACGAACAGCGGCACCCGCAGCGCCTGCCACATTCGGCGCACTTCGTCCGCCGGTTTTTCACCCGCCTCCCACGGCCCGCGCCACTGCCGCCAGAGCCGCCCCACGACCAGCAGCGAGAGCGTCATCAGCCCCAGCGCCACCAGAATGCCGGCGCGTCCCTCCCGCCCCAGCCAGCTGGAGGCGAGAGCGGTGAACCGCTCCCAGAAATCCGGCAGGGTAGCCAGCCCGTCCAGCCACAGCAGCGGGTTGAGCACCGAGCGCGCCGGTTTTAGCACCTCCGAGAAGAACAGCGCCCGCTGACGCTCCGCCGCCCGCTCCGCCAGCTGCCGCGCCTGCACGATGAGCAGCTCCAGCTGCCGGTCGGCCGCTTCCAGCCGTCGCACCATCAGCGCTATGAGATCCCGTTTGGCGGAAATCGCCGGGTCTTCCGCCTCCTTCTCCTTCGGCGCCGGACCCAGCGCCTCCAGCTGCTGGCGCATGTGCGCCAGCGGCGCCTCCAGCTTCTTGCGTTCGCCCAGCAGCAGCAGGCTCAGGGCATTCAGCCGCGCCCGCAGGTCCTGCAGCACCTTCTCGTCCACATCCGGCCGCTCCACCTGCAGCCGAATGCGCGCCAGCTCCTGTTCCGCCTCCGCCGCCTTGCGCTCCGCCCGTCCGGCAGCGGCCTTCGCCTCTTCCACCGCCCCTCTCAGCGCGGCGTCCATTTTCACGACGTTCGCGGGCGCGGTGCCATCCGCGGCGGGGGTGGATTCCTGCGCCGCCAGCGGCACCACCAGCGCCAGCAGCAGGACGCACGCCGCCAGCCAGCGCAGGGCCGTGCCGCTCCACCCAGTCGAAATGCCGGCGGAAAATATCATGCCGCGCTCCATTCCCGGCTTTCCACGCCCCGCTTGCCGGGGCCTGCGGCCACCCCGGGCCATGTTACGCGATTCGCTCTCGTCGCGCTCATACCAGCCGGCTTTGGTGCACCGCCGCCTCGATGAACGACGCGAACAGCGGATGCGGCTCGAACGGGCGTGACTTCAGCTCCGGATGATACTGCACGCCGATGAACCAGGGATGATCGGGATATTCCACCACTTCCGGCAACAGCCCATCCGGTGACATGCCGGAAAATGCCAGCCCCGCCTCCTCCAGCCGCTCGCGATAGGCCGTGTTCACCTCGTAGCGGTGACGATGTCGCTCGGAAATGCGCGTGGCGCCATAGATTCCCGCCACCCGCGAACCTTCCTTCAGCACCGCCTCGTAAGCCCCCAGCCGCATGGTGCCGCCCAGATCGGTGTTCTCGGAGCGCTGTTGCAGTTCGCCTTCCTTCATCCACTCGGTCATCAAACCCACCACAGGCTCCTCGCACGGGCCGAACTCCGTGGAGCAGGCCTTCTCGATGCCGGCGAGATTGCGCGCCGCCTCGATCACCGCCATCTGCATGCCGAAGCAGATGCCGAAATACGGCACCCCGTGCTCGCGGGCGAACTTCGCGGCCATGATCTTGCCTTCTGCGCCGCGCTCGCCGAAGCCGCCGGGCACCAGGATGCCATGCACGTCCTCCAGATACGGCGCCGGGTCTTCCTGCTCGAAGATCTCCGATTCGATCCAGCGGATATTTACCCGCACCCGGTTGGCGATGCCGCCATGGGTCAGCGCCTCGATGAGCGACTTGTAGGCGTCGATCAGCCCCGTGTATTTGCCCACCACGGCGATGGTCACTTCGCCCTCGGGGTTGTGGATGCGCTCGGAGATTTCCTTCCAGCACGCAAGATCAGGCGCCGGTACGCCCTCGATGCCGAAGGCGCGCAGGATTTCCGTGTCCAGCCCTTCCGCATGGTAGGCCGCCGGCACGTCGTAGATGGACTTCACGTCCAGCGCCTGGATCACCGCCTCGGGCCGCACGTTGCAGAACAGCGCGATCTTGCGCCGTTCGCCCTCCGGGATCTCGCGGTCGGCCCGGCACAGCAGCACGTCCGGCTGGATGCCGATGCTGCGTAGCTCCTTTACCGAATGCTGCGTGGGCTTGGTCTTCAGCTCCCGCGCCGCAGGGATGTAGGGCACCAGCGTCAGGTGCAGGTAGGCCGTGGCACCGCGCGGCAGCTCGTTCCCCAGCTGGCGGATGGCCTCGAAAAAAGGCAGCGCCTCGATGTCACCCACCGTGCCGCCGATCTCGCACAGCACGAAGTCGTAGCCCTCGTTGCCGGAGAGGATGAACTGTTTGATCTCGTCGGTCACGTGCGGAATCACCTGCACCGTCGCGCCCAGGTAATCGCCGCGCCGCTCCTTGGCGATGATCCGCTGGTAGATGCGGCCGGTGGTGATGTTGTCGTCGCGCACCGCGTTGCGGCCGGTGAAGCGCTCGTAGTGGCCCAGGTCGAGGTCGGTTTCCGCGCCGTCGTCGGTCACGAACACCTCACCGTGCTGATACGGACTCATGGTGCCCGGATCGACGTTCAGATACGGATCCAGCTTGCGCAGGCGCACGCGATATCCTCGTGCGATGAGCAACGCGCCCAGCGCCGCGGATGCGATGCCCTTGCCCAGGGAGGACACCACGCCACCGGTGATGAAGACATAACGGGTCATGTCAGAGAGCTATGGCCGATTCCCTTGGGCCTGTCGATTCATCAGGATCGCCTTGTCCACAGCCGGCTGCATTCCGCAGCCCGTAACGTCACTTCCCGGGCGCGGTGGGCAGCTCCGGCGCGCCACCCGGCAGCTTCGGCAGCACCGGAGTGGCCGGGGCGGGGTTGCCCTGCTGCGTCGCCGGCGTCCCCTGATCGAACACGGATGCCGGCTTGTTCGCCCGCACGGAAAGGATGGTGAGCGATATGGAAGTGAGGAAGAACACCACCGCGAGGATGGCCGTGGTGCGGGTGAGCGCGTTGGCCGCGCCGCGGGCGGAGAACAGGTTGCCGCCGCCGGAGCCACCGATGCCCAGCGCCCCGCCTTCCGAACGCTGCAGCAGGATCACGCCGATGAGCGCGATGGTGACGATGAGATGGATGGTCAGCAGCACCGCTTCCATGTTGGCGACTCCCCGTGTGCATCAACGAAACCGGGAGCGCCCGCGCGCTCCCGAAACTGTCACGTCTCCTCTAGCCCTGCCACACCCGCTTGGCAAGGCGCCGGCATGCCCGGCCTCATAGATACGCCGAGATGATGCCGAAGAAATCCTCCGCCTTCAGCGAGGCGCCGCCCACCAGCGCGCCATTGACGTTCTGAACGGCCATCAGCTCCTTCGCATTGTTCGGCTTCACGGATCCGCCGTAGAGGATGCGCACGCGGGAGGCCTCTTCCGCGCCGCCCACCTTCGCCGCCAGCTCCTTGCGGATGTGGGCGTGCGCCTCCGCCACCTCCTCCGTGGTCGGCGTCAGCCCCGTGCCGATGGCCCACACCGGCTCATACGCGATGATGGTGTTGGCGGCGTCGCAGCCCTCCGGCAGGGAACCGGCGATCTGGGTGGAGAGCACCTCCAGCGTCCTGCCCGCCTTGCGCTCGTCGATGGTCTCGCCGATGCAGATGATGGCCACCAGCCCGGCACGATGCGCCGCGGCCGCCTTCTTTTGCACGATCTCGTCCGTCTCCCCGTGATCCGTGCGCCGCTCCGAATGCCCGACGATTACCGCCGCGCCGCCCAGATCGGCGATCATCTCCGCCGCGATATCGCCGGTGTGCGCGCCACTGACCTCCCAGTGACAGTCCTGCCCGCCCAGCGCGATGCGCGAATCGCCCAGCCTCTGCGCCATCGGGTGAATGAGCGTGAACGGCGGGCAGATCATCACGTCGCACGCCGGGTTCGCACCCTCGAGCTTGTCCATCAGCGCCTCCACCTCGGCCAGCGAGGCAAGCGTTCCGTTCATCTTCCAGTTGCCGGCCACCAGCGGCGGAAAGGTGTGCGTGGGCATGATCCGGTTCCCCTCCACGGTTGAATGCTTGCATGTTTCCGGCCGCCCTGATAGCAGGCCTGCTCCCGCAAGAGAAGTGCTTGAATGACGCGGCGCAGGCCTTAATATGCGCGCGAACCGGTCATGGTAGGGCCACGCGCCCGGCAACACGAGGTTTCCGTTTCCATGCTCAGCACTTTGCGCAGCAAGTCGGGCGGCATCGTCGCGAAGATCTTCATCGGCGTGCTGGCCATGAGCTTCGCCATCTGGGGTGTATCCGACATGGTGCGCGTGAAACCGGAGGAGACGTTGATTTCCGCCGGAGAAAGCACTATTTCCGTGCAGACTTACACGAATCGCTTTCGCTCCATGCTGCAGCAGATCGCGCGCCAGACCGGCCGCGCCGTCACCCCGGATGACGCCCGCCGCATGGGGCTGGACAGACAGTTGCTCGTGCAGCTCATCCGCGAGGCGGTGCTCAAGGAAGCCACCCGCCGCCTGAATCTCTCCCTGCCGGACGAGTTCATTGCGGCGCGCGTGAAATCCATGCCGCAATTCGCTGGCCCTGATGGCGCGTTCGATCGCCAGCGCTTCCAGCAGGCGCTGTTTTCCGCCGGGCTGACCGAACGGCAGTTTCTCGATGAAGAACGCACCGCCCTGCTGGGCAACGGCGTCATGGCCGCCATCACGGCGGACATGAGCGCGCCGAAAACCCTGCTGGAAAAGGTGCATGCCTTCCGCAATGCGAGACGCGATGCCGAATACGTGGTCATCGTCGCAGACGAGGCAACCCTGCCGCTGCCTGACGATGCCACGCTGAAGAAGTTCTACGAGGAGAACAGGGCGCGGTTCACCGCCCCGGAGCGGCGCGTCCTCCGCGTGCTGGCCATCACGCCGGAATCCCTGGCCACGCAGGTTAAGGTGTCGGAAGACGAGCTGAAGCGTCTCTACGATCAACAGAAAAACCGCTTCTTCCAGCCCGAAAGGCGCACCGTGGAGCAGCTGCGCTTCAATTCGGAGGAAGAGGCGAAAAAAGCTCTCGATGCGCTGAACGGCGGCGCGCAGACATGGGAGAGGCTGTTGAGCGAACGCAAGCTCGAACCCGCTGACGTGCGCATCGGCCCCTACGAGAAGAAGCAGTTCCCCGACAAGGCGCTGGCCAGGGCCGCATTCGCCGCCGGTGAAGGCGAGGTGGCCGGGCCGGTGAAAACGCCGCTGGGCGTATTTCTGGTGAAAGTGGTCAAGGTGGCCCCGGCGCGCGAAACGCCTTTCGAAGAAGCGAAGAAGGAGCTGGAAAAATACCAGAAGATGGAAAAGGCGCGCGATCTCGTCGCGGAATATTACGACAGGATCGAGGAAGCCCGCGCCTCCGGCCAGGGGCTGGCAGAAGCCGCCGCCGCACTGGGGCTGGAGCTGGCAACCACGCCGCCGGTGGCGCGTGACGGCACCGGTCCGGACGGCAGGCCTGTGACGGTGCCCGGTGGCGAGCAGGTGCTGGCGGAGGCTTTCCAAAGCGAGCCGGGTGTTGACAACGACGTGGTGGAGCTGGGCAACGACGGCTTCGCCTGGTTCGAGGTGGAAAAGGTCGTGCCCGCCGGCCCCATTCCCTTCGACAAGGTGAAGGACAGGGTGCTGGCCGCGTGGAAGGCGCAGGCGCTGGCCGCCGGGCTGCGTCGCAAGGCCGAGGCGCTCAAGAAAAAGGCCGAAGCCGGCACGCCGCTGGCGTCCATCGCCGAGGAGCTGGGCACGACGGTGAAGACCATCGAAAATCTGGGCCGCAACGACGCCCGGCCGGACTTCCCTACCATCGCCGTGCGCACCCTGTTCAGTGCGAAGCCGGGCGGGTTCGCTGTGGCCGTTTCTCCCGATGGGCGCAAGGCCTGGCTGATGAAGGTGAAACCGCGCCCCACGCCGCCGCTGGGCGCGAAGTCGGACGAGACGAAGGCCCTGCGCATCGTGCTTGCGCGAGCGTTGGCCGCAGACACCGGCGCGCAGTTCATAGCCGCCCTGCAACAGGCCTATGACGTGAAGATAAACATGAAGCTCTGGCAACAGGCCACCGGTGCCGGACAGTAAATGAAAGCCCCTGCCCCGTCGGTTATGAGCATCCCGGGAATGCCAACGCCATGAACCTGCCGCTCGCCATGCGCATATCGCCCTCATTCCAGGATTTCGCCGCCCGTTACGAGGCCGGCGAACCGCAGGTGCTGGCCACGCGGCTGGTGGCCGACCTCGAAACCCCCGTTTCCGCCCTTTTGAAGCTCAAGCCCGGTGCGCAGCACATCTTCCTGCTGGAATCGGTGGAGGGCGGCGCCGTGCGCGGGCGCTATTCGCTCATCGGTCTGAACCCGGACGTGGTTTGGAAGGTGGAAGGCGGCAGGGCGTATCTGAACCGCATGGCACTGCAGGACGTGAACGGCCCGTTCGAGGAAGACGCACGCCAGCCGCTCGATTCCCTGCGCGCCCTGCTGGCGGAAAGCCGCATCGACCTGCCCGCCGGCCTGCCGCCCATGGCTGCCGGCATCTTCGGCTACATGGGCTACGACATGGTGCGCTTCATGGAGCGCCTGCCGGACGACAACCCGGACGATCTGGGCCTGCCGGACGCGCTGATGATCCGCCCCACGGTCATGGTCATCTTCGATTCGGTGGCCGACGAGATGGTCATCGTCACCCCGGTGCGACCGGAGCCCGGCGTTTCCGCCGAGGTGGCCTACAAGCGTGCGCAGACGCGGCTGGAGGAGGTCATCGCCAGGCTTTCCGGCCCTATCGACCCGGCCCTGCTGGCCGAACCGGCGGTGGAGATCTCCCTGCCCGAGCCGGTCTCCAACACGCCGCCGGAGCGCTACATGGAGATGGTGGAGCGGGCGAAGGAATACATCCGCGCCGGAGACATCTTCCAGGTGGTGTTATCGCAGCGTTTCTCCGCCGAGTTTCCGCTTTCGCCGCTGGCACTCTACCGGGCGCTCAGGCGCACCAACCCCTCGCCCTACCTCTACTACCTCGACTACGGCGACTTCGCCATTGCCGGCTCCAGCCCGGAAATCCTCGTGCGCGTGCGCGACGGCAGGGTGACCATCCGCCCCATTGCCGGCACCCGCCGCCGTGGCCGCACGCCGGAAGAGGACAAGGCGCTGGAGGAAGAGCTGCTCTCCGATCCGAAGGAGCTGGCCGAGCACCTGATGCTGCTCGACCTCGGCCGCAACGACGTCGGCCGCGTGGCCGAGATCGGTTCCGTGGAGGTGACGGAGCGCTTCGTGATTGAGCGCTACAGCCAGGTGATGCACATCGTCTCCAACGTGGAAGGCCGCCTGCACGCTGACAAGGACGCGCTGGACGCGCTGATCGCCGGGTTTCCTGCCGGCACCGTCTCCGGCGCGCCGAAGGTGCGGGCCATGGAGATCATCGACGAGCTGGAGCTTTCCCGCCGCGGCATCTACGCCGGCTGCGTGGGCTATTTCTCCGCCGCCGGCGACATGGACACGGCCATCGTGCTGCGCACGGCCATCGTCAGGGACGGGCGCATGCACGTTCAGGCGGGCGCGGGCATCGTCGCCGATTCCGTCCCGCGGCTGGAGCAGAAGGAATGCGAGAACAAGGCGCGCGCGCTGTTTCGCGCCGCCGAGGAGGCCGCGCGCTTCGCCGGCGGGAGGAAGGGGCAATGAGGCAGCCGACAAAAACGGTAAATACGCACAGGGCATGTCTCTACCTTGCCACGGGCGCAAACAAATGCGTCATTGCCGGGCTTGTCCCGGCAATCCAGAATCACAAGCGCACCAGTTACAGCAGTGCTTGCTGGATCCCCGGGACAAGCCCGGGGATGACAGGCAAGGGGAAGAGGCGCACTCGTCGCATCCTTGAAACACCTGAGACACGCTTCGCCGGCGGGAGGAAAGGGCAATGATCCTGCTGCTGGACAATTACGACAGCTTCACCTTCAACCTGCTGCACTACCTCGGTGAGGTGGGGCTTCATATGGGCCGCGAGCTCGACATCGCCGTGCACCGCAACGACGCCATCACGGTGGAAGAGGCTCTGGCCATGAAGCCGCGCGCCATCGTCATCTCCCCCGGCCCCTGCACGCCTGCGGAGGCCGGCATCTCCGTCGATCTGGTGCGCGCCGCCGCCGAGCATGAAATCCCGCTGCTGGGCGTATGCCTCGGCCATCAGAGCATCGGCCAGGCCTTCGGCGGCAAGGTCATCCGCGCGCCGGAGCTGATGCACGGCAAGACGGACGATATCCACCACATCGGCGAGGGCGTCTTCCGCGGCCTGCCCCAGCCCTTCACCGCCACGCGCTACCATTCGCTCATCGTGGAGGAGGAAACCCTGCCTGCCGAGCTGGAGGTGACCGCCCGCACGGCGAAGGAGAAGGGCGCCCTCATCATGGGCCTGCAGCACCGCAAGCTGCCTATTTTCGGCGTGCAGTTCCACCCGGAAAGCATCGCCACCGAGCACGGCCATGCGCTCCTGAAAAACTTTCTCATCCGCGCAGGCATCCTCGCCGACGCCCCGGCTGCATGAGGCAGCGGCTTGACAAGCCCCCTGCCCTGCCGCACCAAGGGCGCGAACGGCACAATGCACCGGCAGGAGGGAGCCGCCCATGTCCGAGTTCACCGCCCTGAAACCCTTCATCGCCAGGGTCGCCACCGGCGAGCCGCTCACCCGCGAGGAGGCGCGCGAGGCCTTCACCGTCATGATGTCCGGCGAGGCCACGGACGCACAGATCGGCGGCCTGCTGATGGGCATGCGCGTGCGCGGCGAGACGGTGGAGGAGATCACCGGCGCGGTGGAGGTGATGCGCGAGAAGATGCTGCCCGTCGAGGCGCCGGAAGACGCCATCGACATCGTCGGCACCGGTGGCGACGCCTCGGGCTCCTACAACATCTCCACCGCCTCGGCCTTCGTCGCCGCCGGCGCCGACGTACCCGTGGCCAAGCACGGCAACCGGGCGCTGTCCTCCAAATCCGGCGCTGCGGACGTGCTCGCCGC
>JALUAB010000070.1 GCA_027051195.1 Hyphomicrobiales bacterium
AGACCTTCACCATGGCCAGGATCATCGAGGCAACGCAGCGTCCGGCGCTCATTCTCGCGCCCAACAAGACCCTGGCGGCGCAGCTCTACGGCGAGTTCAGGAGTTTCTTCCCGGACAACGCGGTGGAGTATTTCGTTTCCTATTACGATTACTATCAGCCCGAGGCCTACGTGCCGAAGACGGACACCTACATCGAGAAGGACAGCGCCATCAACGAACAGATCGACCGCATGCGCCATTCGGCCACCCGCGCCCTGCTGGAGCGCGACGACGTGATCGTGGTGGCCTCCGTCTCCTGCATCTATGGCCTGGGCGACGTGGAGACCTACGCCGCCACGGCGCTGCCGCTGCACGCGGGACAGTTCATCGAGCAGAAGCGCATCGCGGCCGATCTGGTGGCGCTGCAATACGAGCGCAACGACGCCAATTTCATCCGCGGCAGCTTCCGCGTGCGCGGCGACATCATCGAGGTCTGGCCCTCGCACCTGGAGGAGCGGGCCTGGCGCATCTCCCTGTTCGGCGACGAGATCGAGGAGATCGTCGAGTTCGACCCGCTCACGGGCAAGCGCACGGCGAAACTGGAGCAGGTGCGCATCTACGCCAACTCGCATTACGTGACGCCGAAGCCGACGCTGGAGCAGGCGGTGCAGAAGATCAAGGCCGAGCTGCGCGAGCGGGTGGAGGCGTTCCTCGCCGCCGGGCGCGTGCTGGAGGCCCAAAGGCTGGAGCAGCGCACGCTGTTCGACATCGAGATGATGCTGGCCACCGGCAGCTGCAAGGGCATCGAAAACTATTCGCGTTATCTCACGGGCCGCCGCCCAGGCGAGCCGCCGCCCACCCTGTTCGAATATCTCCCCGAGAACGCCATCCTGTTCGTGGACGAGAGCCACGTGACGGTGCCGCAGCTGGGCGGCATGTTTCGCGGCGACTACAACCGCAAGGCGACGCTGGCCGAGTTCGGCTTCCGGCTGCCCTCCTGCGTGGACAACCGGCCGCTGCGCTTCGAGGAGTGGGACATGCTGCGGCCGCAGACCATCTTCGTCTCGGCCACGCCGGGACCGTGGGAACTGGAGCAGACCGGCGGCGAATTCGTCGAGCAGGTCATCCGCCCCACGGGGCTCGTCGATCCGGAGGTCATCGTGCGGCCCTGCACCAACCAAGTGGAAGACGTCATCGCCGAATGCCGGGCGGTGGCGGCGAAGGGCCAGCGGGCGCTCATCACCGTGCTGACCAAGCGCATGGCGGAGGATCTGACCGAGTTCATGCACGAACAGGGCCTGCGCGTGCGCTACATGCATTCGGACGTGGACACCATCGAGCGCATCGAGATCATCCGTGACCTGCGCCTTGGCGTGTTCGACGTGCTGGTGGGCATCAACCTCTTGCGCGAGGGGCTGGACATTCCCGAATGCGCGCTGGTGGCCATCCTGGACGCCGACAAGGAGGGCTTTCTGCGCTCCGAAACCTCGCTCATCCAGACCTTCGGGCGCGCCGCGCGCAACGTCGATGGTCGTGTCATCTGCTATGCCGACACCATGACCGGCTCGCTGAAGCGCGCCATTGGGGAAACCAGGCGTCGGCGCGAGAAGCAACTGGCGTGGAACGCCGAGCACGGCATCACGCCGGAAACGGTGAAGCGGAGCATCGAGGACATCATCGAGACGCCTTGGGAGGCCGATCACGTGACGGTGAACGCCGGCCCGGCGGCTGTGCGTGGCACGCTGAACGGCAGGTCGCTGGAAGAGGTCATCGCCGAGCTGGAGAAGCGCATGTACGAGGCGGCGGCCAACCTGGAGTTCGAGGAGGCGGCGCGGTTGCGCGACGAGGTGAAGCGCCTGCGGGAACAGCTGATGCAGGCAATGGAAGGCCCGGCCTCTCAGGCTGCCGGGAGTACGCTGGAGGAGCCGGGAGCGGCGCGCGCGGCAGCGGTGGCGGAAAAGGCGAAACGCAAGAAGGGCAGGCGGCGCGGGCGATGATCCGTCCGGTCCGGCGCCGGGGCTTGCCTTTTGCCGGCGCGCGGGCTTTGCTGGGCGCGGCTGAAACGATGGGAGATACAGGGGCGATGACCGAGCAGACCGCACAGGCGCCCTCGGTGGACGAGGAGGAGGTGGCGCGCTTTTCCGCCATCGCCGCGGAGTGGTGGAAGCCGGATGGCAAGTTCGCCGTGCTGCATGCCTTCAACCCGGTGCGCCTCACATATATTCGCGACCACGTGTGCGCCCATTTCGGCCTCGATCCGCAGGCGGAGCGGCCGCTTTCCGGCCTGCGCCTGCTGGATATCGGCTGTGGCGGCGGGTTGTTGAGCGAGCCGCTGGCGAGGATGGGTGCGCGGGTGACCGGAATCGACCCTTCCGAGAAGAACATCAAGACGGCGCTGGTGCACGCGCGGGAAGAGGGCGTGGACATTGACTACAGGGTGGCCACGGCGGAGGAGCTGGCGGCGGCGGGAGAGCAATATGAAGTGGTGCTGAACATGGAGGTGCTGGAGCATGTGAACGACCAGCCCGAATTCGTGCGTACTTGCGCCACGCTGGTGCGAGAGCACGGGCTGATGTTCTGCGCCACGCTGAACCGCACCATAAAGTCGTTCCTCATGGCCATCATCGGCGCCGAATATGTGTTGCGCTGGCTGCCGCGCGGGACGCATCAGTGGGAGAAGTTCATCCGGCCGGAGGAGCTGGAGGAATGGCTCGAGGACGCGGGCATGGCGGTGATCGACCGCACCGGTGTGATCTACAATCCGCTCACCGGCAAGTGGCTGAAGGCGGATGACGACATGGACGTGAACTACATGCTGCTGGCGCACAGGCCAGCGGCCGATGCGGGCTGAACGGGCCGTTTGCAAGGCCGATCCTCAGGCACCCTGCGGCGTTTCTGCCGGCGTGCGGGCGGTGATGGCCAGCGCGTGCACCCTCTCGCGCAACAGATCGGCCAGCGCCTCGTTCACCATGCGGTGGCGCTGAACCAGCGGCTTGCCGGCGAAGGCCTCCGACACGATGATGATGCGGAAATGCGATTCGCCCTCCGGATGCGCGCCGGCGTGGCCGGCGTGGCGGTGGGATTCGTCGATTACTTCCAGGTGCGCCGGCTCAAGGGCCTGGCGCAGCCGCTGCTCCATCTGCCTGCCGATGGGCCCGAGTTTGCTCATGGTCGCTCTCTCCCTCGATCAACCCCAGGGGCCGCGCCGCATGTCATGATGCCGCTCTTCGCGCCGCCACGGATCGCGGCGCTGCCGGGCGCGGGCCGTCGCTCTTTCCGTGATACCCATTTCGCGTGCCAGTTCCATCAGCGCCCGGATGCGATTCTCCGTGTTGGGATGGGTGGAGAAGAGGTTGTCCATGCCTTCGCCGGTCAGCGGGTTCACGATGAACAGGTGCGCCGTTTCCGGGTGCGCCTCGGCGGTGGGGTTGGGAATGCCGCGGGCATAGGCCTCGATCTTCTCCAGTGCCCGGGCCAGCCACAGCGGGTTGCCGGCGATCTCGGCGCCTTCGCGATCGGCAGCGTATTCGCGTGTGCGCGATATGGCCATCTGCACCAGCATGGCGGCCAGCGGCGCCAGGATCATCAGCAGCAGCGTACCGACAATCCCCAGAGGGTTGTTGCGGTCGCGCCCGCCGAGGAACATGGCGAAATTGGCCAGCATGGAAATGGCGCCGGCGATGGTGGCGGTGACCGTCATGATGAGCGTGTCGCGGTTCTTGATGTGCGCCAGCTCGTGGGCGATGACGCCGGCCAGCTCCTCCTCGTCAAGCAGCGCGATGAGGCCGGTGGTGACGGCCACCACGCCATGCTCCGGATCGCGCCCGGTGGCGAAGGCGTTGGGCTGCTCGGTGTGGATGAGATAGATGCGCGGCACGGGCATGCCGGCGCGGCGCGCCAGACTCGCCACCATCCGGTAGAGCTCCGGGGCGCTTCTCTCGTCCACCGGCTCGGCATTGTGCATGCGCAGCACCATCTTGTCGGAATTCCACCAGGAGAAGACATTCATGCCCAGCGACACGACGAGCGCGATGAGCACGCCCGTCTGCCCGCCCAGCAGGTAGCCTATGCCGAGAAACAGCGCGGTGAGCGCCGCCAGCAGGAAGGTGGTCTTCAGATAGCTCCACATG
>JALUAB010000071.1 GCA_027051195.1 Hyphomicrobiales bacterium
GCGTTGCGCACCTTCGTCTTGTATTGCCGCGGTTTCGTCGGCAGGTAGCGTTCGCCGAAACGCCGGGCTATGGCCTTGCGCGCCGCCTCGATGCCCTCCGGCGCCATGTTCACCGCATCCGTGCGCATGTAGGTGATGAGCCCCACCGTCTCGCCGCCCAGGTCCACGCCCTCGTAGAGCCGCTGCGCCAGCTGCATGGTGCGCTGAGGCGAGAAGCCCAGCTTGCGCGAAGCCTCCTGCTGCAATGTCGAGGTGGTAAACGGCGGCGGCGGGTTGCGCTTTACCGGCTTCTGGCTGACCTTGTCCACCACGTGCGGCGCGCCTTCCAGCGCCTGCCGGACGGCTTCCGCCTCCTCGCCGGTGCGGATGGCCAGCTTGTCCAGCTTCTTGCCATTGATGGCGAACAGCTTCGCCGGCAGCGTCTCTTCGCGCGGTGTGGCCAGCGCTTCGTGGATCGTCCAGTATTCCTGCGGAACGAATCGCTCGATCTCGCGCTCGCGCTCGTCCACCAGCCGCAACGCCACCGACTGCACCCGGCCCGCCGATTTCGCCCCCGGCAGCTTGCGCCACAGCACCGGAGAGAGGGTGAAGCCCACCAGATAGTCCAGCGCCCGGCGCGCCAGATACGCCTCCACCAGGCGTTCGTCGATGTCACGCGGGTTCTTCATCGCCTCGGCGATGGCCGATGGCGTGATGGCGTGGAACACCACCCGCGCGATGTCCTTGTCGGCGAGCAGGCCCTTTTCCTTCAGGATCTCCAGCACGTGCCAGGAAATGGCCTCGCCCTCGCGATCCGGGTCGGTGGCCAGGATGAGCTTCTCCGCGCCCTTGAGTGCCTTTGCGATGGCCTCGATGTGCTTTTTCGACCCGGGCTGGATCTGCCACTTCATGGTGAAATCGTGCTCCGGGTCCACCGATCCGTCCTTCGGCGGCAGGTCGCGCACGTGGCCGAAGGAGGCGAGCACGGAATAGTCCCGCCCCAGGTATTTGTTGATGGTTTTCGCCTTCGCGGGCGATTCGACGATGACGAGCGCGTTCATGAACTGCCTGAATGCTGATGGTTTTCCGCTGCGGGGCGGGGTCTTGCGCCCTCCCGTGCCGTGGCCCAGAGATAGAGAGGCGGGAAAGCGGGCGCAAGCCCCGGCCGCCCGTGTGGAGGTTCCCGCAGGACAGAAGCGGCGTTTTTGCGTTTGCCGCGCAATGGGCTATGAAGGCGCCACACGGCGGCGACCGGCTGATTCCGGGCGTCCGCAGGCACGCATTTTTCAGGAGTGGCAGGACGATGAAGGACCCGATGGAGCAGCTGGAAACTCTCAACGCGCTCATCCCCATGGTGGTGGAGCAGACCGCCCGCGGCGAGCGCGCCTACGACATCTACTCGCGCCTGTTGAAGGAGCGCATCATCTTCATCACCGGGCCCATCGAGGACCACATGGCGACACTGGTGGTGGCCCAGTTGCTGTTCCTTGAGGCGGAGAACCCGAAGAAGGAAATCGCCATGTATATCAACTCACCCGGCGGCGTCGTCACCTCGGGGCTGGCGATCTACGACACCATGCAGTTCATCAAGCCGCCGGTATCCACCACCGTCATCGGCCAGGCCGCCTCCATGGGCTCGCTGCTGCTGGCCGCCGGCGAGGCCGGCATGCGCTACGCCCTTCCCAACGCCCGCATCATGGTGCACCAGCCCTCCGGCGGCGTGCAGGGCCAGGCGGCGGACATCGAGCGCCACGCCAAGGAGATCCTGGAGCTGCGCGACCGGCTGAACAGGATCTACCACAAGCACACCGGCATGCCACTGAAGCAGATCGAGGAGCTGCTCGACCGCGACACCTTCCTCACCGCCGAGAAGGCGCAGGAGCTGGGGCTGGTGGACGAGGTCATCGAGAAGCGCCCGACGCCGGCCGAGGCGTCGTGAGCGGAAAGGGTCCGGACCGCCTGATCTCCTTGCCGCCCAATGGAATGCCGGGCCGATTCCGCTTTGCGCGGCCGTCAATGCTTGCTTAACCTCCGCGGCGCATGCTGGAGTCATGGCCGCTTGTCGGCCGCCTCCGGCCGGCGGAAACGCTGCCGCAAGCCTGCCGCAAGCGCCGGATGCGCAAGCTGGCCACGGCATGGGAACGGGCTTGAATTGCCTGCGCCTTTTGCCTAGCTTCCACTTGCGGCAGTGGCCCGCGCGGGCGAATCGGCCTGGCGCCAAACCGCCCGGAACCTGTGATGTGAGGAGCCCATGAGCAACGAACGGGACGACAAGAACATCCTCTTCTGCTCGTTCTGCGGCAAGAGCCAGCACGAGGTGCGCAAGCTCATCGCCGGCCCGACGGTGTTCATCTGCGATGAATGCGTCGAGCTGTGCATGGACATCATCCGCGAGGAGAACAAGACGCAGCTCTCCAAATCGGCGGACGGCGTGCCGACGCCGGAGGAGATCTATCAGGTTCTGAACGATTACGTGATCGGTCAGGAGCGCGCCAAGCGCATCCTCGCCGTGGCCGTGCACAACCATTACAAGCGCCTGAAGCATCAGGAGAAGGGCCACGACGACGTGGAGCTGGCGAAGTCCAATATCCTGCTCGTGGGGCCGACGGGCTGCGGCAAGACGCTGCTGGCCCAGACGCTGGCGCGCATCCTCGACGTGCCCTTCACCATGGCGGACGCCACCACGCTGACGGAGGCCGGCTACGTCGGCGAGGACGTGGAGAACATCATCCTGAAGCTGCTGCAGGCCGCCGACTACAATGTCGAGAAGGCGCAGCGCGGCATCGTCTATATCGACGAGATCGACAAGATTTCGCGCAAGTCGGACAATCCCTCCATCACCCGCGACGTTTCGGGCGAGGGCGTGCAGCAGGCGCTGTTGAAGCTCATGGAGGGCACGGTGGCGAGCGTGCCGCCGCAGGGTGGCCGCAAGCATCCGCAGCAGGAATTCCTGCAGGTGGACACCACCAACATCCTGTTCATCTGCGGCGGCGCCTTCGCCGGACTGGAGAAGGTCATCGCCCGCCGGCACGACAAGTCCGGCATCGGCTTCAACGCCGAAGTGAAGGAGGAGGACAAGCGCTCCACTGGCGAGATCCTGAAAGATCTGGAGCCGGAGGATCTGCTGCGCTTCGGCCTCATCCCGGAGTTCGTCGGCCGCCTGCCGGTCATCGCCACGCTGGAGGATCTGGATGAGGAAGCGCTGGTGCGCATTCTCACCGAGCCGAAGAACGCGCTGGTGAAGCAGTATCAGCGGCTGTTCGAGATGGAGAACGTCAAGCTCACCTTCACCAGGGACGCGCTGGGCGCCATCGCCCGCAAGGCCATCGAGCGAAAGACGGGCGCGCGCGGGCTTCGCTCCATCCTCGAGAATATCCTGCTGGACACCATGTTCGACCTGCCGTCCATGAGCGGCGTGGAGGAAGTGGTGATCTCTGCCGAGGTGGTGGAAGGCGAGGCCAGGCCACTCCTGATCTACGCCGACAAGGACGACGAGAAGGCCAAGGATTCCGCCTCCGCCTGACGGACAGGAAGAGCACCATGCGGTGTGGACGGGCGATCCTCGCACCATGGCCGGTTATGCCGGGGTGGCGATGGAAATTGCACGCAGCGCCGTGTGTTGTGGACAAGAATGGGAACAAATCCTTGAGGGCGCCGTATTCGGCGTCCTTTTTCTTTGAGAGGGGCGACGTGCCTATGTTCATGGCCTATGGCCTGAAGTATCAGAGCATATGAATATATTTTTGAAAAAAGTTGGAAGAATGTGATTTTTTTCTTGAGGGATACGACTCCTCACAATAAGGTGATCCTTGGTGGCCTGGGCGGGTGACCAATCGGATCTGCATTTTTTCAGGGCAAAATCATGAAACATCTTTCACCCCCATCGCGATGGGGGAAGAGGCTTCTTGTGGCCGGTTTTCTGGTCGCGGCCGCTTCCGCCCTCGCGCAATCGCCCGACAGGCTGATCACGGCCGGTGATGGTATCGTCACCGGTTTCCCCGGTATAACCACGCATGTGCCCCCCGGTCAGCCACCGGGCGAACCGCGCTTCCGCTTCATCGACACGAAGGCTGCATCAGCGCGCGTCCGGCGCCTGGCCCGCCCA
>JALUAB010000072.1 GCA_027051195.1 Hyphomicrobiales bacterium
GGGCGACAACGTGACGTTCGAGGTGGAGCTGATCGCGCCGATCGCCATGGAGGAGCGCCTGCGCTTCGCCATCCGCGAGGGCGGCCGCACCGTCGGCGCCGGCGTCGTGTCCGAGATCATCGAGTAACGGGCGGGATGGGCCGCTGTCGGGCTTCCGGCGGCGGCCCTCCACCTGAGAGAGGCGAAAGACCATGCACGGGCAAACCATACGGATCCGGCTGAAAGCGTTCGATCATCGCATTCTGGACGCTTCCGCGCGCGAGATCGTCAACACGGCGAAACGCACTGGCGCGCGGGTCAGCGGCCCGGTGCCGCTGCCGACGCGCATCGAGCGCTTCACCGTGAACCGTTCGCCGCACATCGACAAGAAAAGCCGCGAGCAGTTCGAGATCCGCACGCACCGGCGGCTGCTGGACATCGTTGATCCCACGCCGCAGACGGTGGATGCGCTCATGAAGCTGGATCTGGCGGCTGGCGTGGACGTTGAGATCAAGATCTGACGGCACGCGAAAAGGAACATTCTTTCAGGGAGTTGCGATGATGCGCTCAGGGCTGATCGCACAGAAGGTTGGCATGACGCGGGTGTTCACCGACGACGGCGAGGCCATTCCGGTCACCGTGCTGAAAGTGGACGATTGCCGCGTCGTCGCCCAGCGCACCCGCGAACGCGACGGCTACACCGCCGTGCAGCTTGGCGCCGGCAAGGCCAAGGTCAAGCGCATGAGCAAGCCGCTGCGCGGCCACTTCGCCAGGGCGAAGGTGGAGCCGGCGCGCAAGCTGGCCGAATTCCGGGTGTCGGAGGAAAATCTGCTGGAGGTGGGTGCGGAGCTCACCGCCGATCACTTCGTGCCGGGGCAGTTCGTGGATGTCACCGGCATTTCCATCGGCAAGGGTTTCGCCGGCGCCATGAAGCGCTGGAATTTCGGCGGTCTGCGTGCCTCGCACGGTGTCTCCATCTCGCACCGTTCGCATGGTTCCACCGGCCAGTGCCAAGACCCTGGCAAGGTGTTCAAGGGCAAGAAGATGGCCGGCCACATGGGCGCGCGCCGCGTGACCACGCAAAACCTGAAGGTCATCAGCACCGATGCCGAGCGCGGCCTCATCCTGGTGCGTGGCGCGGTGCCGGGCGCGAAGGGATCCTGGGTGTTCATTCGCGACGCGGTGAAGAAGCCTCTGCCGGAAAACGCGCCGCTGCCCGGCGCGGTGAGGAACGCTGGAGGCGAGGCGCCGGCGGCGGAAGCGGCTGCCGCGGAGGAGGGCTGAAGCCATGAAGATGGACGTGCAGACACTCGCGGCGAAGAAGGCCGGTTCCATCGACCTGCCCGATGACATCTTCGGGCTGGAACCGCGCAAGGACCTTCTGCACCGCATGGTCACCTGGCAGCTGGCGAAGCGCCGTGCCGGTACCCGCAGGACCAAGACCCGCGGCGAGATCAATCGCACCGGCGCCAAGTGGGGCCGTCAGAAGGGACTGGGCCGGGCGCGTCACGGCAGCCGCAAGTCGGGCATTTTCGTCGGCGGCGCCAAGGCCCACGGGCCGAAGGTGCGCAGTCATGCCATCGGCATGCCGAAGAAGATGCGCGCGCTGGCGCTCAAGCATGCGCTCTCTGCCAAGGTGAAGGACGGCGCACTGGTGGTGCTGGAGAGCACCGAGGTGAAGGAGCCGAAGACGAAGGCGGTGAAGGAATCGCTGAACAGGCTGGGGCTGGCCAATGCGCTCATCATCGATGGCCGCGAGGTCAACGAGTCGTTCGCGCGCGCTGCCCGCAACATTCCGAACATCGACGTGCTGCCGGTGCAGGGCATCAATGTCTATGACATCCTGCGCCGTCATCACCTGGTGCTGACGAAGGCCGCCGTCGAGGCATTGCAGGAGCGGTTCCAATGAGCAGGGAACGGTATTACGACATCATCCTCTCGCCGGTCATTACGGAGAAGTCCACCTACGCGGCGGAAGACAACAAGGTGGTCTTCAACGTGGCCAACGACGCCACCAAGCCGGAGATCAAGGCAGCGGTGGAGGCTCTGTTCGGCGTGAAGGTGAAGAAGGTCAACACGCTGGTGCGCAAGGGCAAGGTCAAGCGCTTCCGCGGCACGGTGGGTAAGCAGAAGGACGTGAAGAAGGCCATCGTGACGCTGGAAGAGGGTCAGACCATCGACCTCGCCAGCGGGCTGTAAGCCGTAAGGAGCACGGACAATGGCGCTGAAACAATACAAGCCCGTCACCAACGGCATGCGCGGCCTGGTGCTGGTGGACCGTTCGGAGCTGCACAAGGGCAAGCCCGTCAAGCAGCTCACGGAAGGCCTTTCCAAGACCGGTGGCCGCAACAACCATGGCCGCATCACCGCGCGCCATCGCGGCGGCGGTCACAAGCGGGCCTATCGCCGCATCGACTTCCGGCGCACGAAGAAGGACGTGCCGGCGAAGGTCGTGCGGCTGGAATACGATCCCAACCGTACCGCCTTCATTGCGCTGATCGAGTATGAGGATGGTGAGCTGTCCTACATCCTCGCGCCGCAGCGCTTGCAGCCGGGCGACGTGGTGATGGCCTCCGACCAGCAGCTGGACGTGAAGCCGGGCAACGCCATGCCGCTTTCGGTCATGCCTATCGGCACCATCATCCACAATGTGGAGATGAAGCCGGGCAAGGGCGGCCAGATCGCCCGCGCCGCCGGCACCTACGCCCAGCTGGTGGGGCGCGATGCCGGTTATGCCATGCTCAGGCTCAAGTCCGGCGAGGTGCGCATGGTGCGCGCCGAGTGCATGGCCACCGTCGGCGCCGTGTCCAATCCGGATCACATGAACATCAACCTCGGCAAGGCCGGCCGCTCTCGCTGGCTGGGCCGTCGCCCGCACACCCGCGGCGTCGCCATGAACCCGGTGGATCACCCGCACGGCGGCGGCGAGGGCAAGACCTCCGGCGGCCGTCATCCGGTCACCCCGTGGGGCAAGCCCACCAAGGGCGCGCGCACCCGGCGCAACAAGGCCACCGACAAGTACATCGTCCGCTCGCGTCACCTGCGCAAGAAGCGGAAGTAAGGAAGAAGGGATACGACCGACATGGCTCGTTCAGTCTGGAAAGGCCCGTTCGTTGACCCCTATCTGCTGAAAAAGGCGGAAAAGGCGCGCGAATCCGGCCGCGCGGCGCCCATCAGGATCTGGTCGCGCCGTTCCACCATTCTGCCGCAGTTCGTGGGCCTCACCTTCGCCGTGCATAATGGCCGCAAGCATGTGCCGGTGCTGGTGACGGAGGAGATGGTGGGCCACAAGTTCGGCGAATTCGCTCCCACCCGCACCTATTACGGTCACGGGGCCGACAAGAAAGCGAAGAGGAAGTAAGCCATGGGCAAGCGCAAGAACCCGCGCCGACTGGCGGACAACGAGGCCTGGGCCGTCAACCGGATGATCCGCACCAGCCCCATCAAGCTCAACGAGGTGGCGCGGATGATCCGCAAGCAGCCCGTGGACAAGGCGCTGGCCACGCTCGAGTTCTCGCGCAAGCGCGTCGCGCGCGAGGTGAAGAAGACGCTCGAGTCCGCCATCGCCAACGCGGAGAACAACCACGGCCTCGACATCGACAACCTGATCGTCGCCGAGGCTTATGTCGGCAAGTCGCTGGTGATGAAGCGCTGGCGCCCGCGCGCCCGCGGCCGGGTGGGGCGGATCCTGAAGCCGTTCTCGCGGCTCACCATCGTCGTGCGCGAAGTTGAGGAGGTGAACTGATGGGCCAGAAAGTCAATCCGATCGGGTTCCGCCTCGGCGTAAACCGCACCTGGGATTCGCGCTGGTACGCGGAGAAGGGCGCCTACGGCGACCTGCTGCACGCCGACCTGAAGGTGCGCGATTACATCCGCAAGAACCTGAAGAACGCCGGCATCTCCAAGGTGATCATCGAGCGTCCGCACAAGAAGTGCCGCGTGACCATCCACACGGCGCGCCCGGGCGTCATCATCGGCAAGAAGGGCGCCGACATCGAGAAGCTGCGCCGCAAGCTCTCGCAGATCGCCGGCACGGACGTGCACTTGAGCGTGGTGGAGGTGCGCAAGCCCGAGATCGACGCCCAGCTGGTGGCCGACAACATCGCCCAGCAGCTGGAACGCCGCGTGGCTTTTCGCCGCGCCATGAAGCGCGCCGTGCAGTCTGCCATGCGCATGGGTGCGGAGGGCATTCGCATCAACTGCGGCGGCCGTCTTGGCGGCGCCGAGATCGCCCGCACCGAGTGGTATCGCGAAGGTCGCGTGCCGCTGCACACGCTGCGCGCGCACATCGACTACGGCACCGCCACCGCCGTGACGGCCTACGGCACCAACGGCATCAAGGTGTGGATCTTCAAGGGCGAGCTTATGGAGCACGATCCGTTCGCCCAGGAAAAGCACGACAAGGAACTGCAGGAGGGCGGCGGCAGGCCGCGCCGCGGCGGCGGGCGCCGTCGTGAGGGGCGCCGCGAGGCCCGCGCCTGACCGGCAGAGAGGATTTCGGGAGAACTGAGCCATGTTGCAGCCGAGACGCACGAAGTTCCGCAAGGTGCAGAAGGGGCGTATCAAGGGCGTCGCCAAGGGCGGCACCTATCTCACCTTCGGCGCCTACGGGCTCAAGGCGATGGAAGGCGAGCGCATTACCGCGCGTCAGATCGAGGCCGCGCGCCGTGCCATCACCCGCCACATGAAGCGCGCCGGCAAGGTCTGGATCCGTGTCTTCCCGGACCTTCCGGTCACCGCCAAGCCCACGGAAGTGCGCATGGGCAAGGGCAAGGGCTCGGTGGAGTACTGGGCCGCCCGCGTCAAGCCCGGTCGCATCCTGTTCGAGATCGACGGCGTGTCTCGGGAGGTGGCGGAGGAGGCGATGCGCCTGGCCGCCGCCAAGCTGCCCATCAAGTGCCGCTTCGTGGCGCGTTCCGGCGAATGAACCGCAAGGGTAACGAAGGAATATCGGAGGCATGGTCATGAAGCCGGCCGAAGTGAGAGCAATGAGTGACGAGGAGCTGAAGAACAGGCTGCTCGAGCTCAAGAAGGAGCAGTTCAATCTGCGCTTCCAGAAGGCCGCCGGCCAGCTGGAGAACACCGCGCGCATCCGCCAGGTGCGGCGAGACATCGCCCGCATCAAGACGGAAATGACTGCGCGCCGCAAGAAACAACGGGAAAAGGCTGCCTGAGCGGGCGGTCGCGAGTGGCGCGCCCCCTTCATTCGATGGGGGGCATGCGCACAAAATGGTTGAAAAACCTCGGTGAAGGCGGCCATATGGAGCCTCGCCGAATCTGGACAGAGAGTTGAGGAACGATGCCGAAGCGCATTCTGCAGGGCACGGTGGTCTCGGACGCGAACGACAAGACGGTCGTCGTTCTCGTGGAGCGCCGTTTCACCCATCCGCTCTACAAGAAGACGGTGCGCCGCACCAAGAAATATCACGCCCACGACGAGAACAACGAGTTCAAGGTGGGCGACATCGTGCGCATCGAGGAATGCCGGCCCATCTCGCGCAAGAAGCGCTGGCGGGTCGTGGAGCGGGTGGAGGCGGCCCGCGCCTGAGCGGCGAGCAGGCCAGGCATCGGCGGCGAATGGAATTGGCCCGGCGGGCTGGGCGCGCATGGTCGCGTCGCCGGCCGGAAGGAAAACGGAAGTGAAGAACAACCGGATGGCTGAACGGGTGTTGCCATGATTCAGGTGGAAACCAAGCTGGACGTCGCCGACAACTCCGGCGCCCGCAAGGTGCAGTGCATCAAGGTGCTGGGCGGGTCGAAGCGCAAGTATGCCTCCGTGGGAGACATCATCGTGGTGTCGGTCAAGGAGGCCATCCCCAAGGGCCGCGTGAAGAAGGGGCAGGTGATGAAGGCCGTGGTGGTGCGCACCGCCAAGGACATCAAGCGCCCCGACGGTTCCGTCATCCGCTTCGATGGCAACGCGGCGGTTCTGGTGAACAACCAGGGCGAGCCCATCGGCACGCGCATCTTTGGTCCGGTGCCACGCGAGCTGCGCGCCAGGAACCACATGAAGATCATTTCCCTCGCTCCGGAGGTGCTGTGATGGCTGCGAAGATCAGGAAAGGCGACCGCGTGATGGTCATCGCCGGGCGCGACAAGGGCAGGATCGGCGAGGTTCTCAAGGTGATGCCGAAGGAGAACCGCGCCATCGTGCAGGGCGTCAACGTCGTCAAGCGCCATCAGCGCCCCACGGCGGAGCAGCCGGGCGGCATCGTGGAGAAGGAGGCGCCCATTCACATTTCCAATCTGGCCCACATCGACCCGAAGGACAACAGGCCGACCCGCGTCGGCTTCAAGGTTCTGGATGATGGTCGCAAGGTGCGCTATGCCAAGCGCTCGGGAGAGGTGATCGATGTCTGAGCAGGAAAAATACGTTCCGCGCCTGCGCAAGCACTATGACGAGGTGGTGCGGCCGCAGCTTGTCGAGCGCTTCGGCTACACCAACCCCATGCAGGTGCCGCGGGTGGAGAAGGTGGTGCTGAACATGGGCGTCGGCGAGGCTGTCGGCGATTCCAAGCTGGTCCAGTTCGCCGCCGACGAGCTGACCAAGATTGCCGGCCAGCGTGCCGTGATCACCCGCGCGCGCAAGGCCATCGCCGGCTTCAAGCTGCGTGCCGGCATGCCCATCGGCGCCAAGGTCACCGTGCGCGGCGACCGCATGTACGAGCTCATCGACCGCATCGTCAACATCGCGCTGCCGCGCGTGCGCGACTTCCGCGGGCTGAATCCCAAGAGCTTCGACGGCAACGGCAACTATGCCTTCGGCATCCGCGAGCACATCGTGTTCCCGGAGATAGATTACGACAAGGCGCTGAAGATTCTGGGGATGGACGTCATCATCCACACCACCGCGGAATCGGACGAAGAGGCCATGGCCCTGCTGGAGGGCTTCAACTTCCCGTTCCGCAAGCGTCGTCAGCAGCAACAGGCGGCCTGAACGCAACCACGAGACACGGAATCGAAGCATCATGGCGAAGAAGGGCAAGATCGAAAGCAACGAGAAGCGCAAGCGGCTGGTGAAGAAATATGCCAGGAAGCGCGCCGAGCTGCTGGCCATCGCGCGCGACCGTTCGCGCCCCATCGAGGAGCGCTTCGAGGCGCAGATGAAGCTGGCGAAGCTGCCGCGCAATTCCGCGCCGGTGCGCGTTCGCAACCGTTGCGATCTCACCGGCCGCCCGCGTGGTTATTACCGCAAGTTCCGGCTCTCCCGCATCGCGCTGCGCGAGCTGGCCAACCGCGGACTGCTGCCGGGCGTGACCAAGGCGAGCTGGTAAGGCCGGATGAAAATTGTCTCTCCGGCGCCGTGCCACGAAAAAAGCCGGCGCCGGTTCGTTGATATCGCTCTGCATCCGCCGGCGCGGGGCAGGGGGCTGATCAGGAGGAGTGAAGAACATGGCGGTTACCGACCCCATCGCTGACATGCTGGCGCGCATCCGCAACGCGCACATGCGCAACAAGGCCACGGTGCGCATGCCGGCCTCCCGCATGCGCGAGCGCATCCTGCAGGTGCTCGCCGACGAGGGCTACATTCGCGGCTTCCAGCGTATCGAGCTGGAAGGCGGCAAGGCGGACATCGAGGTGGAGCTGAAATATTACGACGGCCAGCCGGTCATCCGCGAGATCAGGCGCGTGTCCAGGCCGGGGCGGCGCGTCTATACCTCCGTGGAGGACATGCCGCTGGTCTACAACGGTCTGGGCATCGCCATCCTCTCCACCTCCAGGGGCGTGATGAGCGACGCGAAGGCGCGCGAACTGAACGTCGGTGGCGAAATCATCTGCACGGTATTCTGATTGGCGCGCCGTCTGGCGCGACACGGCAAGCTGGGAAGGATCGAGAATCATGTCCCGTATCGGCAAGAAACCGGTGTCCATCCCCTCTGGCGTGGAGGTGAAGCTGGATGGCGACACCGTGGTGGTGAAGGGGCCCAAGGGCCAGCTGGAAACGGCCATCCTCGGCAATCTCGTGGAGGTCGCCATCGAGGGTGACGAGGTAAAGGTCACGCCGCGCAACGAGTCCAAGCAGGCGCGTTCCGCCTGGGGGCTCACCCGTTCGCTCATCAACAACATGGTCATCGGGGTCACGGAAGGCTTCCAGAAGAAGCTGGAGATCGTCGGCGTCGGCTACCGCGCGCAGCTGCAGGGCCGGAACCTCAAGCTGAACCTTGGATTCAGCCACGATGTCATCTATGAAGTGCCGGAGGGCATCGAGGTTCAGGTGCCGCAGCCCACGGAAATCATCGTCTCCGGCATCGACAAGCAGAAGGTCGGTCAGGTGGCGGCGGAGATCCGCGCCTGGCGTCCGCCGGAGCCCTACAAGGGCAAGGGCGTGCGCTACGCCGGCGAATACATCTTCCGCAAGGAAGGCAAGAAGAAATAATGGCCATCGGCCAGGTCCGGTATTCGCCGGAAACCGGCCGGTGAGGGCAGGGTTCACGAGTATTGGGACGAAGAACCATGGTGCGCAAACTGACCAGAGAGGAACGCAGGCGCGCGCGCGTGCGACGCAAGCTCAAGGACCGCGCCGGCGAAGACCGGCTGCGCCTGTCCGTGTTCCGCTCGCACAAGTATATCTACGCCCAGATCATCGACGACTCGAAGGGGCACACGCTGGTGGCCGCCTCGTCCAACGAGCCGGACATGCGCAAAAAGCTCAGGAGCACCGGTGACGTCGAGGCTGCCTTCGAGGTTGGCAAGCTGCTGGCCGAGCGGGCGAAGAAGGCGGGTGTGGAGAAGGTCTATTTCGATCGCGGCGGCTACCTCTATCATGGCCGCGTAAAGGCGCTGGCGGACGGCGCCCGCGAGGGTGGGCTGAAGTTCTGATCCGGCGTGAAAGGGTTATGACATCTTCCATCGAGGCCCCGCCGACGGAAAGGGGAACCGGATGGATGCAGACGGGATGAAGGCACGATGGCTGCAAGGGAACGCGAAGAGGAACTGGTAGAGCACCTGGTGCACATCAATCGTGTGGCCAAGGTGGTGAAGGGCGGTCGCCGTTTCGGTTTCGCCGCGCTGGTGGTGGTGGGCGACCAGAAGGGGCGTGTCGGCTTCGGCCACGGCAAGGCGCGCGAGGTGCCGGAGGCCATCCGCAAGGCCACCGAGCAGGCCCGGCGCAGCATGATCCGCGTGCCGCTGCGTGAGGGCCGCACCCTGCACCATGACGTGACAGGCAAGCACGATGCCGGGCGTGTCATCATCCGCTCCGCCCCCGCCGGCACCGGCATCATCGCCGGCGGCCCCATGCGCGCGGTGTTCGAGGCGCTGGGCGTGGCCGACGTGGTTTCCAAGTCCATCGGCTCCTCCAACCCCTACAACATGGTGCGCGCCACCTTCAACGCGCTCTCGCGCTGCGAAAATCCGCGCAAGGTGGCCGCGCGCCGCGGCAAGAAGGTGTCCGAGATACTCAGGAACAGGCGCCAGGCGGAGGAAACCACCCGCTGACGGCGGCCCTGAACGCAACGCAACGACGGGAATACGGCCATGGCCGAGAAAAAGCAGAAGACCATCACCGTGGAGCAGATCGGCAGCCCCATCCGCCGTCCGAAGGATCAGCGCGCCACGCTCGTCGGGCTGGGGCTGAACAAGATGCACCGTCGCCGCACGCTGCCGGATACGCCGGAAGTGCGCGGCATGATCCGCAAGGTGTCGCACCTGGTGCGCATCGTGGACGAGGGCTGAAGCTCGGCTCCGGGAGATCATGAAGTTGGAACGGCCGGCTGGCGCATGAGATAGCGGAGTTCCCCGCTCTCCCTCCCCACCTCCCTCGAGGATGTGTAAGAGGTGGGAAGGGAGGGCGGGGAGGGCCGGTCGGACGCTTGAAGAGACATGGAGACAACACCATGCGACTGAACGAACTGGCACCCGCTCCGGGCTCTAGGAAGAAGGTCAGGCGAGTGGGCCGCGGCATCGGCTCCGGCAAGGGCAAGACCTGCGGTCGCGGCCACAAGGGTGCGAAGGCCCGCGCCGGCACCGCCATCAAGGGTTTCGAAGGCGGCCAGATGCCCATCTACCGCCGTCTGCCGAAGCGGGGCTTCCGCCTGCACATGCCGAAGCGTTTCGCCGAGGTGCGCCTGTCGCGCATCCTGGAGCTCATCGAGCAGGGCCGGCTGGACGGCAAGAAGCCCATCGACGAGGAAGCGCTGGTGAACGCCGGCGCCGTGCGGCGCAGGAAGCAAGGCATCCGCGTGCTTGGTCCGGCGGACAAGGCCGCCGCCATCACGCTGAAGGTTTCGCACGCCACCGCCTCCGTCGTCGCCGCCATCGAGAAGGCCGGCGGCAAGGTGGAGCTGACGGCGAAGAAGGAGCAGGCCTCCGCCGAGGCCTGATTCGGGCGCGGCAGCCGGCGATGACGCCGCGCGCAAGCGGCGGCATTTCGCCGGCCTGACAGGGCAGGAACGTCATGGCATCGGCAGCGGAACAGCTGGCAGCGAATTTCAACTTCTCCGCTCTCGCCAGAGCGGAGGAACTGAAGAAACGCATCTGGTTCACGCTGGCCGCGCTCATCGTCTATCGCTTCGGCACCTACATTCCCATTCCCGGCATCGATGCGGTGGAGCTGGCGCGTCTGGTGCAGCAGCAGTCCGCCGGCATTCTCGGTTTTGTCAATTCGCTCTCGGGCGGCGCGCTGGGGCGCATGGCCATCTTCGCGCTCAACATCATGCCCTACATCTCCGCCGCCATCATCATCCAGCTCATGACCACGGTGTCGCCACACCTGGAGCAGCTGAAGAAGGAGGGCGAAAGCGGGCGCAAGAAGATCAACCAGTACACCCGCTACGGCACGGTCATCCTCGCCGCGTTGCAGGCCTATGGCATCGCCGTGGGGCTGGAGGCGCAGGGCAACATCGTGCACGATCCGGGCTGGTTCTTCCGCTTCTCCACCGTGGTCACGCTCACCGGCGGCACCGTGTTCCTCATGTGGCTGGGCGAACAGATCACCCAGCGCGGCGTGGGCAACGGCATCTCGCTCATCATCTTCGCCGGCATCGTCGCCGAGCTGCCGCTGGCCATCGCGCAGCTGCTGGAGCTGGGGCGCACCGGGCAGCTCTCCACTTTCGCCATCATCGGCATCATCGTCATGGCGTTGCTGGTCATCGCCTTCATC
This sequence comes from Hyphomicrobiales bacterium, assembly GCA_027051195.1. Taxonomy (GTDB): domain Bacteria; phylum Pseudomonadota; class Alphaproteobacteria; order Rhizobiales; family Aestuariivirgaceae; genus Thermopetrobacter. The sequence goes on from JALUAB010000072.1 coordinate 11,081, forward strand.
GTCTTCATGGAGCGCGCCCAGCGCCGCATTCCCATCCAGTATCCGCGCCGCCAGCAGGGTAACCGCCTTTATCAGGGGCAGGCCTCGCATCTGCCGCTCAAGCTGAACACCGCCGGCGTTATTCCGCCCATCTTCGCCTCCTCGCTGCTGCTGGTGCCGGTCACGGTGGCCAACTTCATGCAGGGGCAGGGGCCGGAATGGCTCACCTACATCACCACGCTTCTGGGGCGCGGCCAGCCGCTGTTCCTGTTCCTCTACGGAGCGCTTATCTTCTTCTTCGCCTTCTTCTACACGGCCATCATGTTCGACCCGAAGGATGTGGCGGAGAACCTGAAGAAATACGGCGGGTTCATTCCCGGCATTCGCCCGGGGCAGAAAACGGCGGAATACATCGATCACGTGCTCACGCGTGTAACCACCATAGGTGCCGTCTATCTCGTGCTGGTCTGCCTGCTGCCGGAGTTTCTCACCGCCTATGCCGGTGTGCCGTTCTACTTCGGCGGCACCTCGCTGCTCATCGTGGTGAGTGTGACCATGGACACGGTGGCGCAGGTGCAGGGCCACCTGCTGGCGCAGCAGTATGAAGGTCTGGTCAAGAAAGCGAAACTGAGGGGTAAGAGGAAGAGATGAACATCATTCTGTTCGGCCCGCCGGGAGCGGGCAAGGGCACGCAGGCCAAGCGTCTGGAGAAGAATCGAGGTCTCATTCAGCTTTCCACAGGCGACATGCTCCGCGCCGCCGTCGCCGCCGGCACGGAATACGGCAGGAAGGCGAAGGAGGTGATGGAGAAGGGTGAGCTGGTTTCCGACGAGATCGTCATCAACATCATTTCCGACCGCTTGGACGAGGACGATGTGAAAAACGCTCCGGGCGTCATTTTCGACGGCTTTCCGCGCACCGTCGCCCAGGCGGAGGAGCTGGACAAGATGCTGGCGTCGAAGGGCATGAAGCTGGACGCCGTCATCGTGCTGGACGTGGACGACGAGGCCCTGGTGGAGCGCATCACCGGCCGCTTCACCTGCGCGAAGTGCGGCAAGGGGTATCACGAGAAATACGAGCGTCCGAAACAGGATGGCGTGTGCGACGAGTGCGGCGGCACCGAGTTCACCCGTCGCGCCGACGACAACGAGGAAACCGTCCGCCAGCGCCTGGAGGCCTACCATGCGCAGACGGCCCCGCTGATCGACTATTACGACAAGCAGGGTATCGTGAAGCACGTGAACGGCATGGCGGACATCGACGAGGTGACAAAGCAGATCGAGCAGGTGCTCGACCAGCTTTCCTGACGGGATCCGGCGGGCGTCCGGCCGGCGCCCGCCACTCCCCGGCATGCACTCGCCGCATGGCGGGCATGCCCGGCGGCCATCCGCCCTCGGAGCTTGACGAAGTGGCGTGTTCGGCGTAAGAGGAGCCACCATTTCGTGAGCAGCGGCGGAGGAATCGTCGGGCGCGCCAGCAGCCGGCAGGTCATTGGCACTGGCGCGGCTTTTGTGTTGCCGGCCGCGACAGGCAGGCGGAAAGGCTGAATGAACCGGCGCGGAACCTCCGCGCCACAGGTGAGACAGACAAGCGAGAGGCAGGAACCGTGGCCCGTATCGCAGGCGTCAATATTCCGACCGACAAGCGCGTGGTCATCGCGCTGCAGTACATTCATGGCATAGGCCCGAAGTTCGCGCGCGAGATCCTGGAAAAGGCCGGGGTGGACGAGAGCAAGCGCGTGAACGAGCTCTCCGAGCAGGAGGTCATCCGCATCCGCGAGATCATCGACCGCGATTATATCGTGGAGGGCGATCTGCGCCGGCAGGTGGCCATGAACATCAAGCGGCTGATGGACCTGGGCTGCTATCGCGGCCTGCGTCATCGTCGTGGGCTGCCCGTGCGTGGCCAGCGCACCCACACCAACGCCCGCACGCGCAAAGGTCCGGCCAAGCCCATCGCGGGCAAGAAAAAGTGATAATGTCCCCCCGTGCCGGCGCGCCGTGCGTTGCGCGCCCGGCCGCGGCGAACCATATTCGAGCAGGGAAGAGCAATGGCGAAGGCAGCAACGAGGACGCGCCGCAAGGATCGCAGGACGGTGCCGGCAGGCGTGGTGTATGTGAACGCCACCTTCAACAACACCATGATCACCATAACCGACCCGCAGGGCAACACGCTCTGCTGGGCTTCCGCCGGCAAGATGGGCTTCAAGGGCTCGCGCAAGTCCACGCCCTATGCCGCGCAGCTGGCAGCGGAGGACGCCGCGAAATGCGCGCTGGAGCACGGCATGAAGACTATCGAGGTGAACGTCTCCGGCCCTGGATCGGGGCGCGAATCGGCGCTGCGCGCGCTGCAGGCTGCGGGACTGCAGATCACCGTCATTCGTGACGTGACGCCCATCCCGCACAACGGTTGCCGTCCGCGCAAGAAGCGCCGCGTCTGATCGTCGCCCTTTCGCCCGCGCCGCGGGCGGGGTGTCGAAGGCGAGGAAAACAGCAGGAATTTCCGAGGAAGACCATGCCGCAGCAGATCAACCAGAAGAACTGGCAGGAGCTCATCAGGCCCAACAAGCTGGAGGTCACGCCGGGGCGCGAGCCGGAGCGTGAGGCCACCATCGTCGCCGAGCCGCTGGAGCGCGGTTACGGCATGACGCTGGGCAACGCCCTGCGCCGCGTGCTGCTTTCCTCGTTGCAGGGTGCGGCCGTCACCTCCATCCATATCGACGGTGTGCTGCACGAGTTTTCCTCCATTCCCGGCGTGCGCGAGGACGTCACCGACATCGTGCTGAACGTCAAGGATATCGTCTTCCGCATGCATACGGACGGGCCCAGAAAGGTGCGCCTGCACAAGCAGGGGCCGGGCGTGGTCACCGCCGGTGACATCGAGGAAACGGCGGATGTGGAGGTGCTCAACAAGGATCACGTCATCTGCACCCTGGGCGAGGACGTGGAGCTGCGCATGGAGCTGACGGTCAACACCGGCAAGGGCTACGTCCCGGCCGAGCAGAACCGGCCGTCCGATGCGCCCATAGGCCTCATCCCGGTCGATTCGCTCTATTCGCCGGTGCGTCGTGTTTCCTACACCGTAGAGAACACCCGCGAGGGGCAGGTGCTCAACTACGACCGCCTCACCATGAAGGTGGAAACCGACGGTTCCGTGACGCCGGAGGACGCGGTGGCCTACGCCGCCCGTATCCTGCAGGATCAGCTGCAGATCTTCATCAACTTCGAGGAGCCGGCCACCGAGCAGAAGGAGGAGCAGGAGCCGGAGCTGGCCTTCAATCCGGCGTTGCTCAAGCGCGTGGACGAGCTGGAGCTCTCCGTGCGCTCCGCCAACTGCCTGAAGAACGACAACATCGTCTATATCGGCGATCTCATCCAGAAGACCGAGGCCGAGATGCTGCGTACGCCGAACTTCGGCCGCAAGTCCTTGAACGAGATCAAGGAGGTGCTGGCGCAGATGGGCCTGCATCTCGGCATGGAGGTGCCAAACTGGCCGCCCGAGAACATCGAGGAGCTGGCCAAGAAATACGAGAACAACTACTGACAAGCCGCTTGAGGAGCTGTAACGATGCGTCACCGCAAGAAGGGCCGCAAGCTCAACCGCACCTGGGAGCACCGCCGGGCCATGTTCGCCAACATGGCGGCATCCCTCATCGAGCATGAGCAAATCGTCACCACGCTGCCCAAGGCCAAGGAGCTGCGCGGCGTGATGGACAGGCTCATCACGCTGGCCAAGAAGGGCCAGGACGAGGGCAAGCGCCTGCACTACTATCGCCTGGCCATCGCCCGGCTGCAGAACAAGAAGGACGCGGCGAAGAAGCTCTTCGAGGTGCTGGGTCCGCGCTACGCCGAACGCCCGGGCGGTTACACCCGCGTGCTGAAGGCCGGCTTCCGCCATGGCGACAATGCCCCCATGGCCGTTATCGAGCTGGTGGATCGCGACCCGGAAGCCAAGGGCAAGAAGGATCGCGAGCGCATGGCCGAGCAGCGTGCGGAAGAAGGCGAAGAGGCCGAGGCCGTCGCAGGCTGAATGGAATTCACCGCCACACGATCGAATTTCCGGCCGGGACGAGCATCGTCCCGGCCTTTTTCACGTCGGGGCCGAAGGGGAGAGCGGGGACTCAGGCCTCGTTCTTGTCTTTCCCGCGCCGGCAGGCCTCCCACAGGTCGGGCCGGCGTTCGCGCGTGATGCGCTCGGCCTGTTCGCGCCGCCAGCGTTCGATTTCAGCGTGATTGCCGGAAAGCAGCACCTCTGGAATCGCCCGCCCCTCCCATTCGCGCGGGCGGGTATATTGCGGATATTCCAGCAGTCCGTGTTCGAAGGTTTCCCAGTCGCCGGATTCCCGCTTGCCCATCACCCCCGGCAACAGCCGCACCACCGCGTCCAGCAGGCACAATGCCGCCGGCTCGCCGCCGGAGAGCACGAAGTCCCCGATGGAAATCTCGCGCAGGTTCCGGCCTTCGATCACGCGCTCGTCCACGCCCTCGAACCGCCCGCAGACGATGATCAGTCCCGGCGCTCGCGCGAACTCCCGCACCAGCTTCTGCGTCAACGGTTCGCCCCGCGGGCTCATCAGCAGGCGCGGGCGGTTGTCCTCCGGCATCAGGGCCGAGTCTATGGCCGCCGCAAGCACGTCCGGCTTCATCACCATGCCCGGCCCGCCCCCGGCCGGAGTGTCATCCACCGTGCGGTGCCTGTCGGTGGCGGCGTCGCGGATGTTGCGCACGTCAAGGCGCCAGATGTCCTTCTCCAGCGCCCGCCCCGCCAGCGCGTGGCACAGCGGCCCCGGAAACATTTCCGGGTAGAGCGTGAGCACCGTGGCGGTGAAGGGCTGCAGCATTGGTCGTCCTTTACCTGTGGAGCTGTCGGCGTGCCGTGCGCGGGGCCGGCGCCCCAGCTGTATCACAGCGTCAGCCTTCCCGCCATGAAATCCAGCGCCCGCGGATGATCCCGGTTCATGCCGGTCCGGACCGTCGGAAAGGGCGCCGGCGCGTGGCCGGGTATGCGTCCGATCGTCGAAACGCAGCCATTCTCAGGGTCCGGCGGCCAACAGGCCGGAAGGCCGGCGCCATCATCTGGCGTGACCGCTTGCGGATGTTTTCCGGCAGCATGCCGGATGCCGACTTTCTTGGCCTCAGGCCGCTTGTTTCATGGCGTTCACCAGTCGCGCCATTTCATCGAGGAAGGAGGGGTTGCACGTTCCGTCCACGTGGTTCTGGTTCCACAGGCCGGAGAGCCGCACCTTGTATCTCCCGCTGTGCAGCCCCAGCCAGGCGCGGGAAGGCGGGTCGATGGCATCCCGCTCAAAGTTGCTGAGCAGGGCGATGGCATTGCTCTCGATGAAGGCGCGCAGACTGTCCGGCCCTGGTTCATCCGGCACCGCCAGCCACAGGAAGGGCATGCGGCGTATGGTGACGCTCACCAGCTTTTCCAGCGCATGCTCCGCGGATCGCACTTCTCGCGAGGCGGTGCCACCCTCTGCCCACGTGGGCACCGTCAATCCATGCAAGTTCTGCAGGGCCTCGCCCACCAGCAGCCGGAAGATGGAGCCGCGATGGTTGCCGCCACCGTTCCTGACCGTACCACGATGGATCGCAAGCCGTTTCCACAAGGTGGAGCGGGAGTTTCTGGCAATGGCGTGTGTGCCGACACGAACCACGCGCAGGCCACGCCCGGTATGGGTGCGATACTCGCCATGCTCCATGAAGAAATATACGCCCCGCGCGGGCAGATCCCTGCCGTCACATTCCTTGAGCGTCCATGCACCGCCCAGCAATGCCGAGAGATCGCCGAGAATGCCGTAGAATTCGTTCAGTAGCGTGAGTCGTTCCCTGAAAACGTCGGACTGCTTCACCCCCGTTGCCCCCGATGGCTGCCTGATATTGCGGACGTGGTATTTTATTGCCCGCGGGGCGAATTGACAATGGCGCTCTCTCATTCGCCAGGGGAGGTGGGGTTTGCCCGTTTCTGGCGGTTCGCCGCGTTCCTTTTGCGCCGCCGCTGCTTGTGCTTGCCTTCGCCATTGCGGCGCTTCAGTGCGTCTTCTTCCAGTTCCGGCGGCGGGTTGATGACGATGCGACCGCCGGCGATGTCCACCACCGGCACCGCTTCCTTCGTGAACGGCAGGTAATAGGTTTCGCGCGTGCCTTCCGGGCGGATTTCCAGCAGGTCGCCGGCGCCGAAGTCGTGCACCGCCACCACCACGCCCGCCGGCGTGCCATCCTCCTTCTCCGC
>JALUAB010000073.1 GCA_027051195.1 Hyphomicrobiales bacterium
TTTTCGCTTCATCTCGCTGGCTTTTCACCCTTGGAAATAGCTTCGGCTATTCCCTGCGGGCGAAAAGCCAGCGATATTTCGCGAAAATGCCGCTGGCATCCACGCCTTTTATGGGTCCTGAGCCTAGGCAACAGCCACATGCGTTTGCGGAATGAGATCCCGGCTTTCGCCGGGATGACGCGTCCAACGTGCACGCATGCGACCATGGCACGAGCCCCGGCTTTCGCCGGGGTGACGAAAGAATGATGGGGCGCGGGACTTCAGCACAAGAATCAGGTGGTTTCACCCAGCAGAGCGGCGGCGCCGCCGGGCAGGCATTTCGGCGGCAGCAGGGGCCAGATTCCGGGCAGCTGGAAGTGCCACCATTCCGTGGAAATGCCGACAAAGCCGGCGGAATGCATGATGCCGGCCAGCCACATGCGGTTGCGCAGGGTCTCGTGCGCAACGTCGGTGGAGGACGGCCAGGCGAGCGGCCGCATGTCGTCGAAGTCCGTGCCCATGTCCAGCCGCGTTCCGTCCTCTTCCGCTAGCGTCAGGTCAACGGCCACGCCGCGCGTGTGCATGGAACCCACTTCCGGCGGCACCACGTATCGCACATCCGGGCAGGCCTGCCACAGCCTGCGCTGCACCTGTGGCGGCCGGTAGCCATCAAAAATGACGAGTCGGAAGCCGAACTCGCGGGCAATACCCACGGCGCGGCGCAGCGCTTTCGCAGCCTCTGGGCGCAGAAAGCAGCGGGGGGCGGCATAAAGGGGTTCACCCGCAATGTTGTCCGCAGTGGCGTAGCGGATATCCAGGAACACGTCGAATTCTTCGGGTTCTATCTCTACTAGCCGTGGCAGGTTCATGGCGGAACTCCCGGGGCAATCCATCGCGCCGCTTCCGCCACCCACCAGGTGACGCGGAGCGATCCCGGCCTATGGCAGAGGCAGGCACAATGCATATGCACTCTCTCTTTCTGCCCCCGGTTCCTACCGTTGATAGTTCGGTGATTCGCGGGTGATCTGCACGTCGTGCACGTGGCTCTCCGCGAAGCCGGCGGCGGTGATGCGCACGAAGCGCGCGCGCTCCACGAATTCCGGCAGTGTTGCGGCACCCGTGTAGCCCATCGACGCCCTGAGCCCGCCCACCAGCTGATGCAGCACGTTGCCTACCGGCCCCTTGTAGGGCACCTGGCCCTCGATGCCCTCCGGCACGAACTTCATCTCGTCCTTCACCTCGGCCTGGAAATAGCGGTCGGCGGAGCCGCGGGCCATGGCGCCCACGGAACCCATGCCGCGGTAGGCCTTGTAGGAACGGCCCTGATACAGATAGACCTCGCCGGGGCTTTCATCGGTGCCGGCCAACAGCGAGCCGACCATTACCGAGGCGGCGCCAGCGGCCAGCGCCTTGGCCATGTCGCCGGAATACTTGATGCCGCCATCTGCAATGACGGGCACGTCGTGCGGCCGCGCCGCGGCGGCGCATTCCAGCACGGCGGAGAGCTGCGGCACGCCGACGCCGGCGACGATGCGCGTGGTGCAGATGGAGCCGGGGCCAATGCCCACCTTCACCGCATCCACCCCCGCCCCGATGAGCGCTTCCGTCGCCTCCTTCGTGGCCACGTTGCCGGCGACCACGTCCACCCTGTCCCCGAAGGCGTCCTTCACGCGCTTCACCTGCTCCATGACGCCCTTCGAATGGCCGTGCGCGGTGTCGATGACCAACACGTCCACCTCTTTCTCCACCAGCAGTTCGGCGCGGCGGAAGCTGTCCTCACCGGTGGAGATGGCGGCGGCCACGCGCAGGCGGCCCTTCTCGTCCTTCACCGCCAGCGGATTCAGCTCGGCCTTTTCCATGTCGGTGACGGTGATGAGGCCGATGACGCGGTCGGCCTCGTCCACCACCACCAGCTTCTCGATGCGCTTTTCCTGCAACAGGCGCTTCGCCTCCTCCGGGGTGATGTCGGGCGGAGCGGTGACCACCTGTTCGCGCGGGGTCATCAGCTCGGCCACCTTGCGGCCCATGTCCGTCTCGAAGCGCACGTCGCGGTTGGTGATGATGCCGACGAGTTTCTGCGGCCCCTCGCCCGCTCTCTCCACCACCGGAATGCCGGATATGTTGTGGCGGCGCTTGAGATCCATCAGCTCGGCCAGCGTGGCGTCCGGCGTGATGGTGACAGGGTTGATGACCATGCCGGCCTCGAAGCGCTTCACGCGCTCCACCTCGGCCGCCTGCTCCTCCGGAGTCAGATTGCGATGGACTACGCCGATGCCGCCGGCCTGGGCCATGGCGATGGCCATGCGCGCCTCCGTCACCGTATCCATGGCGGCGGAGACGATGGGGATGGAAAGCGGAATGTTGCGGGTGAAACGGGTGGCAACGTCCGTCTGGTTGGGCAGCACGCTGCTCTCGCGGGGCTTGAGCAACACGTCGTCGAAAGTGAGATACTCGGGAAAATCGAACGGGCCTTTCATGCCAACCTCGCCAGTCATGGGGAATTGCGCGGAACTCCGGTTGGCGATTCCCGATAGCATGTCCGTCGTCGCCGATAAAGCGTAAAGACATGGTTGCGCACAGCCTCGTGCGGCGCCCGGCCGGAGCATCAGCCGGCGGCATCGTCGCGCATGTCGCGAAAGCCGGTGGCCACCACGAACAGCTCGGCGGAATCGGGGCGGGAGGCGGCGGGCTTGAAGTGGCGCACCTTGGCGAAATCTCGCTTGAGCGCATGCAGCAGCTCGTTTTCCGTGCCACCGCGCAGCACCTTGGCGACGAAAGCGCCGCCCGGGCGCAGCACTTCCCGGGCGAAATCGGCCGCGGCCTCAGCCAGCGCCATGACTCGCAGATGATCCGTCTGCCGGTGGCCGGTGGCGTGCGCCGCCATGTCGGAGAGCACCACGTCCGCCTTGTCGTCGCCCAGGGCGCGCATGAGGGCCGCGGGCGCGTCCTCGTCGTAGAAGTCCTTGTGCAGGATGACGACGCCAGGGATGGGCTCCATGCCGTGCAGGTCTATGGCCACCACCCTGCCCCCGCCTTCCTCCGCCGCGCGCACGCGCTCGGCCGCCACCTGCGACCAGCCACCCGGCGCGGCGCCCAGATCCACCACCTTCAGGCCGGGCCGCAGGATGCGGAACTCGTCATCGATGCCGATGAGCTTGAAGGCGGCGCGGGAGCGGTATCCCCTTTCCTTCGCCAGCTGCACGAAAGGGTCGTTGAGCTGGCGTTCCAGCCAGCGGGCCTGCTGGGTGGTGCGGCCGCGCTTCTTCCTGAGCCGCTCCTTGAGCCGGCGCGAGCGGCCGCGCCCGGAATCGTTGCGCGAACGGCGGAAGCCCTCAGGTCTGCGCGGGCCCGGCATGGCCGTCCTCCTCCATCAAGCGGGTGAGCATTCCCTCGCGCAGGCCGCGGTCGGCCACACGGATGCGCTCCACCGGCCAGGTGGCGATGATCTCCTCCAGAATGGCGCAGCCGGCGACCACCAGATCAGCGCGATCCGCGCCGATGCAGCCCTCGGCGCGGCGCTCGGCCAGCGACATGGCGCGCAGGCGCGCTGAAATCTCGTGCACCTGCGTCCGGGAAAGCCAACTGCCATCCACGCGGCCGCGGTCATAGCGCGCAAGCCCCAGGGCGACGCCGGTGATGGTGGTGACAGTGCCGGAGGTGCCCAGCAGATGGCAGGGTTGCGGTGGCAGGCCATGCGCGCGCAAGCGGGCACCGAAATCGGCAAGGCGGCCACGAACATGCGCGCGCATGGCCGCATAGGCCTCGGGACTCACCTCCTCGCCGCCGAACCGTTCGGACAGCGTCACCACGCCTTCCGGCAGGGACATCCAGTCGCGCACGGTGCGGGCGCCGTCGTCATGCCGTTCCACCCACAGAAGCTCGGTGGATCCGCCGCCTATGTCGAAAACCAGCACGTGGCGGGCCTCCCTGTCGATGAGCGGACAGGCGCCCATCACCGCCAGCCGGGCTTCCGTCTCGGCGTCGATGACCTCCAGCGACAGGCCCAGCTCGTGGCGCACGCGGGCGAGGAACTGTTCACCGTTCTCGGCGCG
>JALUAB010000074.1 GCA_027051195.1 Hyphomicrobiales bacterium
TCGGCCTGCCGGAGCTGGACGGGCTGACGGTATTGCGCAACTGGCGGGAGGAAGGTCGGGACTTTCCGGTACTGGTGCTCACCGCGCGGGACACCTGGCAGGACAAGGTGGAAGGCATAGACGCCGGAGCAGACGATTATCTCGCCAAGCCGTTCGAGATGGCCGAGCTACTGGCAAGACTGCGTGCCATTATCCGCCGCCACAAGGGGCTCAGCAGTTCCCGCCTGCGCATCGGGCGGCTGGAGATAGACACCCGACACGCCCAGGCGCTGCTGGATGGCACATCCGTGCCGCTCACGCCGCTGGAGTTCCGGCTGCTCAACTACCTCGCCCACAAACGCGGCGAACCGGCATCGCGCACGGAACTGCTGGAGCACATCTATGGTGGCGAGGCGGAACGCGACCTCAACGCGCTGGACGCCCTGGTCACGCGCCTGCGGCGCAAGGTTGGCGCGCACATTCTGCGCAACCGCCGGGGCCACGGCTATTTCCTGGCAGCTGATGACCGGGAAAGATGACATGCGCCGTCGCGTCGGCTGGCCACTTCTCGCCGGCCCCGCCTCGCTGAAGGGGCGGCTGGTGCTGCTTGCGGCGCTGGTGCTGGCGGCGGGGCTGGCGCTGTTCGCCATGCAGCTTTCCGCCATGTTCCGGCAGCACGTGGAGCGCAGCGCCCGGGCGGAGCTGGAGATGTATCAGGAACAGCTCATCGTCGCCCTGCAACGCCGGGCGGACGGGTCGCTTGGCACCAACGCGCTGCTGCCCGACCCGCGCTTCATGCGCCCGCTGAGCGGCCGCTACTGGCAGGTGAACGACGCGGATGGGCACGTGCTAGCACGCTCGCGTTCGCTGTGGGACGCTACCCTGCCCGCGCCGTCGCAGCAGTCACCGAACAGTGGCGCAACGTGGTTCGAGACTGCTGGCCCGGCGGGAGAGCGGCTGCTGGTGCTGGCGCGGCGCGTGAGCGTGCCCGCCAGCATGCTGAGCGGCAAGGCGCATGCCGGTAATGGCAATGCCCCCGGCGATGTGCCCCTGGTTTTTCTGGTGGCGCGGGACATGGCGGAGATGGAACGGGCGGCGGCGTCCTTCAACCGCGAGCTTTTCATATCGCTGGGCTTGCTGGCGGGAGTGCTGCTGCTGGCGCTGACGGCGCAGGCATGGCTGGGGCTGAAGCCGCTCGCCGCCTTGCGCCGGCAGGTGGCGGAGATCCGCCACGGGCGCCGCAACCGACTGGACGCTCCGGCGGCGGCGGAAATCGACGCGCTGGTGGAGGAGCTGAACGTGCTGCTGGCGCAGCAGCGGCGGCACATGGAACAAGCCCGCGCGCGGGCCGGCAACCTGGCGCACGGGCTGAAAACGCCGCTGGCGGCACTGACAGCGGTGGCGCGCGACCTGGTGGATGCGGGCCGCGAGAGGGAGGCGCGAGCGGTGCTGGAACAGGTGATGCTGCTGCGCCGGCAGGTGGAACACGAGCTGAGCCGTGCGCGCGTGCGCGGCGGGCGCGGCACGCAGGCTGCCACGCCGCTGGAACCGGCGGTGCGGCGGTTGCTCAAGACGGTGCGGCGGCTTCAGGGCAACGACCGGCTGAGGTGGGAAACGGATGTTTCGCCTGCGTTGCAAGTGCGCATGGAGGAGGGCGACCTGCTGGAGCTGCTGGGCAACCTCATGGACAACGCTGCCAAGTGGGCAAGGCAACAGGTGCGGGTGCGGGCTGTCATCGACGATGGCGACGTCGCACTGACCGTGGAGGACGACGGCCCCGGCGTGCCGGCGCACGAACGGGAACGCATCCTGCAGCGGGGCGTGCGGCTGGACCAGAACGTGCCCGGCTCCGGCATCGGCCTTTCCATCGTGCAGGAAATCGTGGAGGCCTACGGCGGCCGGTTAACGCTGGGCGAGAGCGCGCTGGGCGGCCTTGCGGTGACCGTTCACCTGCCGGCGGCAGAAAGCAGTGCCAACGGCGGTGGGGAAAGGTCCGCCTGAGGGTCGCGTGCCTGTGGGCACCCGTCACGCTGCCAGCAGCTGGCGCGGGCGGGCCTGCCACATGTCGCGGGCCAGCGCCTCGGCTTCCTCCATGCTCGCCGCATCACCAGCCGTGCGCAGCCACACCGCCAGCGTGCCGATGACGGCGGCCTCGCCATACGCGTGCCGGGCCTCGCCGCGCCACACCGCACCCAGCAGGCGGGCATCCAGCGCGCCTTCCTCCACCGGCACCCGCGGCTCCTCCACCATCGCCGGCCAGCGCTCACGGAACTCCGCGCCGTCCATCACGTAGGCCACCTCGCAGGTCTTGCCCACGCGGCGCTCTGGCTCGCCGCCCTCGCCGCGGAAGACGCAGAAGCGCTCCTGCCCCAACTGCATGGCGGCGCCGGTGTGCGTCTCCAGGAAGCCACGGTGAAAGATGCCGTTGACCATCACCGGGGCGTTCAGCGGGTTGATGAGGCGGGGGAACGTGTTCACCGGCGATCGCAGGCCGAGGATGGGCTTGAGGTTGATCAGCTCGTCCAGCCGCGGCTGGAGCACGGAAAGCGGGATGTAGGTGAAATCATCACGCTCCAGCTGGCGGGCGGCGTCGTCCCAGCTTCCGGCCATCTGCCTGCCCAGCGCAGCCAGCGCCTCGCCGATGTAAAGGCGGCCCGCCGTGTGGCCCTCCGCGCCGTGCATGCACACCTTGCGCCCCTGCCCGGCCAGGGTGAAGGCGGCCAGCAGGTACCAGGGGAGCTGCTTGCGCTTGCCGGCGTAGGAGGGCACGTCGAACTCGGGCCGCGGGGCGTCCTGCGGCACCTCCTTGCGGATGACATCACACACGGCCCGGGCGAAGCCGGCGATTTCGTCCGGGCTTTCCTCCTTCAGCCGCAGCAGCATGAGGAAGGCGCCGGTCTGTTCCGGCAGCGTCTCGCGGCGCAGGATCATGGCCATGCTCTCCCGCGCTTCGTCGAAGGTCAGGTGCCGCTGCTTGGTCTTGCCGCGCCCCAGGATGGCGACGAATTTCGCGAACGGGTGCTCCTCGCGCGCCTGCATGTGGCGTGCCCTCCCTCTTTCCGGAACCGGTCTTGCGTGCGGAAAGATATGCCCGCTCCGCGGCTGCCGCGCAAACCGGGTGGTGAAAAAATGCGGCGGTCTGGCCATGTGCCCGGCTTCAGTCTTCCCCGGCAATAGCCAGCGGAATGGCGGTGCGTTCACGCTCGGCCTCGGCCACCACTTCCGGCATGGCGGGCGGCAGGCCGGCCAGATGCTGCAATATGGAAGCATCGCGCACGGCGCAGCCCTCGGCGTCGTCACCGAAGCTCACGAACACCGGGCGGCCATCCTCCTCCATGGCGCGCTCCATGTCCTCGACGAACGGCTCCAGCCCGGCGAGGCCATAACAGCGCTTCTGCGCCTGCATGCCGTTGAGACGGAAGAACACCACCGGGCCTGTGACCCACCACGGCGTGCGGCGGCCATCGTAGTCGTGAAAGGCCATGCTGACGCCGTGTTCCGCCAGCATGTCGCGCACCCGCGCGGAATGCCAGCTGGCATGGCGGAATTCCATGACGTGCACCATGTCCTGCGGCAGGCGAGGCAGGAAATCCGCCAGAGCCTCCTCGTCGCGCTTGAGCGTGGGGGGCAGTTGCCAGACAACGGGACCCAGCCGGTCATCCAGCAGCTCGATGCGCAGGAAGAAGTGCATCATGTCGATGAAGCAGTTGCGCAGGCGCTTGCGGCGGCAGATGCGGTGCGGGGCCTTGACGCTGTACAGGAAGCCGTCCGGCACGGCATCGCGCCAGCGCAGAAACATCTCCTCCTCCGGCAGGCGGTAGCAGGTGGCTGTCAGCTCCACGGTGTCGAAGCGCTGCGCGTAATGCTCAAGCCAGTCCTCCTCCGGTAGCGCGGGCGGGTAGAACAGCTTGCGCCATCCATTGCCGGCCCAGCCGGAGGTGCCGATGCGGATGCGGTGTTCGTTCAGCCAAGCGTCCATCGCAAACTCCCGCGGGAAGAGTTCCCGCAGGCTGGCACAGCGCGCCC
>JALUAB010000075.1 GCA_027051195.1 Hyphomicrobiales bacterium
TCCGATGCTGGTGCGCAAGGTGCGCCTGCGGGGCAGGGCGTGGCCGGACAATCCGCGGCTGGATATCGACGATTTGCAGTTTTTCGGCATTGATGACGGCGCCATCCGCTTGCGCGGCGTGTTGCGGGCCGAGAACGCGGGTATGGGCATATACGTCTCCGGCCGCGCCCGCGCCATTTCGCACCGTCTGTTGCGCGAACTCTGGCCGCCCGCCGTAGGTGCCGGCGCCCGCAAGTGGCTGCGCGAGAACGTGCGGGCTGGAACCATCCCGAAGGCGACCTTCCGCCTGGCCATTCCCGCCGCCGTGCTGCGTGCCGCCATCCGGGAGGATCGCCCGATGCCGGAAAAGGTGGCGGACGTGCGATTCGATGTTCGTGGCGTGCGCTTCACGCACGTCGATGGCTGGCCCGCCATAGCCGATGCCGCCGGTGAGGGCAGTCTCAACGGCAATGTCTTTCGCATCCGGCTGACCCGTGGTGTGTCCAGGCTGCCGTCCGGCCGCGCGCTCACGCTGGCCGCCGGAGAAATGACCGCCCGCGATCTCGCCGCCCGGGTATCGCCCGGCAGAATACGCTTCACCGCGCGCGGCCGCGCCGGTGCCTTTCTGGAACTGGCCGATCTGCCACCGCTGCGGCTGGCCAGCGCTGCGGGCGTGCCGAAGGACATGCTCTCGGGCGACGCGGAGGTGAAGGTGGAACTTTCCATGCCGCTGTCGCGCAACATGACCGGCCGCGACGTGAAGGTGGAAAAGGCTGTTGCCACAGTGCGCAAGGCGCGCATCGCGGGACTGGTGAAGAACCTGGTGATGACGCGCGCCGAGGTCGGCATAACCTTTCATGGCTCCATGCTGCAGGCCCGGGGCAGGGGCAGTCTTCTGGACGTTCCCGTGCGCTTTTCCTGGCAACGCGATCTGCGGGAGAGTAAGGGGCGTAACCGCGTGCGCCTGCAGGCGCGGCTGGACGACGCCACCCGTCGCCGTCTGGGAATCGACCTCTCGCCCTGGTTGAGTGGCCCGATACCCCTGGATGCCACCGTCGTCTATTCGAAGCGCGGCATGGAAAGCGCAGAGGTGAGTGCGCGGCTGGATGCGGTGGCCTTCGGTCTGCCCGCCATCGGCTGGCATCGACCGCCGCGCAAGGGCACGAAGGCCTCCTTCGTCGTCAACCTCTCTCTGGATGCGCGCGACGAGGTGCGCGCCATCGCCATCCGTCGCCTGAAGCTCAGCGGCCCCGGCGGCCTTCATCTGCAGGGCAAGGTCAATCTCGGCCGCGGCGGTGTCTTCCGCGACGCCACCTTCTCCCGCTTCGAGCTTGATTCCGACAACCGGCTCGCCCTCGGCGTGGAAAGGGCGCGCGACCGGCTGGATGTCGTCGCCGCTGGTCCGTCCTTCGATGCCAGGCCTCTCATCCGGCGCCTGTTCGCCACGCGTCGCGAGATAGACCGCAGCCTCAGGGACGTGCGCGTGCGCGTGAATATCAGCCGCGTGCTGACGCTGCGCGGGGAATGGATCCGCGACGTGCGCGGCAGTGTGCACATGCGCGACGGCCTGGTGCGGCAGGCTGAACTGGCCGGGCGCTTCGCCTCCTCCGACGCGCCGGTGCGGCTGGATCTGAAGCCCGCCACCACCGGCCTGCGTCGTCTGCGCATCACCACCACCGATGCCGGCGCCCTGTTGCGGGCGTCCGGCCTGTATTCGCGCATGGTCGGCGGTCGGGCAGAATTCACCGCCCTGCTGGAGGGAGGCGATGCCGGCGGAGTCCGCCGCGGGCTTCTGGAGATCCGCCGTTTCGCCGTGCGCGGAGACGAACGTTTGGAGCGCCTTCGCAAGGGCGGAAAGGGCAACCGCGGGCCACGCCGCGTGCCACGGTTCAAGAAACTGGTGCTGCCCTTTTCCACCGACAGCCGGTTCATCCGCATTGGCGACGCCATCATCCGCAGTCCGGAGATCGGCGCCACTGCCAATGGCATGATCCGCCGCTCCGACGGCGCCATGGACATCGGCGGCGTCATCATTCCCGCCTACGCACTCAATGCCGCCCTTGGCAAGATCCCCGTGCTCGGCGCGCTGCTCACGGGCGGCCGCGGCGAGGGCATCTTCGGCATGACCTACGCGCTGAAAGGCACCATGAGCAAGCCGAAGTTCCTGGTCAATCCGCTCTCCACCGTCGCCCCCGGCGTGTTCCGACAGCTCTTCCACCTGGGCGGGCAGAACGTGAACCCGGACGGCACCCCCCGCCGCCGTGGGCAGACCACCCCGAAAAGACGCCGCAGCAACAATCTCGTCAACGGCGGCTGACGCGCCGGAAGGGGCCTGGCCGCGGCGGATTTGCCGCCACGCGGTGAATGTGATTTACACGGTCCGTGGCCGGCACCCGGCGGGGGGCAGCTGGCAATCACCCGCCCGCACGGAAGGGCGAGCGGACACACGGGCGGTTCGATCATCGGCAACCGACACCGGGGAAACGGCGCATGAGCGGCCAGGGGGAAGCGGACTTCGCCATACTGCCACTTGGTGGCTCCGGCGAAATAGGCATGAACCTCTATCTCTACGGATGGGGCAGGGGGCTCTCCCGCCAATGGCTGATGGTGGACTGCGGCGTCATGTTCGGGGACCCCGCCACCCCGGGGGTGGAAATCATCCTGCCGGACATCGGCTTCGTCGAGGAACGGCGCGAGGATCTGAAGGCCATTCTCATCACCCACGCGCACGAGGACCATATCGGCGCCGTGCCATGGCTGGCCGCGCGGCTGGGGGTGCCGGTTTACGGTACGCGCTTCGCCCTCATGCTCATCGCGCGGCGGCTGGAGGAATTCGGCCTGCTGGAGCGGGTGGAGCTGCGCGAGGTCAGGCCCGGCGAGCGCCTGCAATTCGGCGAGATCGGCGTGGAATACATTCCCGTCACCCATTCCCTGCCGGAGCCCAACGCGCTCGCCTTTTTCACTCCCGCCGGCACCGTCGTCCACACCGGCGATTTCAAGATCGACCGCGCGCCCACCATTCCCCCGGAATTCTCCCACGACCGCTTCCGCCGCCTCGGCGACGCGGGTGTGGAGGCGCTGGTGTGCGATTCCACCAACGCCATACGCCCCGGCCGCTCGCCGTCGGAAACGGAGGTGGCGGAGCATCTGCGTCGCATCATAGCCGAATCGCCCAATCGCGTGGCGGTGACCACCTTTTCCTCTCACGTGGCGCGCATCAAGGCGGTGGCCGAGGCAGCCTGGGAGGCCGGCCGCGAGGTGGTGGTGGCCGGCTACGCCATGCGCCGGGTCATCGACATCGCCTGCGAAATGGGTCTTCTGCGCCACCCGCAGCGCTTCCACAAGGAGGAGATGTTCGGCTTCCTGCCGCGGGAGAAGGTGCTGCTCCTGTGCTCCGGCAGCCAGGGCGAGCCCAATGCCGCTCTCTCGCGCATTGCCGAGGACAGGCACCGTCACATCGCGCTGGAGGAGGGCGACCGGGTGATCTTTTCCTCCTTCACCATTCCGGGCAACGAGAAAGCGGTATTCTCCGTCATCAACCGGCTGGCCATGCTGGGCGTGGAAGTCGTCACCAACACCCCGGAAACGATGGTGCATGCCTCCGGCCACCCGCGCCAGGAGGAGCTGAAGGAACTCTACGACCTGGTGCGGCCGAAGCGGCTGGTGCCGATGCATGGCGAATTCCTGCACATGTGCGCGCAGCGCAAGCTGGCGCAGGCGCACGGCATCCCGGAAACGGCGCTGATGGCGGACGGTGAATTGCTGCGCCTGGCACCCGGCCCGGCGGAGGTGCTGGCGGAAGTGCACGCCGGGCAATGGCATGTTGACGGCCGGCTCGTCACGCCGGGAGAAAACGGCCCCACCAGACAGCGCCGCAAGCTTTCCTGGGTGGGCATGGTGGCCCTTTCCGTGGTGCTGGACGCCAAGGGAAACATACGTGGGCCGGTGCAGCTGATCACCGAGGGCGTGCCGGAATTCACCGCCGACGGCGTGTTGATGGAAGACGTGCT
>JALUAB010000076.1 GCA_027051195.1 Hyphomicrobiales bacterium
ATCAAGCCGCCGGTGCCGGGGCTGGATGGCCCGCGCGTGCGCCACTGCTGGACGCTGGAGGACGCGCGGGCGATCATGGAGCATGCGCAGCCCGGCTCTGACGTGGTGCTGATGGGCGCGGGCTTCATCGGCTGTATCATCCTCGAGTCACTCATCCGCCGCGGGGTGAAGCTGACCGTGGTGGAGGTGGAAGATCGCATGGTGCCGCGCATGCTGGACGAAACGGCGGGCGGCATGCTGAAGCGCTGGACGGAGCGGCAGGGGGTGACGGTGATGACCTCCACGGCGGTGGAGGCGGTGGAGGATGCCGGGGACAAGCTGCGCGTGACCGTCTCCTCCGGCGAAGTGTTGCCGGCGGACCTGCTGGTGGTGGCCACGGGCGTTACGCCCAACATCGAGTTCATGGACGGCACCGGCGTGGAGAAGCGTGCCGGGGTGATCGTGAACGCGCGTATGGAAACATCGCTGCCGGACGTGTATGCGGCGGGCGACTGCGCCGAGGGGTGCGATTTCTCCACCGGCGATTTCTCGACCCTGGCCATTCAGCCGGTGGCGGTGGAGCAGGCGGCCATTGCCGCGAAGAACATGGCGGGGCATGAGGCGGAGTATCACTGCGCGCTGCCCATGAACGTGCTGGACACGGCGGGGCTGATCACCACCTCCTTCGGCAAGCACGAAGGCGCCGGGGAGGACTTCGGCATCCTCAAGAACGAGGACGAATGGCGCTATATCCGGTTGGAGTTCGCCGGTGACGTGCTCATCGGCGCGCAGACGGCGGGGCACGTGAACATGGTCGGCGTTTTACGCGGGCTGATCCAGAGCCGCATTCCGCTGAGGGAATGGAAGCGCAAGCTCATCGCCCACCCGGAGAGGGTGGCGGAGGCCTATGTCGATCTGACGCGAGAGGCGTGAATTCAGGCGTGGTCGTGGCCATATCCCCATAAGAGGCAGGAAAACGCGCTACGGGGAGATACGCCATGACCATCGACCAACTGGCCGCGTTCTTCGGCTGGATGACGGTGCTGAATATCGTCTTCCTGGGGCTGGCCTGGCTTTTCGTATGGCTGGGAAGGCCGTGGATAACCGCTCTCGTGCGATATTTCATTCCGGTGGACGCCACTGCCGCGGACGAGGAATATCTGCGCTGGCTGATGCGCTATGAACTGTATATCTACGTGTTCAACATGATGCCGTGGCTGGCGCTGAAGATCGTGCAGGCGCAGTGAGAAGAGGGCGCATGGCACCGAGAGGGATCATCATAGCGACGCTGGCGGCGTTCGCCTTCGTGGCGCCGGCGGAGGCGGGCGGCGGGGCAGCAGTGTGCCGCGACGATCTCGCCACGCAGGACCTGCTCATCTGCCTCGGCAAGAAGCTGGATGAAGAGGACGCGCGGCTGAACCGGCTGTGGAAGAAGGCGCTGGCAGCGGAAGACAAGGCCGGCCGGGCATTGCTGCGCAAGGCGCAACGGGTGTGGATCGCCTTTCGCGACGCGCAGTGTGCCTACGAGCATGGTCCGGAGCCGGCGGGCAGCGGCGCGGCTGTGGAGGAGACGTTCTGCCTGTTGCGCATGACCGAGGAGCGCGCCGACTGGCTGGCAGCGCTGACGGGCCAGGGCGGCGCCGCTGATGGTGACGGGAAGAAGTGAGAGTTTCGCCATGCGCATTACGCTGAAACTGTTCGCGACGCTGGAGAAATACCTGCCAACGGGCCGCTCGGCACACAACGAGGCGGTGGTGGAGGTGCCGGAGGGCGCCAGCGTGGCGGATGTGCTGCGCCGGTTCGGCGTGCCGCGGGAGGAGGTTCACCTGGTGCTGGTGGACGGCCGCTTCGTGCAGGCGGATGCGCTGGAGAACGTGCGGTTGGAAGAAGGGCAGGCGCTGGCTGTGTGGCCGCCGGTGGCGGGTGGGTGAATTTCAGAGGTCCTCCAGCAAGGAAGAGGTGAAGCTGGGGGAGACGCGGCGGTCGGTGAGGGCGAGGATGCGTACGACGCGCACCCGTTCGTGCCGCACCAGCGTGATGACGTCGCCGACGTGCACCGGTGTGGCGGGCTTTCTCACCTTCACCCGGTTGATGCGCACCGCGCCGGCTTCCACCAGCCGGGCGGCTTCCGAGCGGGTTTTCGTTACCCGGGCGCAGAAGAGCCACCTGTCCACGCGCATGCCAGGCCGGGCCGATTCATCGACCTGAACGGGGGCTGCGCTGGACCGACGGCGTTTGGGCATGTCCGTTGGCGGTCAGTCCTGCTGCTTGAGTTTCGCCAGCACAGCGAAGGGGGAATCCGGATCCGGCTCGCGCTCCTTGCGCGGCTTGCCGCGCGGCGCGGCCTTCGCCTTGCGCGGCGGCCGGCCACCCTTGGCTGCGGCGTCCTTGCCGGGCTTCGGGCCGCGCCTGCCTTTCATCGCGCCCTTCTTGCGCTTGCGGAAGGGGCCGGTGCCGTCCGGCCACCAGACGACGATTTCCACTTCCTCCGGTTCGGCCTGTTCGGGCTCGGCTTCTTTCGCCTCTGACGCTTCCGGTGTGGCAGCCTCCGTCTGTTCAGCGGGTTCGGCAGCAGGCTTCTCTTCGCTCGCCGGTTCCGCCTCGGCGGCTCCCGTTGCTTCGGCCCTTTCCTCGGCAGCCGCATCCTTGGCGGTTTTTTCCCCGGTGCCGGCCTTCGCGGGTTTCTCCATCTTCACCTTGCGGTGCTCTGGGCGGTAGCCCAGTGTTTCCAGCACGGCGGCGAAGTCCCCGCCGGAGCATCCCACCAGTGACATCATGTCCGGAATCACGGTGAAGCCGCCGCCCTCGACGGAGCCTTCAGGGCGTTCCTCGCCGGTGAAGCGCGGCTTCCAGAACACGCGGTCGCGTATCATATCGCCCAGCCTCTCCAGCATGTCCACGCGCACGGCGCGACGGCCGCAGGGGCGGTAACCCGCCACCAGCGCGAAGCCTTCCGGCCAGCCGGCATCCACAGGCACGGAGGTGAGGCCATTGGCGGGCGGCGGTGGCAGATCGTCAAGCTCATCTCCCTGCCGCTCGCGCCAGAGCTTCCACAGCAGCAGGCGCAACTGCGTGGGTGCGGGCTTGAGCAGCGCAGGAATGAAGATGTGATAGGCGCCGAAGCGCACGCCGTGCTTTCTCAAGGGGGCGCGCATGTCCTGGTCCAGCTGCTTCACCTCTTCGGCCATTTCCTCGCGCGGCAGCACGCCCAGCGCTTCCACCAGCCGGAATGCCAGGCCGCGGGCAAGGCCTCTTATTTCTTCCTCGTTGTCGTCAGACAATTCGAACAGGGGTTTCAGCAGCTCCTGCAAGTGGCGGGAGACAAACTTTTCCAGCCGTTTCTGCACCATGTCGCGTTCTGCGCCGGCCAGCGCCTCATCGGCCAGCACCTCCGCCTGCGGGCGCAGGATCTCCGCGCCGGGCTTCAGCCGGCCGATGGCGTGCTCCTTCCACAACACACGGCCGGTGGCGTCGAGCGTGAAGTCGCCGTCCGGCGCGGCCATGATGGCCTGCGCACGGTCGGAAAGCTCGCGCGCCACGGCCTTCTGCGCCGCGGCGTTCCAGGCCTTCGCGTGCTCGCCGGATTGCGCCGCACCGTCGGGCACGAAGCGCAGGCCCTCGATGCGTCCCACGTGCGCGCCTTCCACCTCCACGTTGCCCTCGTCGTCCACGCTCGACATCAGCACGTCCCTTTCCCGCAGTTTCTTCAGCAGCACGGATGTGTGGCGGTCGATGAATCGATTCGTCAGGCGCTCGTGCAGGGCATCCGAGAGCCTGTCTTCCACCTCCCGCGTGCGTTCGCGCCAGTGGGTGGCGTCCTTCAGCCAACGCCCGCGATTGGCCACGAACGTCCACGTTCTCACATGGGCGATGCGATTTGACAAGGTGTCAATGTCGCCGTCGGTGCGGTCGCAGCGGGCCACCTGCTTCGCCAGCCAGTCCTCATCTATGACGCCGGCGGGCGAACGCAGAAAATGGTAGATGC
>JALUAB010000077.1 GCA_027051195.1 Hyphomicrobiales bacterium
CACCGGCAGCACAGGGGCTTGACCCCCGCGTCGTTCATGCCGACATTCGGAGTGGAATCAACGCCCCGCGCCCCCGCCCGGCCCCTCACGCCCGCGATATAGGGGGTTGGGCGGGGGCGCGGGGCGGTGGGCGGTATCAGCCGAAGGGAATCATTCATCATGAGCGTGAATATAACGCTGACCGAGGCCGCCGCCAGCCGCATCAGGGAAATACTGGCCGAGGAGCCGGGCAAGACGGCCCTGCGCGTGGCCGTGGTGGGCGGCGGATGCTCCGGCTTCCAGTATCAGTTCGATATCGTGGAAGGGCCGGAACCGGGCGACGAGGTGATCGAGGTCCACGGTGCGAAGATGGTTGTCGATACCGAGAGCCTGCCTTTCCTGCTGGGCAGTGAGATCGACTTCGAGGACACGCTCGCCGCGCGCCGCTTCGTGGTCAACAACCCCAATGCCACCAGTTCCTGCGGCTGCGGCGTGAGCTTCTCCATCTGACCCCGTGGCAAACTCGTCATGCCGGCGAAAGCTGGCAGCTCATGCCACAATCATCTGAACGCAAGGAAAAAGCGGCTCGCAGGGAGCCGCTTTTCCGTTCTCCTGTGTCCGGCCGCCGCCGGCGCGTTGGTGTCTCAGCGATAATGCCGGCGCAGCGCCGCCACCTTGCGCGCGTATTTGCGCGCCATGGCGTTCGGTCGCTTAGCATACAGCCCGGCATTGTGCTTCCACACGCCACCGCGGCGAATGGCCATGGCCAGATGCTTCATGCCCCAGTAGGCGCCGGTGGAGCAGTTGAGCAGCCCGCGGCGCGAACCGCGATAGCCCAGCGCCCGCGCGGTGGCCAGCTTGATCTGCAACAGCCCCAGCTCGCCGGCGCGACCCACGGCGGAGCAGCGAAAGCCGCTTTCCAGCCGGCACACGGCCAGTGCCGTGGACATGGGAACGCCGAACCGGCGCGCCGCCGAACGGCAGGCGGCATAGCCGGCGCCGCGCCGGCCACGCGCCCGTGCGCTGCGCCTTTTTCCGTAGGCGCTGCGCACGGCCCTGCGCTTGCCGACACCCGTCTTCACCACGTTGCGCGTGATGTTGGCACCAACGATCGAGCGGCCGGAAGTGAAATTGTATTTGACCCTGGGATTGGACGTGCTGGCCTGCGCCTGCGCGGCAGGCAACAGCAGCAACGTCGACACGAGCGCCGCGATGGCGCTCATGCGCATGAAGTTTCGCATTCGAGAGCCTCCTGTCAGATGAAACGATTCCGTTGCAAGCGTCAGCCGGCATCGGGCGCGCCGGGTTGGCGCGGGCCGGTGTGCTTGCGATGCGCGTGCAGGAATGGGGTAAAGATGGCGAAAATGGGACTCGAAAGGGGAACGGTGAATATCATCTTATGCTGATATGCGAATGTTGCAGGATTACCACAGATTCTGCCGCAGAATGGAAACGGCCCGCTTCGGTTGAAGCGGGCCGTCGCGTTCTCGCGTTCCCGGCCAAATCTCAGGCGCTGGCCGGCGTGGCGTTTTCCTTCCACCCCAGCAAGCGGATGAACACCGCGCGCAGCAGGCCGTAAGGCGCCAGCAGCACCGTGGCCATGAGGATCTTCATGCCGAAATCCGCCAGCGCCCAGCTCACCCACCGCGGCGCCTCGATGCCGAGCAGGCCGAACAGCGGCGCGGTTTCGATGGCGAACGGCACATTCGGCCCCAGCATGGCCAACATGGCGGCGAATGCCAGCGAGAAGAACACCACCGTGTCCACCGCCGAACCGATGATGGAGGAAGCGATGGGCGGCACCCACCAGCGCGGGTTGCGCCGCAGCCGGTTGAACACCGCCACGTCCAGCAGCTGCGCCACCAGGAAGGCGGAGCCCGAGGCAATGGCGATGCGCGGGTTGGCGAACCAGATGGACAGGGCCACCGCCAGCGCGAAACCCGCATAAACCACCTTGCGCGCCGCCTTCGGGCCGAAGAACCGGTTCACCAGGTCGGTGACGAGAAAGCTCGCCGGATAGGTGAAGGCGGCCCAGGTAAACAGGTCGGCCAGGTTCAGCGTGCCGATTGTCAGGTGCACCGGATACTGCACCAGCACGTTGGAGATGGTCACCACGAAGGCCATCGCCGCAATGCCGGCGATGACGGCTTTCATGGTGTGGGCAGCGTTGCGCGGCTGCGCCTGCGTGCTCATGCCATTGCCCCCTGTTGCTGTTCGCTCATACGCGGTTTCGCCTCAGCCCACGATCTCCGAGCCGTCGAAGCACAGCGCGATTTCCTTCGCCGCGTTTTCCGGGCTGTCGGAGCCGTGCACGGAGTTGGCCTCGATGTTCTCGGCGAACTCGGCGCGGATGGTGCCGGGCGCCGCTTCCTGCGGGTTGGTGGCGCCCATCACCTCGCGGTATTTCGCGATGGCGTTCTCGCCCTCCAGCACCATCAGCACGATGGGACCGGAAGTCATGAACTCCACCAGATCGTTGTAGAACGGGCGCTCCTTGTGCACCTCGTAGAATTTCTCCGCCTGGTAGCGCGTCCAGCGGGTGCGCTTCATGGCCGCCACGCGCAGGCCCGCTTCCTGAATCTTGGCGATGATCTTGCCTTCCAGATTGCGCCGGGTGGCGTCCGGCTTGATGATGGAGAGCGTGCGCTCGGTCATAGGAGTCCCCTTTCTCGTTGTGACTGCCTTGCGGTTTGGGCCTAGATAGACAAGCCGCCGCGCCACGGCAAGGGCTGTTCATTGTGCCCTCTTGCCGCTTGCACGCGCCCGCTTTTCGAGTCAAAAGGCCTCACGAACGGGCGGAAGGCCTGGTGCATCGGGCGCATCTTCCGCAAGACGGGGATGGATCATGCACATTTCAATGCTGGGGACGGCCGCGCTGGCGGGCCGCTTTTTCCTGTTGCCATTGCTGGCGGTGCTGGCGCTTGTGATGCCGGCCGGGGCCGCCGAAAACGCCGGCGACGAGCGCTTCCTCGATCTCACGTATCACTGGGCGGGTTTTGCGGCGGCGGCGGTCTTCCTGCTGGCCTATGCGCTGGTGGTGTTCGAGGAAGTCATCGAGATGCGCAAGTCCAAGCCGGTGCTGCTGGCCGCCGGCCTCATCTGGGCCTTCATCGGCATCGCCTACATGGGCTCCGGCAAGGAGGAGATGGTCGGCGCCATGGCCCGCCACACGCTCATGGAATATGGCGAGCTGTTCCTGTTCCTGTTTGTGGCCATCACCTACGTGAACACCATGGAGGAACGCGGCGTCTTCGTAGCGCTGCGCGAGAAACTCGTCTCCATGAATCTGACCTACCGCAAGTTGTTCTGGCTCACTGGTTTCATTGCCTTCTTCCTCTCGCCCATCCTGGACAATCTCACCACCTCGCTGGTGCTGGGCGCGGTGGTCATGGCCGTTGGCGTGAAGCACCCGGCTTTCGTGGTGCTGGGCATGATAAACGTGGTGGTGGCGGCCAATGCCGGCGGCGCCTATTCGCCCTTCGGCGACATCACCACGCTCATGGTGTGGCAGAAGGGCAAGCTGGAGTTCACGGAGTTCTTCGCCATCTTCATTCCTTCCCTGGTGAACTTCGTGGTGCCGGCGGCCATCATGAGCCTCGCCGTGCCGAAGGAGATGCCGCCGGCGCAGGAAGGCGAGGTGCGCATGCGCGCCGGCGCCTGGTGGGTCATCGGGCTGTTCGGGCTGACCATCGCCACCGCCGTGAGCTACCGCAACTTCCTGGATCTGCCGCCGGCGCTGGGGATGATGACCGGGCTGGGCTACCTCGCCATGTTCAGCTGGTTCTTCAAGAACTATGCCCGGCGCCGCAACCGCACGGACATCCTCTTCGACTCCTTCAAGGTGATGGAACGGCTGGAGTGGGACACCCTGCTGTTCTTCTTCGGCATCATCTTCGCCGTGGGCGGGCTGGGGGTCATCGGCTATCTCGAGCTTCTGAGCCGCCTGCTCTACGAGGATCTCGGCCCCACCTGGGCCAA
>JALUAB010000078.1 GCA_027051195.1 Hyphomicrobiales bacterium
CGATGGGCACGCTCACCTCGCCGCCGGCCATGTAGCGCTGCTTGGCCGCGGAGTTGATGATGGCGTCAATCGCCTGCATGGCGAAGTTGAAGGTCATGAACTCGACGATGGGCCTGAGCCCCGCGAAGGCAGCGCCGATGCCCAGCCCGGCGAAGCCGTATTCGGTAATCGGCGTGTCCACCACGCGTTTCGGCCCGAACTCGTCCAGCAGGCCCTGGCTCACCTTGTAGGCGCCCTGGTATTCGCCCACTTCCTCGCCCATCAGGTACACGCGCTCGTCGCGGCGCATTTCCTCGGCCATGGCGTCGCGCAGGGCCTCGCGCACCGTCTGCTCGACGAACTCGGTGCCCTCGGGCAGCTCGGGGTCGGATTCGGCAGGCGGCGTGATGGAGAGATTGCGCGCCGGGTCGGGCGCGCCGTTGAGCGCATAGGCGTCCTCGTCGTCCTCGTCCGCTGCGGGCGCGGCGATGTGCACGGCGGGCGCCGCCGGGGGCTGCTCGCTCGCGGCGGGCTGCGTCGGTTCGTCCACCGGGGCTTGCTCTGCCGCCGGGGCCTCGGCCGCCGCGCCGCCGCTTTCGGCCAGCAGGGCGTCGAGGTCGAAATCCTCGCCTTCCTCGGCGATCACCGCAATGGGCGCCCCCACCTGCACGCCGGCTGTTCCCTCCGGCACGAGGACTTTCGCCAGCA
Organism: Hyphomicrobiales bacterium; assembly: GCA_027051195.1. Lineage (GTDB taxonomy): Bacteria > Pseudomonadota > Alphaproteobacteria > Rhizobiales > Aestuariivirgaceae > Thermopetrobacter. The sequence goes on from JALUAB010000078.1 coordinate 688, forward strand.
CGCCTTCTTCGTCGGTTTCCAGCTCCATCACCGCCTTGTCTGTTTCCACCTCGGCGATGATGTCGCCGGGCGAGACGGCCTCGCCCTCCTTCTTCAACCACTTCGCCAGCGTGCCCTCGGTCATGGTGGGCGAAAGCGCCGGCATGCGCACCACTACTGCCATGTTTCCCGTCCCCTCCGGCTTGGCGAACCACTCGCCGCGCCCTCGGTTCGTGTGCCTGTTGCACGAGATTCCGGTTTTCGCCGGAATGACGCACCTTTCTTTTTGTCTCGTCACTCCGGCGCAAGCCGGAGTCTCGTTGCTCGTTTGCTCGCTACGTGAATACTGGTCGCAGCCTCAATATTCCGCATACACGTCGCGCCAGAGTTCCTTTTCCGGCGGTTGCTCGGCGCTGGTGGCGAAATCGGCGGCCTCCGCCACCACCTTGCGCACGTCGGCGTCCACCGCCTTGATGTCTTCCTCCGTCGCCCAGCCCGCTTCCAGCAGGCGGCGCTTCACCTGCTCGATGGGGTCGTGCTCCTGGCGCATCTTCTGCACTTCCTCCCGCGAGCGGTATTTCGCCGGATCGGACATGGAATGCCCGCGGTAACGGTAGGTCTGCATCTCCAGGATGATGGGCCCCTCGCCGGAGAGCACGTGCTGCAACGCGCGCTCCGCAGCATCCTTCACGGCGCGCACGTCCATGCCGTCCACCTGCTCGCCGGGGATGCCGAAGGCGGCGCCACGCATGAACAGCTCCTCCGCCTTTGCCGTGGCGCGGTGGATCTCCGTGCCCATGGCATAGCGGTTGTTCTCGATGACGTAGATGACCGGCAGTTTCCACAGGGCGGCCATGTTGAAGCTCTCATAGACCTGCCCCTGATTGGCCGCGCCCTCGCCGAAGAAGGTGAAGCAGGCGGCGTTCTCGCCGCTGTAGCTGGCGGCGAAGGCCAGCCCGGTGCCAATGGGCACCTGCGCGCCTACGATGCCGTGCCCGCCCCAGAAGTTGCCGGCCACGTGGAACATGTGCATGGAGCCGCCCTTGCCCTTGGAAACGCCGGGCAGGCGGCCCGTCAGTTCGGCCATCACCGCCTTCGGGTCGGCGCCGGCCAGCAGCTCCTGCGCGTGGCAGCGGTAGGAGGTGATGACGTGATCCTGCTCGCGCCGCGCCATGAACACGCCGGTGGCCACCGCCTCCTGTCCGATGTAGAGGTGCAGGAAGCCGCCGATGTGCCCCATGCCGTAGAGCTGCCCCGCCTTTTCCTCGAAGCGGCGGATGAGCAGCATGTCGCGCAGCGCCCGCAACTCCTCTTCCTTCGTGAAGGCCGGCGGATGGTTCGGCTTCGCCGCCGCCTTGCGCGCTTTCGCGGCTTTGCCGCTCTTCTTGCCGGATTTGCTGGCAGCCATGAAACGCTCCAATATTGCCCCATCCCCCCGGAATCGGCGCGAGAGCGCCTGCCGCCAGCTTATAGCCAAGCGCGCGGAAAGAACACAAGCCCAGCGTATTTAACCGGATTTCGGTTAATTGGCCGGAAGGCGCGCGGAATCCGCCTTTGAAGCGTCCCCGGCGTCCTCCTTCAGCGCCGTCGCCAGCGCCGCGAAGGCGTCCTCGCAGGGCGGCTCCTCCGGCCCCTGCTTCAGCACCTCGTAGATGCGCGGCACCCATTGCACGGCGCGGTCGAGCTCGGCGTCCGCGCCCGGCTGATAGCCGCCCAGCAGGCGCAAATCGCGCGTGTCCTCGTAGCGGGTGATCAGCGCCTTGAGCATCAGGATCAGCTCTTCCTGTTCCTTCGTCCAGGCCCGCCGTGCCAGCCGCGAGACGGAGGCCAGCACGTTGATGGCCGGATACCGCCCCTGCTCGGCGATGTCCCTGTCCAGCACGATATGTCCGTCGAGAATGCCGCGGATGTTGTCCGCCACCGGGTCGTTGTGATCATCCCCGTCCACCAGCACGGAAAGGAAGGCGGTGATGTTGCCCACGCCTTCCGGCCCCGGCCCGGTGCGCTCCAGCAGGCGCGGCAGGTCGGAGAAGATGCCCGGCGGATAGCCCCGCGCCACCGGCGGCTCGCCAGCGGCCAGCAGGATGTCGCGGCAGGCGTGCGCGTAGCGCGTGATGGAATCGGCGATCAGCAGCACCTCCTCTCCGGCGTCACGGAAGTATTCGGCCACCGTGATGGCGCTTTTCAGCGCCAGCCGCCGCATCATCGGGCTTTCATCACCGGTGGCCACCACGCTCACCGTGCGCGCCCGTTGTTCGGGGGCCAGCACGTCTTCCATGAACTCGCGCACCTCTCGCCCGCGCTCACCGATGAGCGCCAGCACCACCGTGTCGAAGCCGGAAGACCGCGCCAGCATGGAGAGGAACGTCGTCTTGCCCACGCCGGAACCTGCGAACACGCCCAGTCGCTGGCCGAAGCACACCGGCGTGAACAGGTCCACCGCCCGCACGCCGGTTTTCAGCGCCCCGCCCGTGCGCTGGCGCTGCAACGCCGCCGGCGGCGCCCTGTCCACCGCCAGCGCCCGCTCGCCCTGCACCAGCGGCGGCCCGCCGTCGATGGCCGCGCCCAGCGCGTTGATGGTGCGGCCTTTCCAGCTTTCGTGCGGGCGCAGGCGGAACGGCCCCTCGTGCCACACCCGCATGCCCAGCCGGATGGCCGCCTCGCCGGAAAAGGGCTTCACCAGCGCCTCGTCCCGAGATAGATGCACCACCTGCCCGGGCAGTGCGCCGTCTTCCGTTTCCAGCGCCACGCAGTCACCGAGTGCCGCGATGTCGGAAAGCCCGCGCACGCGGCAGATGTCGGTGGCCACCTCGTGCACCGTGCCTCCGCGCCGCACCAGCGCCGCCGCGCCGCTTTCCAGCACCTGCGCCGCCCGCGCCAGCCTGTCCAGCGGATCCGTCATGCTCAGCCGGTTTCACCCAGCGTGCGAATGGCGGCCAGCATGGATTCCTCAGCGGCGCCCAGCGCGGAGGAAAGGCGTCTGAAGGCGTTCGTCACCTCGATGAGCCGCACCATTTCGATCGCACCGTTGACGTTCGATTCCTCGATGAAGCCCTGGATCACCCCGGCGTCCACGAAGCGCACCACCGGTTCCGGCTCGGTATCGGGTATGACGCCGGAATTGCCCACGCGGGTGAGCTTCGCATCCTCGGGGATGCGGAACAGGCCGATGGCCCCGATCTGCCGGCCATTCTGGGTGATCATGCCGTCCGCCGCAATCTGCGGCGGACCCGCCTTGGGTTTGAGCGCGATGGGCGCGCCGCCCACGTCCAGCACCGGCCAGCCATTTGCGGAGGAAACCAGCCTTCCATCGGGCAGCATGCGCATGCGCCCGTCGCGGGTATAGACGATGCCGTTCGGCCCCTGCAGCGCCATCCACACATCCCCGCGCAGGGCTACGTCCAGCGGGTTGCCCGTGGCTTTTATCGCCCCCGGTTCGGTCACGATGTAAGTCTCCCGTCCGCTCACGTAGGAAACGGGCGCCGGGCGCTGCTGTGCCACCAGCGCGGAAAAGCGGCTGCCGTCCGCCCGGTAGCCTGGCGTGGTGATGTTGGCCACGTTCTGCGCCACCGATTCCAGCTGTTGATACAGCGCCAGCTGGCCGGAGATGGCCACGTGCAGACCGACTTTCATGTTCAGCCCCCACCAGGTTTGAGCTGTTGCAGGGAAAAGAGCAGATTCTCGTCGATACCCGCTTCCAGCGGCTGAATGAGCAGTGCGTTGGGGCTGCTCGTCGTCTGAGTGGCGGAGCCATTCATGTCCCACATCACGGTGAACCGCTGCAGGAACTTTTCCAGCTTTTCCGGATCCTTGAAATCCTTGATGGGCAGGCGCGCCTCCACCAGCTTCGCATTCCTGTCGATATCGCCGCGCGCCAGTGAATGGCCGATGATGGTTTCCGCCACCTTCATCAGCGCCGGCTCGGCCAGGATGTCGTAGCCGCTGCGGATCTGCGGCGCCTTGCGCCGGAAGTAGAGCGCCAGCCGCACGCCTTCGTTGGTCTGCCCGGCGTCTTCCTCCAGCTTCTGGCGCAGATAATCGTCCACCGCGCCCTGCCGCGTGCGCTCGAACAACGTAGCGCTCTCGCCATAGCGGGCGAAATTGTAGCGCTTCGCGAACTCGCGAAAGCGGGTGTCCGCCAGCTTGTTGGCGAAGGCATCGGGCGAGTCCACGCCTTCGGTGAGCACCTTGCGCATGAAGGCCTTGGCGTAGATCATGTCGGAAAGCCCCGCCGCCTCCATGGCGAAGCGATAGACGCGTTCGTTCGCCATGAATTCATCCACGGACTTTATGTTCTTGATATGCGTGAGATAATAATCAATCTCCCGCTGCACTTGCGGCTGTTTGGAAAAGCGGTTGATGCTGCCCGGCAGATCGCGGGCGATGAGCTGATAGTCTGCGAGCGTGGTGCGCATGGGCTGACATCCGGGTTCCGAGGCTGCACGTTGCGGGGGCTTTCGCCCCGCGTGCAGCATCGTCCGTTCACCTTGCGCGTGCCTTGCGGCTTCATTCCGCCGCCATCAGCTCCCGGCGCATGGGCGAGGCCGGATAGGTGCCCAGAATCCGCACAGAGGTGGAGAAGAACTCCAGCTCCTCCAGCGCCAGCCGCACCCTGCGCTCTTCGGGGTGCCCTTCGATGTCAGCGTAGAACTGCGTGGCGTGAAAGCGCCCGCCGATCTGGTAGGATTCCAGCCGCGTCATGTTCACGCCGTTGGTGGCGAACCCGCCCAGCGCCTTGTAGAGCGCCGCCGGCACATTGCGCACCTTGAAGATGAACGAGGTGATGACTGGCCCGTCATCCGGCGAAACGGCCACCGGTTCACGCGCCATGATGAGAAAGCGCGTGGTGTTGTGCGCCGCGTCCTCCACGTCCTCGCGCAGGATTTCCAGCCCGTAGATTTCCGCCGCCAGCCTGGGTGCGATGGCCGCCGCCGTCACGTCGCCGCGCTCTGCCACCTCGCGCGCCGCTCCGGCCGTGTCTGCCGCCACGTGCGCCTGCACCCCCAGCGCGCGGATGAGCCTGCGGCACTGGCCCAGCGCATGCACGTGGGAATATACGCTCTTCAGTCCTTCCAGCGTCGCCCCTTTCGGAGCCATCAGCTGGTGGTGGATGGGCAGGAAGTGTTCGCCCACGATATGCAGTGTCGATTCGGGCAGCAGATGATGAATGTCCGCCACCCGCCCGGCCAGCGTGTTTTCCACCGGAATCATGGCCAGCTCCGCCTCGCCCCGCTCCACGGCGTTGAACACGTCCTCGAACGTGGGGCGGGCCAGCGGATTGTGGCCGGGCCGCGCCTGAAGGCAGGCGATGTGCGAATTGGCCCCCGGCTCGCCCTGAAAGGCGATGCGCGGTTTGCCGTTGTTGCCGTCAGCGCTCATGAATCGTCGCCCGCTTTCTGCGCCACCTGCCGGCGCACATACTCCAGCTCCGCCGGCGTGTCCACGCCGAACGGCGCCTGCGCCACCCGCGCCACGGCGATCTTCATACCCGCGTCCAGCGCGCGGAGCTGCTCCAGCCTGTGCTGGCGTTCGCGCAGGCTCGGCGGCAGCTTGACGAATCGCTCCAGCGCTGCGCGCCGGTAGCAATAGATGCCGATGTGATGAAACGCCGGGCCGTGATAATCGTCCGGCAGCGCGCGCACGAAGTCTTCCGCCAGCGCCACCTCCTGCCAGGAAAGCGGCGCAATGGCCTTCACCACGTTGGGGTTCTTCATCTCTTCTTCCGTGCGGATGGGCGCCGCCAGCGTGGCGATGTCCGCCCCCGTGCGCACCAGCGCCTCGGCGCACTTGCGCAGATAATCCGGCGGCAGGGTGGGCAGGTCGCCCTGCACGTTCACCACCACGCCGAACAGGCGCTGGGGATCCACCATCTCCAGCGCCGCCGCGATGCGGTCGGAACCGGAGGGCAGGTCGGGATCGGTCGGCACCGCCTTGCCGCCGGCCTCCTCCACCGCCGCCACGATTTCCGGCTCCGCCGCGGCCACCACCACCGGCCCCAGCGCGGCCCGCTCCGCCTGCCGCCACACACGCACGATCATCGGCTCGCCGCCGATGTCGGCGAGCGGCTTGCCAGGCAGGCGCGAGGACCCCATGCGCGCGGGTATCAACACGATGGAATAGAGCGACGTTTCCTGCATGAAGAGCGTCTCCGGCGAACCCGTTCGTTCCACGAGCGGGGCTTCTGCCTGCGCCCCGCGTCCCCGCCCAACCACCTGCTTTCAGGATATCGGGTGGTTGGGCGGGAGCGCGGTGCGATGGGCGGCATGAAAATTCGCCGCGGGCGAATTTTCACTCATTCCCGATACACGGCGCAAAATGCCGCAAGGGGCTTATACATGTTGCGCCCACGCTACGGAATAAGCTAGTTATCGCGGCCAGAAGCGGACAGGGGCGGCCGCTCCGCGGCGCGCCGCGAAAGCAAATGCAATGGGGCAGAGCCATGACCATGCGCAGACTGGGCTATTTCGCCGTTTCCATCGTGCTCACGCTGGCGCTCATCTTCGGCGTGCGCAGTTTCGCCAACATGATCTTCAACGCCAGGCCGCCCGCGAAGCCGGCTGTGGAAGTTCCGCCGCTGCGCGAGGCCAAGGCTGCGGCGAAGCAGGAGGCGGGCGGCGGCCAGCAGCAGGCGGAAGCCCAGCCCGCCGCGGCGTCGGCTCCGGACGCCAAGCGTGGCAAGAAGGTCTTCAACAAGTGCAAGGCCTGCCACTTTGCCGACCAGGAAAAGAACAAGGTCGGCCCGCACCTCGTGGGCATCGTCGGCCGTCCGGTGGCCTCCGTGGAAGGTTTCAAGTATTCCGGAGCCATGAAGGCGAAGGCGGCCGAGCTGGGCACCTGGACGGAAGAGAACCTCATGCGGTATCTCGCCGATCCCAAGGGGGTCGTTCCCGGCAACAAGATGGCCTTCGGCGGTCTGAAGAAAGAGCAGGACATCAAGGACGTGATCGCCTACCTGAAGGAGGCGGCCAAATAGGGCGCGCGGATGGAACGCGCGATAGCGTCATTCGGGCCGGTGGCATGAACGCCACCGGCCTTTTTCATGGCCAACTTGTATGTTGGCGAACACGGCCCGACCAAATATGCTCCCGCCAGAAGCAACAACCCGAGTCGGAAGACCCATGAACACGCCAGCTCTCACCCGTCGTGCCCTGTTGCGCCTCATCGCCGCCGTGCCTGGCCTGTCCGCCCTGCGCCTGGCCGGAGTCGCCGCCGAGAACGCCAATGGCGATTTGCAATGGAAGCACGGCCTCTCGCTTTTTGGCGATCTGAAATACGGCCCGGGCTTCAGGCATTTCGACTATGTGAAGCCGGATGCGCCAAAGGGCGGGCGGGTGCGCCTGTTCGCCATCGGCTCGTTCGACAGCCTCAACCCGTTCACCTTCAAGGGCGAGGCAGCTTCCGGCGTTGCCTCCACCTACGACCGGCTCATCAAGCCGGCGCTGGACGAGCCCGGCTCCGAATACGGCCTCATCGCCGAGGCCGTGGCCGCGCCGGACGACTACTCTTTCGTCGCCTACCGCCTGCGGGAACGGGCGCGCTTTCACGACGGCCGGCCCATCACGCCGGAGGACGTGATCTGGTCCATGGAGAATCTGAAGAAGGCCCATCCCTTCTACGCCTTCTATTACCGCGACATCGCGAAGGTGGAGCAAACCGGCGAGCGCGAGGTGCGCTTCACCTTCGCCGTTAAGGGAAACCGTGAGCTGCCGCAGATCACCGGGCAGATGCCGGTGCTTCCGAAACACTGGTGGACGGCCACCGGCGTGCAGGACAGGCCGCGCTCCCTGGCCGAAACCCTTCTGGAAGCGCCGCTGGGCTCCGCTGCCTACCGTGTGGCGGACTTCAAGGCGGGGGAATACGTCACGCTGAAGCGCGTGCCGGACTACTGGGCGAAGGATCTGCCGGTGAACGTCGGCTATGACAATTTCGATGAGATCCACATAGTCTATTTCCGCGACGAGACGGTGGCCTTCGAGGCCTTCAAGGCGGACGAGTACGACTGGCGCGACGAAAACAACTCCAAGCGCTGGGCCACCGGCTACGACTTCCCGGCGGTGAAGCGCGGCGACGTGGTGCTGGAGAAGTTCCACCTGAAAAACAGCCAGGGCATGCAGGCTTTCGTCTTCAACCTGCGCCGCGGAAAATTTCAGGACAGGCGCGTGCGTCAGGCATTCAATCTCGCCTTCGATTTCGAATGGGCCAACCGCAACCTGTTCTATGGTCAATACACCCGCACCAACAGCTTTTTCTCCAACTCCGAGCTGGCCGCGAAGGGGCTGCCGGAAGGGCGCGAACGCAAGCTTCTGGATCTCATCGCCGGACAGATCCCGCCCGAGGCGCTGACGCGGGAATACAGGAACCCCGTCAATGAAACCCCGCAGCAGCGCCGCGCCAACCTGCGCAAGGCCATGCAACTGCTCATGCAGGCCGGCTGGCGGCTGGACGAGAAGGGCGTGCTGCGCAATGCGAAGGGGGAGCCTTTCACGGTGGAGTTCCTGCTGGTTTCGCCGGCGTTCGAGCGCATCGTGCTGCCCTATGCGCAGTCACTCAAGCGCCTGGGTATCCAGACCACCGTGCGCACCGTCGATTCGGCGCAATACGAACGCCGCGTGAAAAGCTTCGACTTCGACATCATCGTTGGCTCCTGGGGGCAGTCCCTCAGCCCCGGCAACGAACAGCGCAATTACTGGGGATCGGCCGCCGCCGACCGCCCCGGATCGCGCAATCTCGCCGGCATCAGGGACAAGGCGGTGGATTTTCTCATCGACCGCATCATCTACGCGAAAACGCGGGAGGAGCTGGTGGCCGCCACCCGTGCGCTGGACCGCGTGCTGCTGTGGAATCATTACGTGGTGCCCATGTGGCATATCACCTACCAGCGCACCGCCCGCTGGAACCGCTTCGGCAAGCCTGCGCGCATCCCCGAGCATTCCGTCGGATTCCCCGACATCTGGTGGTGGGATGAGGAGAAGGCCGCCAGAATCGGAAGCGGCAGGAAATGATTGCGGTCACGAAGCAAGGGAAGAGAGGCGTATGCCTCCGACGGCCTGTCGGCCTGCTGATGGCGTTCGGCAGCATGCTGTTATTGGCGCATGTGGCACAGGCCGCGCCGCGGCACGGGCTTTCGGCTTTCGGCGACCTGAAATATCCTGCCGGCTTCAAGCACTTCGACTATGTAAATCCGAGCGCGCCCAAGGGCGGTCGCATCGTTACCGTGGGCACCTCCGGCCTGCGCAGCTTCGATTCGCTCAACCCCTTCATCCTGAAGGGTGATGCGGCCGACGGGCTGGAGATGACCTTCGATTCGCTCATGGTCCGCGCCCACGACGAGCCGGATGCCGTCTATGGTCTTATCGCCGCGTGGGCCGACGTTGCTGCCGACGGCAGGTCCGTCACCTTCGGCCTGCGCGAGCGGGCGCGCTTCGCCGATGGATCTTCCGTCACGGCGGAGGACGTATGCCACACCTTCACCCTGTTCAGAACGAAGGCGCATCCCGGCTACCGCCTCTCCCTGCGCGATGTGGAGAAATGCGAGGTGCTGGGGTCGCTGAAGGTGCGCTATTCCTTCCGTGGTGAAAACGTGCGGGATCTGCCGCGGGTGGTGGCCACCCTGCCGGTTCTCTCGAAAAGATTTTTCGAGAAGCACCCCTTTGACAAGTCCGGCCTCACGCCCATCCTCGGTTCCGGGCCGTATCGCATCAAACGGTTCAGGCAGGGCAGTTTCATCACCTACGAGCGCCGCAAGGACTACTGGGCGAAAGATCTGCCGGTGAACCGGGGGCGGTGGAATTTCGACGAGATCAAGTTCCTCTACTTCCGCGATCACACGGCCGAGCTGGAGGCGCTGAAGGCCGGCGAGCTTGATCTGCGCGAGGAATTCGTCTCGCGCAACTGGGCCACGGCCTACAACGTTCCGGCGGTGCGTGAAGGCCGGCTCATCAAGGGCGTGCTGCCCGATGATCGCCCTTCCGGCGCGCAGGGCTTCTTCCTGAACCTGAGGCGCGCGAAATTCGCCCACCCGAAAACGCGCGAAGCGCTCGGTTACGCCTTCGATTTCGAATGGACGAACGCCAAGCTTTTCTATGGCCTGTACAAGCGCACCGAATCCATCTTCGAGAACTCGCCGCTGAAGGCCGTCGGCGCGCCGTCGCCGGCGGAACGGACGCTCATGGAGCCGTTGCGGGACGCGCTCCCGGCGGCCGCCTTCGGCCCCGCCATCACGCCACCCGTATCCGACGGCTCCGGGCAGGACAGGCGGCTGTTGCGAACCGCCCATCGGCTGCTGTTGGAGGCCGGCTGGAAGCGCGACGGCAACTGGCTGGTGAATGGCAGGGGTGAGCGCTTCACGATGGAATTTCTCATTACGTCGCCGGCGTTTGAGCGCATCATCATCCCCTATGTGCGCAACCTGAAACTGCTCGGCATCGACGCATCCATCAGGCTGGTGGAATCGGCGCAGTTTCAGCGGCGGTTGAAGAGCTTCGATTTCGACATCGTGGCCCAGCGTTACGTCTTCTCCCTCACGCCCGGCGTGGAGCTGCGCGCCTATTTCGGCTCCCGCGCCGCCGATCTCGCGGGCAGCTACAACATCGCCGGCATCCGCAACGCCGGCGTGGACGCCCTCATCGAGAAGGTGGTGGCGGCGAAGACCCGTGCCGACCTCGCAACCGCCGCCCGCGCGCTGGACAGATCGTTGCGCGCGCTGCATTTCTGGGTGCCGCACTGGTACAAGGCCAGCCACACCATCGCCTGGTGGGACAAGTTCTCCCGCCCCGAGGTCAAGCCCCCATATGCTCGCGGCGTGCTGGATACCTGGTGGTTCGACCAGCGCAAGGCGCGCCGTCTGCAACGCTGACGAGCCACGCTTAACCCGGGCTTAAACGGGATGTGCTTCACTCCGGCCCCGGCATCGGACAGTGAACAGGGGCTGGCAACATGACCAACGCCTTGCATGCGGCACAGGCCTTGCGGCAGGAACGGCGCGCGGTGCGCCGCCATCCCGTGCTGAAGCGGGCGCAACTCTATTTTCGCGATCAGCTCAGCGGTATCGACATCCTCATACGCGACCTCTCCGAGCACGGCTGCCGCATGCAGCTGCGCTATGCCATTCCGCTGCCGCGCACGTTCATCATCGCCTTTCCGGAGATCCGGCTCAAGCGTCCGGCGCGCCTCGTCTGGCAGAGGGAAGACGTGGCCGGGGTGCAGTTCCTGGACGAAATGCCCCTGATCTTTCAGCAGCTTCTGCCGGAGTGAGTATTTTCCTGGCCTGGGCACGGAACGCCCGTGCCGCGCAGGCCACAGTAGCCGCCGGGGTTCTTGGCCAGATACTGCTGGTGATACTCCTCTGCATAGAAGAACGGCGGCGCCTCGCGGATTTCCGTGGTGATCGGCCCCATGTCGCGTGCCGCCAGCGCCCGCTCGTAGGCTGCTTTCGAGCGCAGCGCCGCTTCCATTTGCTCCGGCGTGGTGGCGTAGATGGCGGAGCGGTATTGCGTTCCTGTGTCGTTGCCTTGCCGCATGCCTTGCGTCGGGTCGTGCGATTCCCAGAACAGCCGCAGCAGCTCGCCGAACGCCACCTTCTCCGGTTCGAACACCACCATCACCGTTTCAGCATGCCCCGTCCTGCCGCTGCACACTTCTTCATAAGTGGGGTTGGGGGTGAAGCCGCCCTGGTATCCCACCGCCGTCACCCAGACTCCCGGAACCTGCCAGAACAGCCGCTCCGCGCCCCAGAAACAGCCCATGCCGAAGAAGCATTGCTCGGCGCTTTCCGGATAGGGGCCTTTCAGCGGCCGGCCGGAAACGAAATGATGCGTGGTGGTGGGAATGGGCTCCGCCCGCCCCGGCAACGCCTCCTCCGGCGACACCATGCGCATTTTCTCCTGCGGGTTCGCGCGGGTGAAAAACATGGCCATTCTCCTTGCGGCCCACTGCCTTCCCGCATCATATAGGGCGCAGGATGAAAGTGGCCCATCATTTTTCCGTGTGGAAGGAATGCTCAGGGACAACGACGAGATCATGCGCGCCATCGAGCTGCTGGCCCGCCTGCCCGGGCTGGGGCCGCGCTCCGCGCAGCGCATCGTGCTGCACCTGCTGCGCCACCGGGAGAGCCGTCTGGAACCGCTGGCCGAGGCTCTCTCGGCGCTGGCCGGGGCCGTGCGCGCCTGCTCCGTCTGCGGCAATTTCGATACCGCCGACCCCTGCCGCATCTGCTCCGGCGCCAGGCGGCGCAATGACCTCATCTGCGTGGTCAAGGACGTGGCCGACCTGTGGGCGCTGGAGCGCGCCGGAGTCTTTCACGGGCGTTATCACGTCACCGGCGGTCTGCTCTCGCCCCTGGACGGCGTCACGCCGGAGGATTTGCGCATTCCGCAACTGGTCGGCCGCGTGCGTTCGGAAGGTGTGCAGGAGGTCATCCTGGCGCTGGACGCCACCGTGGAAGGGCAGACCACGGCCCATTACATCGCCGATGCTCTGGCCGGCACGGATGTGAAGGTGAGCCATCTGGCACACGGCATGCCCGTGGGCGGCGAGCTGGAATATCTCGACGACGGCACCATCGCCGCCGCCTTTCGCGCCCGGCGCTGACGCCGGCGGCGCCGTCTCACTTGCGCGTCGCCCGCCTCGAGGGAGGGCGGTAGGCGCGTCGCATGTCCCTTATGGCGGCGCGAATGAAGGGCAGTTTGTGCGCCACGTGATGCTCGCGCGTATCGAAGGCGTCATGCCTGCGGTCGCATGCCTTCATGATGCGGCGATAACGTTCCTTCATCTTCCGCTTTAGCGAGAGGCAATTGGATGCCGAAAGGTGCCGCAACTCCTTGTGTGCCTGTTTCAGGCAGCCCTTCCAGATGGTGATGTGGCGGTTCTCATGCCGCCGCAGCCGCGCCAGGAAGCCCGGCCAGCGCGCGCGCGTTCCACGCCGCAGGCGTTGCGGCTGGCGCAGGCGCGGCAGCTGGATGGTGAAGCTGGCCTCCAGCAGGAAATTCCGCACCCGGCAGCGGCCGCTGCGCGCCTCCAGCCGCGCCGAATACCGCGCCGCCAGCTTTGTGCTCGCCAGCGCAGGATGCCCCTGCACGCGCGGCCCCTTGCGCCGCATCTCCAGCAACAGCGTCCGTTCCGTGTGGCCGGAGATGGCATAACGCTTCACCGCCGTGGAAGTGCGCAGATCCGCCATCACCGGCGTGGCGCCCGCCAGCAGCAGCGCGCATGTCAGACCGCCGGCGAGAGCCGCGGTCGAGGTGCCATGCCGTTTCATCCTGATGACTCCGGTTTGCATGTGCGGGATCTTGTGCCGTTTGCCTGCGCGGTGCAAGACGATTAAAAGGCCATGGTGAACCAGCGGGGAGAAGTGCCGTGCCACAGGTGGGCAGAGTGAAATTCTACGATGTGAAGCGCGGCTTCGGCTTCATCCTGCCGGAAGACGGTGGCGAGGAGGTCTTCGTGCACCACACCGCCGTATCCCGCGCCGGCCTGCCGCTGCTGTTGCCCGGCATGCGCCTGCGCTTCGAGCTGCGGCCCTCCCGCCACGGCCGTCGGCCGCAGGCGGACGAAATATTGCTGTTGCCGGAGGAGGACGACGGCGCCGAGGCGCGGGAGGCGGCGGAATGAACGCCGGAGAGATGCTGGCCCTGCGCCTGTTGCACGCGCTGGAACCGGAACAGGCGCACGAACTGGCCATCCGCGCCCTGCAATGGGGCCTGTTCCCCATGCCTCGCCACGTGGCCGACGAGCGCCTGCGCGTGGACTGCTGCGGCCTTTCCTTCCCCAACCCGCTGGGAATGGCCGCCGGGTTCGACAAGAACGCCCGCGCCGTGCCGGCGCTGTTCAACATTGGCTTCGGCTTCGTGGAGGTGGGCACCGTCACGCCGCTGGCCCAGCCCGGCAATCCGCGCCCGCGCCTGTTCCGCCTGCGTGAGGATGAAGCCGTCATCAACCGCCTGGGCTTCAACAATGCGGGTCAGGCGGCCGTTCGCGAGCGCCTGTTGCGATACGCCCGCCTGCCGGGCCGCGGCGTTCTGGGCGTCAACATCGGCGCCAACAAGGACAGCCGCGACCGCATCGCCGACTATGCGCAAGGCGCGCGCTGCTTCGCCGGCGTGGCGGATTACCTGACGGTGAACATCTCTTCGCCCAACACACCGGGTCTGCGCGACTTGCAGGGGGCTGAGGCCCTGCACCGCCTGCTGGCCGGCGTGCGTGGCGCGCTGGAGGAGAAGGGCAGGGCGCGTCTGCCGGTGTTCGTCAAGATCGCGCCGGACATGGACGAGGCCGTGCTGGCGGACATCGTGGAGGCGGCAGTGGAGGGCGGCGCGGCCGGGTTGATTGTCTCCAACACCACCATTGCCCGTCCGGACACGCTGAAAAGCCCTTTGAAGGAGGAAACGGGCGGCCTTTCCGGCCTGCCGCTGTTCGTGCCCTCCACGCGCATGCTCGCGCGTGCCTTCCTGCTGGCGAAGGGGCGTCTGCGGCTCATCGGCGTCGGTGGTGTGCGCGATGCCGAAACCGCCTGGGCCAAGATTCGGGCCGGCGCCGATCTCGTGCAGCTGCTCACGGCGTTCGTCTATCGTGGCCCGTCGCTGGTGGCGGAAATCCTCTCCGGCTTGCTGGACAGGATGGAGCGGGCCGGCTTCAATCGGCTGAATGAGGTGGTGGGCACCCGGGCGGAGGAATGGGCCGCACGCAAGTTGCCCGTCGAATGACATGTGAGGGAGAACGGAAATGAAGGTCGTGATGTGGCACAACCCCCGCTGTTCCAAGTCGCGCCAGACGTTGCAGCTGTTGCAGGAGAGGGGCATCGAGCCGGAAATCGTGAAATATCTCGAAACACCGCCCCCGGCCGATGAGATCCGAGAGGTGCTGAAGCTCCTGGGTTTTTCTTCCGCGCGCGACCTGATGCGCAAGAAGGAGAAGGAATATAAGGAGCTGGGATTGGCCGACGAGAACAAGTCCGAGGACGAGCTGATCCAGGCGATGGTGGAACATCCACGGCTCATTGAGCGCCCTGTGGTCATCGTGGAGGACGGGAAGGGAAAACGTGCCGCCCTGGGGCGCCCGCCGGAGAACGTGCTGGCGCTGTTCGAGTGAAGAGAGAGACGATGGGCTTCTGCACGATCGCGCCTCAACGCAAAAGAGAAGCCCCGCGCCTCCGCCCGGCCACTTGCCCACAATATCGGGTGGTTGGGCGGGGGCGTGGGGCGGTGGGTGGCCGCGCCTCAGCGCAAAAAGATTACTGCGGTGAAGGTTGCATTTCAGCGCAAGAAAAAATCCTCACGCCAGCAGCCGACCCACCACGCCGGCAGTCATTACGGCCAGGCCGAAGGCCATCAGCCCCACCATCAGCAGAACCCGCTGCGGCACCGGGCGCACGCCCGGCCGCACATGCGGATAACCAGAAAAATCCCGCTTTTTCGGCATGGATGAATCCCCTGCCTCGTGTAATTGCGCGCGGGTGCGATGATGCCGCGCATTGCCTGACAGAACGCTGACGAAAACTGCCGCCGCAGGTTCAGGGCAGGGCGTCCAGCAGATGCGCCACCAGGGGTGTGTCTGCCGGCGGCATGGGAAATTCCCGCAACCGCCGCTTCTCCACCCAGGCCAGCTTTTGCCCTTCCAGCGGTTGAACCAGTCCCCGCCACTTGCGGCAGACATACAGCGGCATCAGCAAGTGAAAGTCTCCGTAGTCGTGCGAGGCGAAGGTCAGTGGTGCCAGGCACGGCGCCTGCACGTCTATGCCCAGCTCCTCGCGCAGTTCGCGGATGAGCGCCGTTTCCGGCGTCTCGCCCGGCTTCACCTTGCCGCCGGGAAACTCCCACAGGCCCGCCATGCGCCTGCCTTCCGGCCGTTGCGCCAGCAGCACGCGGTTGTCCGTATCCACCAGCGCCGCGGCCACCACAAGCAGCAGTTTCGCATCGTCCTGCACGAGACTAGTCTTTCAGGAAATGGCTAACGAAACATTGACGCCGCGCCTGCCTCCTCCGGACGCCCTGCGCGAGAACGGCGGCTCCGCAGCTCAGCGCGGCGCGCGCTTGGCGAGAATGCGCTGCAGCGTGCGCCGGTGCATGTTCAGCCGCCGCGCCGTCTCTGAAACATTGCGTCCGCACAGTTCATAGACGCGTTGAATGTGCTCCCAGCGCACTCTGTCGGCGGACATCGGATTTTCCGGCAGCGCCGCCTTGGTGCCCGGCTCCGCCACCAGCGCCTTGAAGATGGCGTCCGCATCCGCCGGCTTGGCGAGATAGTCGATGGCCCCCAGCTTGACCGCCGTCACCGCTGTGGCGA
>JALUAB010000079.1 GCA_027051195.1 Hyphomicrobiales bacterium
GAAAAGCCAGCGAGATGAAGCGAAAATGCCGCCCGAAGGGTCTGGCGCAAATCTCGATAATCCATTGCTAATTGCCGATTTTGCGCCAGACTGGCGCCGCGCAATTTATGGGTCCTGAGCCTAGACCACCGGCGCGCCGTAGCCGGCGGAATATGGCACGGGTCCGGAGAAGGCGATCACATCGCCGTCTTCCAGGAACTCGTCCACGTTCAGCGGGCCTTTCAGGGTGGGCGTCACGTCACGACCATTCAGCAATACCAGAAACACGTTGTCCAACGGTATGCGCAGCCGTTGCACCACGTCCGCGATGGTGCTGCCGGGCTTCAGCTCCAATTCCCGCTCGCCGCTGGCCGTTCCCATGCGGCTGGCCACGGCGTTGAACAACCGAACCTTCACCCGAATGGGCTCATCCGGCAAATTGTGGCCGATGTGTCCGCTCATGCGTTCCCTCCTCCACAACAGGCCATAGCCACGAACATCGCGACAAGACTTGACCTTTTTCAAGAGGGAAAATCCGGCCGATGGAAAAAGCCCCCATCATGACCGGGGGCGGTAACGGGGGCCGAAGCCACGCGGCATGCATCATCGCGTCAGGCCCCGGCCGGCACTTTCATTACAACGCGCAAACTCCGCCGGCTTCCGGACTCGCCCATCACGGCGAAAGCGCCTGCCGCCAAACAGGCTTCAGGTTCTGCCGGCCAGCAGCTTCTCGCCGGCCAGCAGGTCTTCCACGAAATAGGCCACCAGCTCGCTGCGGCCGCGCAGGCCAGCCTTGCGGTAGATGGCGTTGCTCTGGCTCTTGATGGTGCCGGGACGGGTGTTGCGGAGTTGCGCGATCTCGGAAATGGACAATCCCTTGATGAGCAGCAACGCGATCTCCCGCTCCGATTCGCTCAGGCCCCATTCGTCGAACTTCTGCGCGATGGTCTTGAGGAACTCACCGGAAGCGGTGCGCACCGCCTCCCGGTAGCGACGGTTCTGACGCATGTGGTCCACCAGAATCCAGCCCAGCACCACCAGCGAAACTGTCATTGCGATGACGGCGACAAGCTCTATCGTGCTGTGCTCCATCCAGGGGATGTAGAGATCAATGTAGAAAATGTCCGCCAGAACATCCACCACCATGAAAGCCTGACACACCAGCAGAACGGTGAAGGCCACCGCCAGCGCGCGAAAACGCCAGCGCCGCACCGTTTCGGCGAAAGTCAGCCCACCGCGCCGTGCTTCCTGTCGCGATGCAGTGGTCATGGCGTTCTTCCCCAGCTTCCAGCCTTCCGTGCCATTCAGGATCGCCCACCAGAATAATATGGGCCAGCTGCCTGACCATTTCATGACAGACACGCGCCCGCCCCCGGACATGCCGGGAGCGGGCCTCGCCTCAGTCCGCGCCGGTGGGATCAGTCATCGTCATCCTCGTAATACCGGCGGCGCTTCCTGTAGTCGTCATCGTCATACCTCTCGCGGTATTTCCGCTTGTAATCGCCGTCATCATACCGCTTGCGGTATTTCTTCTTGTAGTCATCGTCATACTTGCGGCGATACTTGTATTTGTATTCATACTCCTCCGCTTCATAGACGCCGGCGTCTGCCATGCGGTGACAGGCCTTGCAATTGGCCTTCGAGCCTATCTTCGGGTCCTTCCAGGCGGCCGGTGAAACCTCTTCGTCATGCTCGTGCTTCCAGTAGGGCAGCTCGGTGATGCGAATGGGCGTCCAGTCCTTGCGCACGCCGCGCATCATTTTGCTGCGCCAGCGCTTATCGGCGGCATTTGCCATCAGGTATTTCTTGATGTGCTCCACCTTCTCCTTCGGCAGGGAGGCATCCTCGCCGAAGTGGTCGGACAGGTTGTCCATGATCTTCGCCCACGAACGCGCCGGCAGGAAAGATGGCTGAAACGCCATGTGGCATTCGCCGCACTCCTTTTTCGTCATCTCGTCGGTCACCGGCGGATAACGCTCGTCTGAAAGCGCGGTGGTGACCAGCCCGGCGGTCATGATCGCCGCCGCGGCAGCGCCAAGGGTGATGATGCGTTTCTTCATGACTCTCCTCCTTTTCCTCATGTTCGGTGCAAGCCCCTCACTGGCTGATCATCCATGTGATGAAATCGCCCTTTTCCACGGGCGTGCATTCGCGGCCCAGAACGCTCTTGCAGTTGCGCCGGAACCACTTCTCCACCTTCTCCGGGTCGGAATAGCGGTTCGGCGTCTTCGAAAGGGCCATCGGCTCGATGACCTTGCCCGTGCGCGTCTTGCCGGGCTTCAGTGGCGAATCCGTATGGCACGTGGTGCACGACGGGGTGGCCGGCTTACCGCCGGTGTGCTTCGCGTAATAGAAGGCCTTGCCACGCTCGGCGGAAAAACCGCCTTCAGGAAAGATGCCCGCTGCTTTCGCCTCCGCCTCGTAGCGCTTCAGCATCTCCTGCGGGCTGCCGGCCAGCGCCGCGCCGCCGGCAAAAAGCGTGGCCACGGCCAGCCCACCGATGATGACCTGCCTGAACATGGTGTCCATCCTCCTTTTCCGTTGCATTGATTGAGTCTCTCGTGCGTTCAGCTCTGCCCGGCGGCGGCTCGGGCCTGTTCCGGAATCCTGATCTGCGCATCGTCGAAGCGCCCGGTCTGCGCATCCCGATGGCAGGCGTTGCAGTTGGCGGGCGATCCCACCGCCGGGGAGGCGAACACGGACTTCGGAATCCTTTCATGCCGCTTCTTCCACCACGGAACGGAGGAAATGCGCAGATCCGGTGTTTCCACCCGGCCCAGGCGCACCGCCGCCTCGGTGTCGAAACGCTCCGCGCTGTTGGCCTTCAGAAAGGCGAGGATCTCTTCCGCCGTCCTGCCGCCCACGGTGGCGTCCTCACCGAAGTGATCCTCCAGCCCGCGCACGATTCGCTCCCACATGTCCGCCGTGCGCAGGGATGGATGATGTGCGTGATGACAATCGCCGCAGTTGCTCAGGTAGGCTTCGAGATAGGTTATGGGTTGCCAGCGACTGTCCGGCAGGGCCGAAAGGCCGTTCCACACGGCCGCGAACAGCCCCAGCGCCAGCAGGAACACCACCAGGCCGCGCAGCGCCAGCGTGCCGCGTTCCGCCTCTTCCGGAGGCACCGGCATTTTGCCGCGCGTCATGGCCCGCAGCAGCGGGTGGCCGAAAATCCGCGTTTCCATGAACACGCCGGCCAGATGTCCGGCGATGGCCACCAGCAGCAGCCACGCCAGTGCCTCGTGCACTTCTTCCGCCGCATCGCCCAGTCGATAGCTCACGAAGGCACGCAACGGCCCCAGATCGTCCTCGCCACCCAGCGCCATCACACCGGAAAGCGTGAGGCCGAAGAGCAGCGAGATGAGAATGACGATCATCCACGCGCCCGCCGGATTGTGCCCGGCGATCAGCGGCGAACGGCCGCGCAGCAGGCCGCGCAGATGGGCGATCACCCGCGACGGACGCAGCGGATAGGCGGAAAGGCGGCTGTAGCGGCCGCCAGCGAACCACCACATGATGCGGAAGATGATGAGCACGGCCACCGCCTGCCCCGCCCACACGTGCACGGTAAGCAGGTTTTCCTCACCGAAGAAGCCGGTTAACAGCGCCACGCTCACTGCCGCCACCAGCGACCAGTGAAACAGCCGCACCGGCAGGTCGCGCACCAGCACTTCGCTCCGCTCCCCGTGCGCGCCAGTGGCCGTTTCCGCCCGTGCCGCATTCCGGCCTTCCATCGTTCGCGCTCCCTTTCTCACGCCTTTTCGCTTCGCATCGATGGCGCACCGCGACGGCACGCCGATCATGTTCGCAGGCTCGAGAATGGGCGGCGACTCCGACGGAAACAATCAACCACGGGAGCAAGCGCCGGCGCATGAACCAAGGTTCATGGCCGTTTCATGCCGATTTCCTGGGAGGGTTTGCAAATAACGGGGCGGCGCCGGCAATCC
>JALUAB010000080.1 GCA_027051195.1 Hyphomicrobiales bacterium
CGTGCGGATGCTGGTCGATGGCATCGGTGAGCAGGCCGCCCTGGTCGAATCCCACGTAGCCCGGCGGCGCGCCGATGAGGCGCGAGACCGAGTGGCGCTCCATGTATTCCGACATGTCGAAGCGGATGAGCTCCACGCCGAGATGGGCGGCCAGCTGGCGCGCCACCTCGGTCTTGCCCACACCCGTGGGACCGGTGAACAGGTAGCTGCCGATGGGCTTTTCCGGCTCGCGCAGGCCGGCGCGGGAAAGCTTGATGGCAGAGCTTAGCGCCTCGATGGCCTCGTCCTGACCGAAGACGACGCGTTTGAGCTCCTCGCCCAGGTTGCGCAGCACCCTGGCGTCGTCGCGGCTCACCGTCTTCGGCGGGATGCGCGCCATGGAGGCGATGGTGGCCTCGATGTCCTTCACGCCAATGGTGGCCTTGCGCTTCGACTTGGGCTTGAGCATCTGCGAGGCGCCCGATTCGTCGAGCACGTCGATGGCCTTGTCCGGCAGCTTGCGGTCGGACATGTATCGGGCGGAAAGCTCCACCGCCGTGCGGATGGCGTCGTTTGTGTAACGCACGCGATGGTGCTTCTCGAAATAGGGCTTGAGTCCCTTGAGGATCTTCACCGTGTCCTCGATGGAAGGCTCCACGATATCGATCTTCTGGAAACGCCGCACCAGCGCCCGGTCCTTCTCGAAATACTGGCGGTATTCCTTGTAGGTGGTGGAGCCGATGCAGCGCAGGCTGCCCGAGGCCAGCGCGGGCTTGAGCAGGTTGGAGGCGTCCATGGCGCCGCCGGAGGTGGCTCCGGCCCCGATCACCGTGTGGATCTCGTCGATGAACAGAATGGCGCCGGGATACTCCTCGATCTCCTTGATGACAGCCTTGATGCGCTCCTCGAAGTCGCCGCGGTAGCGCGTGCCGGCCAGCAGCACGCCCATGTCCAGCTGGAAGATGGTGGCTTCCTTCAGCACCTCGGGCACGTCGCCCTCGACGATGCGGCGCGCCAACCCCTCGGCGATGGCCGTCTTGCCCACGCCCGGGTCGCCCACCAGCAGCGGGTTGTTCTTCTGGCGGCGGCACAGCACCTGGATGGTGCGCATGACCTCCTTCTCGCGCCCGATAAGCGGGTCGATGCGGCCGGCCTTCGCCTTTTCGTTCAGGTTGATGCAGTATTCGTCCAGCGCGTCGGTGCTCGGGCGCTCGCCGTCTTCCTCGTCGTCATCATCGTCCGCCTGGTCGTGTTCGCGTTCCGGATCGTCCTCGGGCGAAGAGGACATGCGGGCGATTCCGGGCAGGTCGTCGGCGTCCTTCACGCCGCGCACGGGGCGCGAGACGCTGCGCGAACCACGCTTGGCGATGCCGTGGGAAATATAGTTGACGGCATCGAAACGGGTCATGTCCTGCTCCTGCAGAAACCAGGCGGCATGGCTCTCGCGTTCGGCGAAAATGGCCACCAGCACGTTGGCGCCAGTGACCTCCTCGCGGCCGGCGCTCTGCACATGAATGACGGCACGCTGCATCACGCGCTGGAACGCGGTGGTGGGGCGCGGCTCCACACCCGGCTCGGCGACCAGGCTGGCGAGTTCGTTCTCGAGATACTCCACCAGCTGCTGGCGCAGCAGGTCCAGATCCACGTCGCACGCCTCCAGCACCGCGCGGGCATCATCATCGTCGATGAGTGCCAGCAGCAGATGCTCCAGCGTAGCGTATTCGTGCCGGTAGTCGCCAGCGGTGGCCAGCGCCCGGCGCAGGGCCTGTTCCAGTGATCTGGAGAACGTGGGCATGGTTGCCTGCTACTCCCTTTCCATAACGCATTGCAGGGGATGCCCGTGGGCCTTGGCCAGGGACATCACCTGGTTGACCTTCGTTTCCGCCACCTCGTAGGGATAGACCCCGCAAACACCCACGCCATGATAGTGCACGGTCAGCATGATGCGGGTGGCCTCCTCCTGGTCCTTGTTGAAATACTGCTGCAGCACGTGCACCACGAAATCCATCGGCGTGTAGTCGTCGTTCAACAGCAGGACCTTGTAGAGGGGCGGCTTCTTCGTCTTCGGCCGGGGCTTTTCCAGCAGCCCCGCGTTCTGGCGCTTCTCCGTCTTGCCGCTCATGCTCCGCTTCCAGTCCGTTCCTTGCAAGCCCTTCGACGCCGAACACCCTAGCAGCCGAACACGCAACATCCCGATTTTCCGCCCCAGTATAATTCCAATCGCGCGACAATTCATCATGAAAAATCCGAGAGGGTGGATGCCGGCAGGAGAAACTTGCAACCGGCGGTATTTACCATTTGGCAAGGCAGAAAGGAGAAGATGACGGCATGTGGCAGGCGCGCCACAGGCCCCCAACGCCTGCGAATGCAAAACATGCGCCGGGGCGGCCGGTTTGGAAACGGGAGGGGCGTCAGGCAGTCGGGGATCAATGGGTATCGGTATTTCCGCAACACGGAACCGGGTGAAAGCCGTGCTCGCGGCACTGCTGGCGGCGATGGCGCTGATGATGCTGATCATCAGCCCGGCGCTGGCGCGCCAGCCGCTGGCGGTGATCCTGGTGGATGCGCGCACGGGCAAAGTGCTGTATGCGAAGGATGCCGACGCACGGCGCTATCCGGCCTCCATCACCAAGGTCATGACGATCTACCTGCTGTTCCGCGAACTGAAGGCGGGGCGCATATCCCTCAATACGCGGCTCAAGGTTTCGCGCCGGGCGTCGCTGAAACCGCCCTCCAAGCTGTGGCTGAAGCCGGGGCAGACCATTACCGTGGATCAGGCCATCCGCGCGCTGGCGGTGAAATCCGCCAACGACGTCGCAGCCGTGGTGGCGGAAAACCTGGCCGGTTCCGAAGCCGCCTTCGCGCAACGCATGACGGCGATGGCGCGGGCACTGGGCATGACGCGCACGACCTTTCGCAACGCCTCTGGCCTGCCGAATCCGCCCAATGTGAGCACGGCGCGCGACCTGGCCACCCTGTCGTTGCGGCTGATGCGGGACTTCCCGGTCTATTATCGAAAATATTTCGGCCTTCGGCGTTTCACCTGGCGCGGACGGCGGCATCTGAACCACAACCGGCTGCTGGGCCGGGTGCGTGGCATGGACGGCATCAAGACCGGATACACGCGCGCCGCCGGTTCCAACCTGGCCGCCTCGGTGCGGCGCGGGGGGAAGCGCGTGGTGGCGGTGGTGCTGGGCGCGCCTTCATCGCGCTGGCGCAACGCCTACATGGCTCGGCTGCTGAACGGCGCCTTCCGGCGTTATCGCCTGGCTTCCGGCACACGCATCGCGGCGCTGGCGGGGCGCCCGCCGGGCTATTCCGTGGCCACGGCGCGGGCCTGGGCAGCGAAGGCGGCACGCATGGGCGGCGTGGCCCGGGCGCGCACAGCGAAGGAAAAGGGGCGGCCATCCTCCCGCCGCAAGCCCATGGTGCGCAGTGCGGAGGTGCGCATGCCGGCTGCCCGGGAAGCGCGCAAACTGGCCATGCTGGCGCAAATGGCGGCGGCCCCGCTACCGAATGATACTGTGGGGAACGGGGTTTCGGATAACGCCACCACCGTTGTCCGGCCACGGCCAAGGCCCGAGGGCCTGGCGCGCCGCAAGACCGACGCCCCGCGGACGGAAGGCGTGCTGGTGCTGAAGCGACAGGCGACAGGCACGCCCGGCGCGGAACGGACGAAGCGGATCGCCACCGGTCGCGCCGGCAAAGCCATTCCGGCGCTTAGCGCGGCGGTGGCGGTGCGCGTGCCCGGCACGCATGACGCCGGCGGAAGAAAAAACGGAGATGGCGGGCGCGACGCCGCCGGCGTACCCGCAGATGTGGTGATCGGTGAGCGGCCTCTGCCCGACGCACCGCCGGTGCGCGCGGCCTTGCGTGACGATACGGCAGATGCGGGCATGGTGATCATCTCAAAGAAGCCGCGAGCCGCGGCGGTGGTGCCGAATGCGGGCGGCAGCACTGAAGCCGACGTGGCCGTGCGGGTGGATGTGTCCGCTCCCCACACGTCCGAAGAGGGGGCGCAGGTGGCGCGCGAGGGCGGTGGTGGCATCGAGATCATCGCCGGGCGGCCGGATCATGCGCGCGCGTTGATGGCGGCGCGCTGGCTGATACAGATCGGCGCCTTTCCGACGCTGGAAGGAGCGAAGACGTATCTTGCCAGGGCGCGGCGCGCCACGCGGCACGTGCATGGGCGTTATCCCGTGGTCATCCGCGTGAAGAAGGGTGATGCAGCCTTCTACCGTGCGCGCTACGCCGGTTTTTCGCGCAAGCAGGCGGTGCGCGCCTGTCGGGAGCTCAAGCGAAAGGGCATTTCCTGCCTTCCCATGGCGCCTGGAGCCGGCTGAGCCGCGCCGTCAATCATCGCGCTCCACACGGTATTTCTCGTGGCAGCCGCGGCAGGTGGCCCGCACCTGCCGGAGCGCCTGCGGCAGGGTTTGCGGCGTGGCGGCTGCCAGCGTGTCGGCGGCGGCACGCAGTTCAGCCGCATGGCGGCGAAAGTCGTCGAAATGCCGCCATATGATGGGGCTGGCTTCGCTGGGATGTTCGTGAGTGCCCGGCGGAAACAGCTCCGGGATGCGCGCGGCGTGTTCGCGGATGATGCGGGCACGTTCGCGCACGGCACGGGCATCGAAGGTCGCCCTGCCCGCGGCCATGGCGTTGATGAGACGCAGGCGCTTTTCCATGCGCATCATCTCCTTCATGCGCTGCTTGACGACGCCATGCGCCCCCTTGTGCGCCAGCACCGGCGTGCTGGCGATGGAGAGCGAAAGCGCCAGCGCGGCGGCGATGCCGGTGCGTTGGAAGATCGTCTTCATGCCGTGATGTTCCTCCCTCTTCCAGGTGCGCGACGGCTCTTTCCTGCGATATTCGCCGTGGGAGGGCCAATGACAGCCGCGTGAGTGCGTTTCGGCATGCGGAAACGCGGGGCTATTCGTCGTATAGCCGGCCGTCGCGGCGGAGGAATTGCCAACGGCCGTTCGCATCACGCTCGGCGCGCAAATCGTCTTCGGGGTAGGAGGCGGAATCGTCGGCCGGGTTGTCGCCTATCTCGAGATAGGTCACCAGCGCGTCGGTATCGTTGACCAGGTGATGGGCCACGCCATTGGGTGGAAAACCGGCGCACATGCCGGGCTTGAGGCGGAAACCGCCGACATCCGTGCGAAGAAGCGGCGCGCCTGAGAGGATGTAGATGAATTCCTCCGCCGCCGAATGCCGGTGCATGAGGGCCGATTGCGCGCCCGGCGCCAGCGTGGTGAGGTTCACGCCCACGTGCCTCAGGCCGAAGGTCGCCGCCAGCCGCCGCTTCGCCCTGCCCTTCACGCGAGCCGCGAAAGGTTCGGGGTAGCCCGTGCTATCGCGCGCCTGAACGTCTCGTGCGGACAGCGGTGTAAAATCATCATCCCGGCGGCGCGTCATGCATGCTCCTTTCCCGATCCGGCTCACCCCCGGATCTTTTCCACCACCTCCGGGTCAACGGGCTTGAGCTGCACCGATTCGCCACAGCCGCAGGCGGAGATCTGGTTGGGGTTGTCGAAGACGAAGCCGGCTTTCAGCTTGTCTTCCTGATAATCCATGGTGGAACCCAGCAGGTAGAGCAGCGCCGCCGGGTCGATATAGACCTTCACGCCATCCTGTTCGACGACGTCGTCGCCCGGCTTCGGCTCGTCCGCCCACTGCATGTCGTACTCGTAGCCCGCGCAGCCGCCCTCCTTAAGCGACACACGCAGGCCCGCGCCGGGCTTGTTCGATCTCTCCTGCAGCTGGCGGATGCGGTTCACCGCCGCCTCGGTGAGCTTCAGAATGGGCATTCCGGTCATTGTCTCTGGCTCCCGTTGCAATCGCCCTGGATTGCCGGGACAAGCCCGGCAATGACGAAGTGTTTCTCAGAACATGTTGAGTGCGAGGCGGGCCTCGTCGGACATGCGTGACATGTCCCACGGCGGGTCGAAGACGAGGTTCACCTTCACGTCCCTCACGCCCTCCACTTCCGAAACCGCCTTCTGCACCCAGGCCGGCATCTCGCCCGCCACCGGGCAGCCGGGCGCGGTGAGCGTCATGTCGATGGTCACCGTGCGGTCATCGGCAATGTCGATACGGTAGATCAGCCCCAGTTCGTAGATGTCCACCGGGATCTCCGGGTCATATACGGTCTTGAGTGCGGCGATGATATCGCGCGTCAGACGCTCCAGCTCCTCACGCGGCAGGGCGGACTTCGCCGCCTCCTCTTCCGGCACGAGGAGTTCCCGCTTTTCTTCGCCCTCCGTGTCGGGCTTGTCCGCCTCTTCCGGCTGAGAGGTCTTCACCTCCGTCTGCGCGGGCGCGGCGCTCGCCACGTCCAGCACGTCCTTTTCCGCCTTCGCCTCCATGCCCGCCTCCTTCGCCGGACCGTCCGCCTGCCCCGCCGGGCGCCAGGTGGAAAACTTCGGAATCACGCCATCATGTCGAGACGGCTCCTGCGGCGGCGTAGCGTTCTGCTGTGCCTGCTGCGCCGCCTGCGCCTGCGCCTGCACGCGCGCCGCCTCCTTCACCATCGGGTCGCCCGCCGCCGCCTCTTCCAGCAGCTTCTTCTCCGCCTTCTGCGCCGCCTCCGCCATGGCCGTGTCCAGATCCGGGTTTTCGCCCTTCTCCTTCGCGCCCAGGATGGATTCCTTCAGCGCGTCCACGTAAGCGCGCATCTGCCGCTTCAGCTCACGCTTCATCTGCTCCCGTTCTTCCGGCGTGAGCGGGCGACGTTCTTCCGGCTTCTTTTCCTGCCTGTCGCTCATGGGTGCGTGTTTCCCGTATTCCAGACCTTACATGAAGAACATTTTCGCCTTTTCAAGCGCCTCGGCCAGCACATCCACCTCTTGCAGCGTGTTGTACATGGCGAAGCTGGCGCGGCAGGTGCTGGTGACGCCGAAGCGCTGGAGTATCGGCTGCGCGCAGTGCGTGCCCGCGCGCACCGCCACGCCATAGCGGTCAATCACCTGTGAGATGTCATGCGCGTGAATGCCCTTCATCTCGAAGGAAATGAGCGCGCCCTTCTCCTTCGCCGTGCCGATGATGCGCAGGCCCTCGATGGCGGAGAGGCGCTCGGTAGCGTATGCCAGCAACCGCGCCTCGTGCGCCGCGATGCGCTCGCGGCCCACGCGCTCCATGAACTTCAGGGCCTCGCCCAGGCCGATGGCCTGCACGATGGGCGGCGTGCCGGCCTCGAAGCGATGCGGCGGCTCGGCGTATTCGATCTTTTCCGTGGTCACCTCGCCCACCATCTCGCCGCCGCCCAGGAACGGCGGCAGCTTCTCCAGCCATTCGCGCTTGCCATAGAGCACGCCGATACCGGAGGGGCCATAGGTCTTGTGCCCGGTGAAGACGTAGAAATCGGCGTCGAGATCGCGCACGTCCACCGGCATGTGCACCGCCGCCTGCGACCCGTCCACCAGCACCGGCACGCCATGTTCGTGCGCGATGCGGATGATCTCCTTCACCGGCGGGATGGTGCCCAGCGCATTGGACATGTGGGTGACGGCGACGATTTTCGTGCGCGGGGTGAACAGCTTCTCGTATTCCTCGAGGATGAGCTGGCCGTCGTCATCCACCGGGATCCAGCGCAAGACCGCGCCCTTGCGCTCGCGGTGGAAGTGCCACGGCACGATATTGGAATGATGCTCCAGCAGCGAGACGATGATCTCGTCGCCCTCGCCGATGAAGGCCTGGCCGAAGCTGTGGGCCACCAGGTTAATGGCTTCCGTGGCGTTGCGGGTGAAGACGATCTCGTCGGTGCTCTGCGCATTCAGGAACGCGCGCGCTGTTTCGCGCGCCGCTTCGAAGCGTTCCGTGGCGAGGTTGGAGAGGTAATGCAGGCCGCGGTGGACGTTGGCGTATTCCTCCGCGTAGGCGCGCGAGACGGCCTCGATGACGCAGCGCGGCTTCTGGGCCGAGGCGCCGTTGTCGAGATATACCAGCGGCTTGCCGTGCACCGTGCGCGACAGGATGGGAAACTCGGCGCGGATGGCCTGAACGTCGTAGTCCAGCGCCGCCGCCTGTTCTTTCGTCAACTGCTCGGTCATGTCCTCAGCCACTTTTCCGCCACGCCCGCAACTGTCTCTTTTTCGGCATTCCCGAAATTTCAATGTCATTCCCGCGAAAGCGGGAATCCATTAAACCGCTGCCTCGACACTGGATCCCCGCTTTCGCGGGGATGACGAAGAAAGAGGCAGGAATAATGGAGGGAGGAATGCCCGGTCATGCCGCGCCCTCCCCGGCCAGCCAGCGCTCGGCGTAGGCCGTGAGCGCCTCGCGCACGCGCTCATCCGCGATGTCGTCGAACACCTCGGCCACGAAGGCCGCCACCAGCATGGCCTGGGCCCGCCGTTCCGGCACGCCGCGGGCGCGCAGGTAGAACAGCTGCTGTTCGTCCAGCGCGCCGACGGTGGAGCCGTGCGCGCAGGCCACGTCGTCGTGATAGATCATCAGTTCCGGCTTGGAGTCGAATTCCGCCGCCTCGTCCAGCAGCAGGCCGTGCGCGCCCATCCGCCCGTCGGTGCCATCGGCGCCGGGCGCGACATGGATCAGCCCCTGGAAGGTGCCGCGGGCATGATCGTCCATCACGCACTTGAAGGTTTCGCGCGAGGTGCAGTGGGCCTTGGCGTGGTTCACGCGCAGCCGCGTGTCCGCGTGCTGGCGGTTGCGCAGCAGATAGGCGGAATTGGTGACGATCTCGGCATGCTCGCCGGCGAAATCAACATACGTGTTCTGGCGGTGATAGCGCCCGCCGGTGAGCAGCGCCGTATCGTGCAGCCGCGCGTGCGCGTGCACGTCAGCGCCCAGCCGGCCGAAATGGATGGTGCTCTCGTCCTTCTGGTTCACCTGCACGCGGGTGAGCGCCGCGCCTTCCTCCACGATGGCGCGGGTGGAAACGTTGGCCACGTGATCGCCACTGCCCAGCTGCGCCTCGTAGAGCGTGAAGGAGGCGCCCGCTTCCACCCGCACGAAGTGCCGCAGATGCACGGAATGGCCTTCGCCGGTGGAGATGTTCAGCACAAGCAGCGGAATGGAAGCCTCCACCCCCGCGCGCACGCGGATGAGCGCGCCGTCCGTGGCATAGGCCAGGTTCAACAGGTCGAAGGCGTCATCATCAGCGGGTGCGAGGTCTGCCCAGTCTGGCGCGACGGGCGCGGCAGACAGCGGCAGGATCTCCACGCCCTCCTCTTCCATCAGCTGCGAATGGGCCTCCGAGAACACGCCGTTGACGAACACCAGCACGGAGGCGTCCGCGGCGGCGAGCAGATGATTCTCCATGAGCGCTGGCTGCGCCGCCTCGTCCACCGCTTCCGGCCGCGTGAGAGGCGGATAGGGTGCGTTCAGGTGGCGGTGAATCTCGCTCCAGCGCCAGTTCTCCGTGCGTGGCGTCGGCAGGCCCAGCTTCTCGAAGCGGGCGAAGGCCTCCGCCTTCCGTGGCTGCATCCACGCCAGCGCGGGCACGGAAAAGCCCGCGAACGCCTCGCGCCACGCCTCCTCCGCCGGCAGTTTCCTGATCGGTCTGGTCATGACCTTTTTTGCCCTTCGGTTCTGTTCATTCTTTCCGGCCTTTCCTTTCACTCCGTCATTGCCGGCCTTGTGCCGGCAATCCAGGGCCACAAACGCCAGTGTCCGTTGTTCGCTCTCCACAAATCGCAAACTCCCGTGCTCGTTGCCCTGGATGCCCGGGACAAGCCCGGGCATGACGTGGGAAGAAGCCGCATGGTCACGCCGCGTCCTCCACGAAGGCCGCGTAGCCCTCGCGCTCCAGTTCGTGCGCCAGCTCCGGCCCGCCGGAGCGGATGATGCGGCCATTGGCCATGATGTGCACGTGATCCGGCTCGATGTAGTTCAGCAGCCGCTGGTAGTGGGTGATGACGAGGAAGCCGCGCTCCGGCCCGCGCAGGGCGTTCACGCCATCGGCCACCACCTTCAGCGCGTCGATGTCGAGGCCGGAGTCGATCTCGTCCAGCACGCACAGCTTCGGCTCCAGCACGGCCATCTGCAGCACCTCCATGCGCTTTTTCTCACCGCCGGAGAAGCCGACGTTCACCGGCCTTTTCAGCATGTCCATGGAAATGCCGAGAGCCTGCGCCTTCTCGCGCACCAGCCGCATGAAGTCCGGCGTGGATAGCTCGTCCTCGCCGCGCAGCTTGCGCTGGGAATTCAGTGCGACTTTAAGGAACTGCATGTAGGGCACGCCGGGGATCTCCACCGGGTATTGCATGGCGAGGAACAGCCCCTTCGCGGCGCGCTCCTCCGGCTCCAGCCCGAGAAGATCCTCGCCGTCGAACAGCGCCTCGCCGCTCGTTACCTCGTAGCCCGGCTTGCCCGCCAGCACGTGCGAGAGCGTGCTCTTGCCCGACCCGTTCGGCCCCATGATGGCGTGCACCTCGCCGCGGTCGAGAGAGAGCGAAAGGCCCTTGATGATCTCCTTGGCCTCGCCCTCGTCCTCCTCCGGGCGCACCACGGCGCGCAGGTCTTTCACTTCGAGTAGCATGTGTTTTCGTCCCTTTCGGTTTATCCTTGCGTCATCACCCGGCTTGTCCGGGTGATCCAGGGCAACGGACTCTGGTGTTCCTGGCCCTGGATTGCCGGGACAAGCCCGGCAATGACGGTGAAATGTTTCGACTCACGTTTCGTGTTGCTCAGCCCACCGAGCCTTCCAGCGAGATGCCGATGAGCTTCTGCGTCTCGGCCATGAACTCCATGGGCAGCTTCTGGATCACCTCGCGCACGAAACCATTGACGATCAGTGCCACCGCCTCCTCTTCCGGGATGCCCCGGGCGCGCAGATAGAACAGCTGATCTTCCGCGATCTTCGACGTGGTGGCCTCGTGCTCCACCTTGGCATGTGGCGTCTTGGCCTGGATGTAGGGCACGGTATGCGCGCCGCACTTCTCGCCGATCAGCAGGCTGTCGCACTGTGTGAAGTTGCGAGCGCCGTGCGCCTTGCGGTGCACGGAAACCAGCCCGCGATAGGTGTTCTGCGACTTGCCGGCGGAAATGCCCTTGGAGATGATACGGCTCTTCGTGTTCCGCCCCAGGTGCACCATCTTGGTGCCGCTGTCCACCTGCTGCGCGTTGTTGGAAATGGCGATGGAATAGAACTCGCCCACCGAATTGTCGCCACGCAGCAGGCACGACGGATATTTCCACGTGATGGCCGACCCCGTCTCCACCTGCGTCCAGCTCACCTTGGAATTGTCGCCGCGGCAGTCCGCGCGCTTCGTCACGAAGTTGTAGACGCCGCCCCGGCCCTCCTCGTCGCCGGGATACCAGTTCTGCACCGTCGAATACTTGATCTCCGCGTCCTTCTCCGCGATCAGCTCCACCACCGCCGCGTGCAGCTGGTGCTCGTCGCGCATGGGCGCGGTGCAGCCCTCGAGGTAGCTCACGTAGCCGCCCTCGTCGACGATGATGAGCGTGCGCTCGAACTGCCCGGTCTTCTTCTCGTTGATGCGGAAGTAGGTGGACAGCTCCATGGGGCAGCGCACGCCCTTCGGCACGTAGACGAAGCTGCCGTCGGTGAACACCGCGGAGTTGAGCGCGGCGAAGAAGTTGTCCCCCTGCGGCACCACGGAGCCGAGATACTTGCGCACCAGGTCCGGATACTTCTGGATGGCCTCCGAGATGGGGCAGAAGATGACGCCCGCCTTCTCCAGCTCCTCGCGGAAGGTGGTGGCCACGGACACGGAATCGAACACGGCGTCCACCGCCACCTTCGGTGCGCCCTCGACGCCGGCAAGCACCATCTGCTCCTTCAGCGGAATGCCCAGCTTCTCGTACGTTTCGAGGATGCGCGGGTCGATCTCGTCCAGGCTCTTCGGCTTCTTCTGCTGCTTCGGCGCCGCGTAGTAATACAGATCCTGATAGTCGATGGGCTCGTATTCCACGTTGGCCCAGTGGTGCGGCTCTTCCATCTGCTTCCACAGCCGGTAGGCCTCGAGCCGCCATTCGAGCATCCACTCCGGCTCGTTCTTCCTGGCCGAAATGAAGCGGATGATGTCCTCGTTCAGACCCTTGGGCGCCTTTTCCGTCTCGATCTCGGTCTCGAAGCCATACTTGTATTTCTTCAGCTCCTCGACCTGCTGGATGGTTTCCTGGTCAGCCATCTCGTTTTCTCCGGTTCAAATGACCCGTGTTCCGTCTCAGGCGGCGTTCGCCGCCATTTCCGCCTGCGCGAGCAGCTTCTTCAGCGCCGCCAGCAGGCTTCGCATCTCGTCTTCGGTGTTCCACTCGCCCAGCGAAATACGCAGCGCGTTGCGCGCCAGTGCCTCCGGCACGCCCATTGCCAGGAGTGCCGCGGGCGTCTCCACCCTGCCCGAGGTGCAGGCGGCGCCGCGGGAGATGGCGAAGCCCTCCAGATCCAGCGCGATCTGCACCATGTCGGCGTCCAGCCCCGGCACGGCGAACAGCGTCACGCCGGGCGTGCGCTCAACCTCTTCGGAAAAGATACGCACGGCGGACACCATTTCCTTCAGTTCTGTTTCAAGAATATTGCGCAACAAGTTCAAACTTCTGCCTTTTTTATCCATCTCCGCAACAGCTGCCTCCAGCGCCGCGGCCATGCCGGCTATCCCCGCCACGTTCTCCGTGCCCGCGCGCCGCCGGCGCTCCTGCCCGCCGCCGTTCACCAGCGGCGCAATTGCCAGCCCCTCGCGCACGATGAGTATGCCAACACCCTGCGGGCCGCCGAACTTGTGGGCGGAAATGGCCAGCGTGTCCACGCCCAGATCGCGGAAGGACACCGGCACGCGGCCCACCGCCTGCACCGCGTCGCAATGCACGATGGCGCCGTGCGCATGCGCCAGTTCGGCGGCCTCGCGCACCGGCTGCAACGCGCCCGTCTCGTGGCTGGCCAGCATCAGGCACACCTGCGCCGGCCGCGGGACTTCCTTCATCGCCGCTTCCAGCGCGGCGAGATCGAGCACGCCGCGCTCGTTCACCGCCAGCGTGATGACGGGCCGTCCCGTGGCCTCGACTGCGCGCATCACCGCCGGGTGCTCCAGCGGCGAGACAATGTGCGCGCGCACATCAGCACCCTTCACCGCCATGTTGTCCGCTTCAGAGCCGGAAGAGGTGAAGACGATTTCCTGCGCATCACAATCCAGCAAGCGCGCCAGGGTGGCGCGCGCCTCCTCAACGATGGCCCGCGCCCGACGCCCTTCCGTGTGCCGGGCGGAGGCGTTCAGCGCGCCCTCGTCCAGCACGCGCAGCATGGCCGTCCGCGCCGCCGGATGCAGCGGCTGCGTGGCGTTGGCGTCCATGTAGATGCGGGCGCGCGTCATGCCCGGTCACTCCCTTTCACCCGTGCACACACAGTGGCGACTTCAGGCATCTTCCTTCTCTCGCGCCGCTCCGCCGTGCGCGGTGTGATGTGGCGTGAGCGCGCTGGTGCGCCGCACTTCCGCCGCCAGCGCCAGGTTGCGCCGTTCCACCACGTCGCCCAGGGTGATGTGCGAAAGAAAATTGCAGATCTGCCGGCTGAGCGCCGACCACAGCTCGTGCGTGATGCAGGCCTCGCCGTTCTGGCAGCCCAGCACGCCGTCGCCGTCGGCGCAGCGGGTCACCTGCAGTGGCTCGTCGGCGGCGCGGATGATGTCGATGACGAAGATGCTCTCGGGATCACGGCTGAGGCGGTAGCCGCCGCCCGGGCCGCGCACCGACTCCACCAGTCCGGCCCGGCGCAGGCGGGCGAACAGCTGCTCCAGGTATTCCTGCGAGATGTTCTGGCTGGTGGCGATGGCTGCCAGTGGCACCGGCTTTTGCGCCTTGCGCGCGGCGAGATCCGCCAGCGCCATGACGGCGTATCGTCCCCTGGTGGAAAGTTTCATCGTCAAAGGCCTCCAGTGCCTGCGACCCCGGGCATCCGGCGACTTGCGCAGGGCGTTCCCGGCATGGTAGGTGTTTCTGGCGGTGGGCGCGAAAAGGCTCCCTGCCAGTGCTTCCACGGCTGATATAAAATACCCGAGTAGAGCAGTCAACTATTTTGCGTCCGCTTCACGCGGCTTTTCGCCTCGTGGAGAAATCCGCCCGGCCTTGCCTTCGGCGTGCTTCCTCCTATATCAGGGGCGGCACTGCGAGTCGTCTGATGGCGCGTGGCCGATGCCTGAAAACCGCACGCGACGACATCGACTGGAACAGAAGGAATCCGGTTTCGATCATGCCCGAGGTCATTTTCAACGGTCCGAACGGGCGGCTGGAAGGCCGCTTTCACCCGGTGGACGAACCCAATGCGCCCATCGCGCTGGTGATGCACGGGCATCCGTGCTTCGGCGGCACCATGAACAATCCCATTCCACACGCGCTGTATCACATGTTCGCGCGCAAAGGCTTCGCGGTGCTGCGCTTCAACTTTCGTGGCGTGGGGCGTTCGCAGGGGTTCTTCGACAACGGCGCGGGTGAGCTGGCGGACGCGGCGGCGGCGCTGGACTGGTTGCAGTCCCGGGTGCCCGAAGCGCGCACCTGCTGGCTGGCGGGCGTGTCCTTCGGCTCGTGGATCTCCATGCAGCTGCTGATGCGACGGCCGGAGGTGCAGGGTTTCTTCACCATCGCGCCGCTGGCGCGGCATTACGACTTCTCTTTTCTGGCGCCCTGCCCCACCTCGGGACTGTTCGTGAACGGCGAGCTGGACAAGGTGACGCCGCCTGAGGTGGTGGAAAACCTGGTGAAGAAGCTGAAGACGCAGAAGGGCATCACCATCGAGCACGTGGTCATGCCCGGGGCCAATCACTTCTTCGAGGACAAGGTGGACGAGCTGGTGAACCTCTGCTCCACCTATCTGGACCGGCGGCTGGAGGAGCTGGGCGTCATCGAGCCTGCGGCGCCGAAGCTGGAGCACAAGCAGGAAGGCTGACGCCCGCCCGCCTCAACGCACGTTGCGACGCAGACGGTAGATGTTGTTGGCGTGATCGTCGGCGATGTAGATGCTGCCGTCGCGCGCTTCCCAAACGTCCACGGGGCGGCCGAGGGTCGTCTGCCCGTCCAGGAAGCCGGTCACGTATGGCCGGTCGATGATGCGCCAGTCACCGCGGAATTCCAGCCACAGCACGTCATAGCCCGCCTTGCGCGAACGGTTCCAGGAGCCGCGCCTGGCCACCAGCGCCGCCGTGCCCGGCGGTACATCCGGCTGGTGCCGCAGGAAACGGATGGAAAGCGGCGTGGAATGGGCGGTGAAGGTGTGCACCGGAGGGGTGAATATCACGCCTCTCGGGCGGCGGTTCCAGAACTTTGGGTCCTTCAGCGCTTCCTCGTGGATATAGGGCCAACCGTAATGTTTGCCGCATTCGATGCGGTTGAGCTCCTCACGCGGGTGATCATCGCCCATCCAGTCGCTGCCGGCGTTCACGGCAAACATGTGGCCGGCGCCCGGCCGCCAGTCGAAACCGACGGAATTGCGTAGCCCCCGGGCGCAGACTTCCGGCTTCTCCCCGGGGCGAAAGCGGATGATGGCGGCGCGCCAGGGGTGTTTCTCGATGCATACGTTGCAGCTGGAGCCGATGGAAACGTAAAACCATCCGTCCGGCCCCTTGCGGATGGTGCGGCTGACGTGCCCGCCGCGCGGCAGGCCGGATACCATGAGCTCCGGTTTTCCGGCGATGCGCCCTTCGCGATAGGGCCAGCGGGTGACCCGGTGTTCCTCCGCCACGTAGAGCCAGCCATCGTCCAGCTCCAGCCCGTGTGGCAGATCCAGCTCCTCAAGCAGCACCCGGACGCCGTCCGTGCGGCCGTCGCCGTCGGCATCGGGCAGGATGCGATAGACCCTGCCATCGCGGTAGCCGGAGACGATGAGCGCGCCCGTGGCATCCTCCACCATCAACCGGGGGCCGGTGGGCAGCGTCGCGAACAGGGTGATTTCCGCCCCGCGTTCGCGCACGGAAAGCGGCGGCATCTCCGTGGCATCCGCCAACTCCACGGACATGCCGACGAGGATCAAGAGAGAGGATGCCAGTGTGCGCCGCATCATGTGCACATGCTGCATTCGCGGCGCCGGGCGCGCAAGAGGCGCGCGGGCATTCTTTCATGACCCGGCAGCCAGGCGCGTCAGCGCAGCCTGAAGGTCGCCGAAGCCGGTGAGGCGGCGTTCGTAGGCCAGCCCCAGGCGCCGTGCCGCTTCCCGCGCCCTTTCGTCCAGCGCCGGATCATCCGTCTGCGCCAGATAGACCAGCCTTTCGTAGTTGCCGAAGCAGTCTCGCAGCAGCTCCGGGTGTTCGTCCAGCATCATGCCCTTCCACACCAGCGTTTCGAAGTGGCGCACGAGATAGTCGGTGAGAAAATAACTGCGGGCATCCTCCTCGAGCCGGCGCCGAAAATCCTCCGTGCCAGAGAAGAAGGCGTAGCAGTGCGGGCCAGGAAGGCGTTCCACGCCCGTCTCTTCCAGCACCGCGTCCAGCGCGCCGCCGGTTCCGCAGTCACCATAGGCCACGAAGATGCGGTCATAGCCCTCGCGCCGGGCCTGCTCAATGCGCGCCTTCACGCCCCCAGGGATATGTTGCGGCGTGTTGTGCCAGATGGCGGGCAGGCAATGCAGGTCGAGCTTGTCCAGCCCCAGCTGCTTCTTCAGCAGCATGATCTCGCGGGCCAGCGCGCCGCAGGCGATGACGAGGATGCGCCCGGCGCCCCTGCCCTCGCGCGCCTCCGCTTCCAGCTCCTCTTCCGGCGCCAGCCCCGCGCCCGGCGTCAGTGCGCGGCGCTTCGCCACCGCCGCGCGTTCCGCACGCCGCGCCTTCGCACCGCCGCGCCTGCGTTTCCGATTCTCGCCCATGGTGTGCACGCAACCACAACCGCGGTGCCCGGGCAAGCCCCGTTGCGCCATCCTCCAAAAAGACGAAGGCCCGCAGACGCAAGCCGCGGGCCTTCTCTTGTCGTGTCCGATTGCGACCGATCAGTGCGCCAGCGCCGCCAGCAGCAGCAGGGC
>JALUAB010000081.1 GCA_027051195.1 Hyphomicrobiales bacterium
AAGGCGCGCCGGTAGCGCTGGCGGTGGATGTGCTCAACGGTGTGCAGAACATCGTGGCCAACATTCCCACCGGGTCGTTCTTTTCCTTCCTGCCGGAAAAGGGCGAGGAGACGTTTGGCCAGCCGGGCGCGGCGCAGGTGTGTGGCGGCTTCTTCATGTACGGGCCGCGCACCATGCTGGTGTTCTCCTTCGGCGAGGGTACGGTGGTGGCCAACATGGATCCGGAGACGGGTGATTTCTTCATCACGTCCGAGGAGCGGCGGCTGCCGGACGTGCCGGCGCGGGAATACGCGGCCAACGCCTCCAACTACCGGTTCTGGGACTGGGCCGTGCGCACCTACGTGGACGATATGATAGACGGCGCCGACGGCCCGCGCGAGGCAGACTACAATATGCGCTGGGCCAGCTCGCTGCCGGCGGAGACGGTGCGCATCCTCAACCGCGGCGGCATCTTCCTGTATCCCGGCGATTCCCGGCCGGGGCACCGTGAAGGGCGCATGCGACTGGTATTTCATGCCAATCCTGTGGCGTTGGTCATCGAGCAGGCGGGCGGTTCCGCGACGGATGGCGAAAACCGCATCCTGGAGAGAACGCCGCAGGAGCCCTGGCAGCGCACGCCGCTCATCTTCGGCAGCACCGGCGAGGTGAACAGGGTGAAGCGCTATTACGAGCTGCCGGTGGGCGGCTCGCGTTCGCCGCTGTTCTCGCGGCGCGGGCTGTTCCGTTGAGGCGTGGGAGAGGCAGCGGAAATTCCAACCAATTCTCGAAACACGACAGCAGAGCTTCTGGAGGGGTCAATGTCGGTCAAGCATCCCATCATTTCGGTTACCGGCTCGTCCGGCGCCGGCACGTCCACGGTCAAGCGCACGTTCGAGGAAATATTCCGGCGTGAGGGCGTCAAGGCGGCGTTCATCGAGGGTGACGCATTCCATCGCTACGACCGCATGGCCATGAAGGAGGCCATGAAGAAGGCGGAGGAAGAGGGTAATCCGAACTTTTCCCACTTCGGGCCGGAAGCCAACATTCTGGACGAGCTGGAGCGCACGCTCAAGCGCTATGCCGAAACCGGCGTGCTGCGCACCCGGCATTACGTGCACGACGAGGAAGAGGCCGAGAAATACGGCACTCCTCCGGGCAAGTTCACTGACTGGTATGAAGTGCCGGCGGGCGAATCCGACATTCTGCTGTACGAGGGCCTGCATGGCGCGGTGGTGACGGACGAGGTGAACGTGGCGCAGTATGCCGACCTGAAGATCGGTGTGGTGCCGGTGATCAACCTCGAATGGATCCAGAAGATCCACCGCGACAAGAAGGAGCGCGGCTACACTACTGAGGAGGTGACGCACACCATCCTGCGCCGCATGTACGACTACGTGCACTATATCTGCCCGCAGTTCTCCGAGACGGACATCAACTTCCAGCGCGTGCCGACGGTGGACACCTCCAACCCATTCATCGCCCGCTGGATCCCGACCGTGGGCGAGTCGATGGTGGTCATCCGGTTCAAGGATCCGCACGGTATCGACTTCCCCTACCTGCTGTCGATGATCAAGGACAGCTTCATGACGCGGGCCAACACCATCGTAATTCCGGGCGACAAGCAGGATCTGGCCATGCAGCTCATCCTCACGCCCATGATCAACCGTCTCATCGAGCGCAAGCACCGGGCCATCTGACACCCGCGTGGCCTCGCGGGGCACGGCAGGAACAAGCAAGCGCAACGCCAGGGAGCAGAACGACATGAGTGACGTCAGCCTGAAGGATATGGCGAACGCCATTCGCGCCCTTTCCATGGACGCGATTCAAAAGGCCAATTCCGGCCATCCGGGCATGCCCATGGGCATGGCGGATGTGGCCACGGTGCTGTGGACGAAATTTCTCAAGTTCGATGCCGGCGCGCCGTGGTGGGCGGACCGCGACCGCTTCGTGCTGTCCGCCGGGCACGGTTCCATGTTGCTCTATTCGCTGCTGTATCTCACCGGCTTCGAGCAGGCGACCATCGAGGAGATCAAGAACTTCCGCCAGCTCGGCTCGCGCATGGCGGGGCACCCGGAATACGGCCATCTGGACGGCGTGGAGGTGACCACCGGCCCGCTGGGTACGGGGCTGGCCACGGCGGTGGGCATGGCGCTGGCGGAGCGCATGCAGAACGCGCGCTACGGTGACGAACTGGTGGATCACTACACCTGGGTCATCGCCGGCGACGGCTGCCTGATGGAGGGCGTCTCGCACGAGGCCATCGACCTGGCCGGCCATCTGAAGCTCAACCGGCTGATCGTGCTGTGGGACAACAACTCCATCACCATCGACGGCGCCACGGACGTGGCCACCTCCATGGATCAGCACAAGCGCTTCGAGGCCGCCGGCTGGCGTGTGCTGAAATGCGATGGGCATGATTTTGCCTCCATCGAGGCGGCGCTGGCGGAAGCGAAGAATTCCGACAGGCCCGTGATGATCGACTGCAAGACCATCATCGGGTTCGGCGCGCCCAACAAGCAGGGCACGGAAGCCACGCATGGCGCGCCGCTGGGCGAGGACGAAATCAAGGCCGCGCGCGAGCAGCTGGGCTGGCCGTATGCGCCGTTCGAGGTGCCGGAAAACATTCTCGATGCCTGGCGCGAGGCCGGCGCCCGTGGCCGGGCGGAGCGCGAGGCGTGGGAGGCGCGCCTGAACGCCTCGCCGAACAAGGACGCCTTCCTGCGCGATCTCGAGAGCAAGGCGACGCCGGAGCTGTTGGCGGCGCTCGACGGCTTCAAGAAGCAGCTGGTGGAAGAGAAGCCGAAGCTGGCCACCCGCCAGGCGTCGCAGAAGTCGCTGGAGGTCATCATCAGCGCGCAGTCGAACGTCATCGGCGGCTCGGCCGACCTCACGCACTCCAACCTGACCATCGTGAAGGGCATGGAGTCGGTGAAGCCCGGCGACTACTCGGGTCGTTACATCCACTACGGCATCCGCGAGTTCGGCATGGGCTGCGCCATGAACGGCATCGCCCTGCACAAGGGCTTCATCAACTATGGCGGCACCTTCCTCATCTTCTCCGACTTCATGCGCGGCGCCATTCGTCTGGCGGCGCTGCAGGGGCTGCCAGTGACCTACGTGTTCACGCACGACTCCATCGGCCTCGGTGAAGACGGCCCGACGCACCAGCCGGTGGAAATCCTGCCGGCGCTGCGGGCCATTCCGAACATGCGGGTGATCCGCCCGGCGGACGCGGTGGAAACGGCGGAGGCCTGGGCCGTGGCCCTGCAGTCGGAGAAAACGCCGACGGCGCTGGCGCTGTCGCGGCAGGGGCTGCCGGCGGTGCGCACGGAGTACACGGAAGAGAACCTGGTGGCGAAAGGCGCCTACGTGCTGCGCGAAGCGGAGGGCGGGCGCGACGTGACGATTCTCGCCACCGGATCGGAGGTGGAAATCGCGCTGAGCGCCGCGGACATGCTGGCGGAGAAGGGCATCAGGGCGGCAGTGGTTTCCATGCCGTGCTGGGAGCTGTTCGAGGAGCAGCCGGACGACTACAAGGCCACCGTGTTGGGCGATGCGCCGCGGGTGGCGGTGGAGGCCGCCGTGGAACAGGGCTGGGAGCGCTGGATCGGCGACGATGGCCGCTTCATCGGCATGCACGGCTTCGGCGCCTCCGGCCCGGGCGGCGCGCTCTACAAGCACTTCGGCATCACCGCGGAGAACGTGGCAAAGGCGGCGGAGGAGATCGCCGGCAAGGCGTGAGCCGCAAGCGGAATGCGCCGGCGGCCGTGCAGGCGGCCGTCGGCCTGAACCATCAGTGAAGAAGAAGGGGACTACACATGGCGATTCGAGTTGCGATCAACGGCTTTGGGCGGATTGGCCGGAACGTGTTGCGCGCGGCGGTGGAAGCGGGGCGCGATGACATCGAGTTCGTGGCCATCAACGACCTTGGCCCGGTGGAGA
>JALUAB010000082.1 GCA_027051195.1 Hyphomicrobiales bacterium
CCGAAGCTGAGGTTGCGCCAGCGCACATCATCGAAGCCGGCGGCACGGATTTTTTTCGTCAGCGCCTTCTGGCCGGGAAAACGGCGGATGCTCTCCACCAGATAGCGGTAGGCCTGCGGATGCCCGGCCACCAGTGCGCCCAGGCGCGGGATGACGAGGAAGGAATAGAGGTCGTAGAAGGGCTTGAGCCACCATTGCGGCCGCGAGAACTCGAGGCAGAAAAAGTGGCCGCCGGGCTGCAATACGCGGTGGATGTCCCTCAATGCCGCGTCCGGGTCGGACATGTTGCGCAGGCCGAAGGAAATGGTGATGGCGCGCACGGACTCATCGGCCAGCGGCAGGCGTTCACCCTCCGCCGCCACCCAGCGAAGGCCCGCCGATCCGGGAAGCTTCCTGCCCTCGCGCATCATGGCGGGCGAGGCGTCGATGACGATGATGTTGCGCGCGCCGCCCCTGGCCAACAGCCGGGCGATGTCGCCGGTGCCGCCGGCGAGGTCGATGACGGGTTCATCATGCGCGCCATCGCCCACGGCGGCCAGCACCCGGCGCACGAAACGGCGCTTCCACAGGCGGTGGATGCCGAAGCTCATGAGGTCGTTCATGAGGTCGTAGCGCGGGGCGATGGCGTCGAACAGACCGCGGATGCGGCGGCGGCGCTCGGCCGTGTCCACCCGCTCGAAGCCGAAAGTCTCTTTCAGGTCCGCCGTCATGGAGCCAGCTCCGTCATGGCAGGTCGGTGCGGCGGAACACCCAGAAACCGATGCCGGCCAGCACCAGCCCCAGCGCCAGCGGATAGAGCAGCGCGTAGGTCATGAAACCGGCGTTGCCGAACCAGTCGAGGATCATGTAGGCAGCCGGCCCAAGCAGGATGAGCTGCGGATCGAACAGCATCATGGCGCCGATGCGGAAGACCTCCAGCGGGTTGGCCAGCGCCAGCCCCACCACCACCTCCGCCGGCGTCTGGAACTGGATGAGCAGGCCGATGAGCATGAGGTCGAGAAAAAGCAGCAACGCCAACCAGATGACGAAAGCCAGCGACTGGGCGATGTCGGACGTGCGGGCCAGCGCGGAGATGAAGAAGCTGATGCCGAGAAAGCACAGCGAAAGCGAGAACAGCAGCGCAGAATACCACAGGAAATCGCGCCAGGGCACTTCCTCCGCGCCCATGAACAGACCCACCACCAGCGCGA
Organism: Hyphomicrobiales bacterium; assembly: GCA_027051195.1. GTDB lineage: Bacteria > Pseudomonadota > Alphaproteobacteria > Rhizobiales > Aestuariivirgaceae > Thermopetrobacter. Next base: position 1,191 of record JALUAB010000082.1, read on the forward strand.
TGAGCATGGCGGCGAACACAGGCAGGAACACCACAAGGAAACGCCCCACGAAACGGCCCCAGAACCAGCCCGAGAGCGAGATGGGGAATGAAAGCATGTATTCGTAAACGCCGGCCTCGCGGTCGCCCACCAGCGAGCGCACGGTGGAGAGCAGCACGAAGATGGGCAGGATGGCCATGGTGAGCTGGATGTAGGTGAGCAGCATGCGCGAGAGGCCGGTGAAGCCCATGACGCGGGATTCGGTGAGCCCGAAGATGAAGAGAATGGCGATGAGCCCGCCGAAGACGAGCGCGTAGATGGCGAACCAGCGCGCACGCACCGATTCCACGATGTCCAGCCTCGCCGCCTGTAACACTGCGCTCATGGTCCGGCTCCCTTCTCTTTCGGTCGAACGTTTTCAGCCGCCCCGCGTCGTCCCCTGTTCGTCAGGCACGGTGCAGCGGGAGGAAAGCCCGCGAGCGATGACCCGCTTCTCCATCTCCGCGAAGGGCACCGCCCCCGGCTCTTTCTCCGGAACCGCGCCGAAACCGTAGTCCATGGGCGTTACCTGCCCCGGCAGGTAGTAGGCCCGGCGAGCGTCCAGCCACGTCTTGCCGTCCTTCATGTTCATCACCCAGAACTCCTTCGGCTTCCGCCCCGCCTTGAACCAGTCCTGCCGGTGCAGCCAGTGGATGGCGTCTCCGATGTCGTCGAACTTGTGCACCCTGCCTTTCGGATCGCGCATCTGCACCGCAAAGCGCGGATCGGAAATGATCATGTTGCAGATCTCGCAGACGTCGCGGTCGTAGTGGATGGCCTCCGGGCCTTTCCTCTCCTTGCAGCCGGCGAGCAGCGGCGCCAGCGCGGGCAGGCCCGCCACGGCCAGCAGACGCAGAACCGCGCCGCGGCGGGTGAGCGGGCTTTCACGCCGTTCTTCATGCCTGCACATGGGCCTGCTCCTCCTTGCAAGCGGCGGCGTCGCGTTCCTTCAGCTCCAGAGCGCGGACGATGCCGGAATAGCGCGCCAGCATGCCAAGGAAGCGCAGGCGGTCCGGCCCCGCCACCTCGCCACGCCAGGTCAAGCCGTCTTCGGCGCTGGCGAAACCCCACTCGGCGATGGCTTTCGCGAAAGCCTCGTCCGGACGGCGCAGCACGATCTCGCAATCCAGTCGCAACGACGGATCGACGGCTTCCTCCACCTTGTCGTCCAGCACCACGCGGCCCCGGTCCAGCTCGATGACGCGGTTGACCAGCAGCGCCACCTCCTCCAGCCGGTGGGAAGAGATGATCATCGTCCTGTCCAGCCGCTCCGCCAGCAGGTCGAAGACGATCTGGCGCGCCGCCGGGTCGAGGTTGGCCGTGGGTTCATCCAGAATGAAGATGCTGGCGTCGTGCCCCATGGCGATGGCGATGAGCAGCTTCTGCTTCTGACCACCGGAGAGCTTCAGAAACGGACGGCGGCGCACCTCCTCCAGATCCAGCCCCAGCCGCGCGGCCACCTGGCGGATGGTGGCGACGTCGGAATCGTGCACGCGCGCGGCGAATTCGACGAGATCGCCGGCCGGCATGCGCAGGGGCGGCGGCATCTGCGGCACGAAGGCGATTTTCCCGAGCACCCGCGTGCGGTGGTCGCGCGGGGAGAGGCCGTCTATCAGAACCGTGCCCTCGTGCACGTATTCGCCGAGGATGCAGCGGATCATGGTGGTCTTGCCGGCGCCGTTGGAGCCGATGAGCGCGATACGGTCGCCGTCGGCGATGGTGAGGGACAGATCGTCCAGCACCCGCGTGCGCCGGAAGGTCTTGACCAGATGTCGAAGCTCTATCATGCGGCCGTTCCCGTCTTGCGGTTCCTGCCCCGGCCGTCTCATCCGCCAGCAAGAGGCATCAGAGCAGCTTGTCCAGTCCCTTGATGCGGAAGCTGAGCGCGCCCGTGGGGCAGGCCTCGATGCACATGGCGCAGCGGGTGCAGTCCGCTCCAATGTCGATGTGCGCCCTCGTGGCGCGGCCCTTCTTGGTGACTTCCAGCACGTGCGGCACCAGGCAGACCTTGCGGCATTCACCCTCGTGCAGGCATTTTTCCAGGTCGTAGTGCACCACGGTGGGGGAGGTGGCGCCCAGGAAGCTGTAAGTCATGCCAATGGGGCACATGTAGCGGCACCACATGCGGCGCACGAAGAACAGCTCGATGAACAGCAGCACGGCGATCCAGCCAAGGCTTATCCATGTGCCGTAGATGATGGCGCGGGAAAGAATGCCCACCGGTGAGATCCACTCATAAACCATGTAGCCGGTGCCGAAGGCCAGCGCGGCGAAGACGACATAGAGCACCGTGCGCAGACGGCGATCCAGCGGGATGTCCTTCGCCCAGCCCTTTGCCGCCAGCCGCACGTGCAACATCTCCACCCATTCGGAGACGAGATGATAGGGGCATGTCCAGGCGCAGAAGGAGCGCCCGCCCACCAGCCACCAGAGAATGGCCACGGTGGTGACGCCGATGAGCAGGTTGATGAGCACTTCCTTGAAGGCGAGCATGACCTGCAGCGCCGAGTTCAGGTCGGCGAAGTGGAAGCCCAGCACGCGCGAGGCGGTGAGCGCGCCTTCCACCAACTGCACATCGAAATGGTAGGATACTACGAACAGAAGGTTGACGATGATGATGGCGGGCCAGCGCCACTTGCGCCAGGCGAAGTTTTCCTTCTTGTGCGCCAGTTCCTCGGCGAT
>JALUAB010000083.1 GCA_027051195.1 Hyphomicrobiales bacterium
AGCCCGTTCTGCCGCGCGATGCGGTAGGTGGCGCCGCCGGGCAGGGGGATCTCGTCGAATCGCCAGCCCAGCGTGCGGCCATAGAAGGAAATGGCGGAAAGTGCATCGCGGCAGTTCAGTTCGTGCCACCAGGCAGGTTGCGCCGTCGTCGGTGTCATGTCCATGAGGCTGTCTCCCTCTCGCCTGAAGCCGGAAATCGTCGCGCCCCCGCCCGTCGCTGCATGAAAAACCGGTGCTCTGGCCGTCCGGCGGCGTCTTTGCGGCGAAATCGTGCAACATCCGCCGTTCGCGGGGGTGAAGCGATGCGAATGCGGGTGCGCGGGCCGACTTCTCGCCCCATTCCCGCCCGATGAATGCATGTCATGCATCTGACGCATGGCCACGCGGCGCTTCCGCGATGCCACGGGGGTTGACGCGGGGTGAAGGCGGCGTTAAAGCATGCGCTCACAAGGCACGGCGCTTCGCCGGTTTCGCGCGTGGCGAAACGGGCAGCAGGCGTCACCGCCGGCAAGCATACAGGGTTCGAGCATGACCTCCTTGCAGGAGGTCCTCTGAATTCCAGGCAATCCGGATGGCACGGGCCGCTTTTCCGGGTTGTCTTTTCGCACGCTTGCGCCAGTCCCCATCATATGGGGCGGGGGCGGCAGGCGAGGCGTCTTTCGTGTTTCATGGCCCGAGGGATTCGGTTCTGGGAAGAAAGGCAGGAGCGAGCATGCCGACGATCAACCAGCTCATCCGCAAGCCGCGCAAGCGCCCGGTGAAGCGCAACAAGGTGCCGGCCCTTCAGGCCTGCCCGCAGAAGCGCGGCGTGTGCACCCGCGTTTACACCACCACGCCGAAGAAGCCGAACTCGGCGCTGCGCAAGGTGGCGCGCGTGCGCCTCACCAACGGTTTCGAGGTCACGAGCTATATCCCGGGCGAGGGCCATAACCTCCAGGAGCACTCGGTGGTGCTCATTCGTGGTGGCCGCGTGAAGGACCTGCCCGGCGTGCGCTATCACATCGTTCGCGGCGTGCTGGACGCCTCCGGCGTCGAGGGTCGTCGCCAGCGTCGCTCCAAGTATGGCGCCAAGCGGCCCAAGTGAGCCGCCGGCCCGTCGCTCAACGGAACAACGTAACGGAACAGAGCAGGGAAGAACGCAATGCCCCGTCGCCGTCGCGCAGAGAAACGCGAGATCAACCCCGATCCGAAGTTCGGGGACGTGGTGCTGTCGAAGTTCATCAACAACCTGATGTACGACGGCAAGAAGTCGGTGGCCGAGAAGATCGTCTATGGTGCGCTGGACAACATCCAGGCGAAAATGCGCCGCGATCCGCTGGAGGTGTTCCACGAGGCCATCGACAACGTGAAGCCGCAGGTGGAGGTGCGCTCCCGCCGCGTTGGCGGCGCCACCTACCAGGTACCGGTGGAGGTGCGCCCCGACCGCAGGCAGGCGCTGGCCATTCGCTGGATCATCCAGGCCGCCCGCGCCCGTGGCGAGAACACCATGATGGAGCGCCTCGCCAACGAGCTGATGGAGGCGGCGAACAATCGCGGCGCCGCGGTGAAGAAGAAGGAAGACACCCACCGCATGGCAGAGGCCAACCGCGCCTTCGCCCATTATCGCTGGTAAGGCGCCGGCACGGAATACGAATACGGAATTCGGAGCGAAACCATGCCCCGCAAGGTGAAAATCGAGGATTACCGCAACTTCGGCATCATGGCCCACATCGATGCCGGCAAGACGACGGTGACCGAACGCATCCTGTATTACACGGGCAAGACCTACAAGATCGGCGAGGTGCACGACGGCGCCGCCACCATGGACTTCATGGAGCAGGAGCAGGAGCGCGGCATCACCATCACCTCCGCCGCAACCACCACCTTCTGGCGTGGCAAGCGTCTGAACATCATCGACACGCCGGGCCACGTGGACTTCACCATCGAGGTGGAGCGCGCGCTGCGCGTGCTGGACGGCGCGGTCACCGTGCTGGATGCCAACGCCGGCGTCGAGCCGCAGACGGAAACCGTCTGGCGCCAGGGCGACAAATACAACGTGCCGCGCATCGTCTTCATCAACAAGATGGACAAGATCGGCGCCGACTTCTTCGCCTCCGTCGACTCCATCAGGGAGCGCCTGGGCGCCCGCGCCGTGCCCGTGCAGATGCCCATCGGCGCCGAGGACGACTTCAAGGGTGTCATCGATCTCGTGCGCATGGTCGCCATCGTCTGGGACGAGGAGACGCTGGGCGCCAAGTTTCACGAGGAGGAGGTCCCGGCCGACCTGAAGGACAAGGCCGAGGAGATGCGCACGGAGATGCTGGAGACCATCGTCGAGCTGGACGAGGAGGCGATGGAGGCCTACCTCTCCGGCGAGGAGATCTCCGAGGACAAGATCCGCGAGCTTCTGCGCGCCGGCACGCTTACCAATGAGTTCTTCCCCGTGCTCTGCGGCTCCGCTTTCAAGAACAAGGGTGTGCAGCCGCTGCTGGATGCGGTGGTAGACTACCTGCCGTCTCCGGTCGATCTGCCGCCGGTGAAGGGCACCAACCCCAAGACCGACGCCGAGGAGGAGCGCAAGCCCTCCGACGACGAGCCGCTGGCCATGCTTGCCTTCAAGATCATGGAGGATCCGTATGGCACGCTCACCTTCGTGCGCGTCTATTCCGGCAAGGTGAAGAAGGGTACCACGGTGCTCAACTCCACCACCGGCAAGACCGAGCGCGTGGGCCGCATGGTTCTCATGCACGCCAACGAGCGCGAGGAGATCGACGAGGCCTACGCCGGCGACATCATGGCGCTGGTGGGTCTGAAGGACACCCGCACCGGCGATACCCTGTGCGATGTGGCCAAGCCCATCGTCCTGGAGAAGATGGAGTTTCCCGAGCCGGTGATCGAGAAGGCCATCGAGCCGGCCTCCAAGGCCGATCAGGAAAAGCTCACCGTGGCGCTTCAGAAGCTGGCCAAGGAAGATCCCTCCTTCCGCGTCTATACCGACGAGGAATCCGGTCAGACCATCATCGCGGGCATGGGCGAGCTGCATCTCGACATCAAGGTGGATATCCTCAGGCGCTCCCATAACCTGGAAGTGCAGGTGGGTGCGCCGCAGGTGGCCTACCGCGAAACCATCACGCGCAAGGCGGAAGTGGACTACACCCACAAGAAGCAGACCGGCGGTGCTGGTCAGTTCGCCCGCGTCATCATCGAGATCGAGCCCAACGAGCAGGGGGCGGGCTACGAGTTCGAGAGCACCGTGGTGGGTGGCAACGTTCCGAAGGAATACATCCCGGCCGTGGACAAGGGTATCCAGTCGGTCATGTCCTCCGGCGTCGTCGCCGGCTTCCCGGTGGTGGACGTGAAGGCGACGCTGAAGGACGGTGCCTATCACGAGGTGGACTCCTCCGCCGTGGCCTTCGAGATCGCCGGTCGCCAGGCCATGCGCGAGGCGCTGGCCAAGGCCGGCGCCCAGCTGCTGGAGCCCATCATGAAGGTGGAGGTGACCACGCCGGAGGAATATCAGGGCTCCATCATGGGCGACCTGAACTCCCGCCGCGGCCAGATCGCCGGTACCGACCGGCGCGGCAACGCCGTGGTGATCACCGCCATGGTGCCGCTGGCCAACATGTTCGGCTACGTGGACACGCTGCGCAGCATGTCCCAGGGTCGAGCCAACTTCACCATGATCTTCGATCATTACGCACCGGTGCCGAAGAGCGTGGCCGACGAAATCATCGCCAAGGTGGCCTGACCGGCGGATAACGGAACAACAACTGCAAGACGGAGACGGAACGATGTCCAAGGAGAAATTTGAACGCACGAAGCCGCACGTGAACATCGGGACGATTGGTCACGTTGACCACGGCAAGACGACTCTGACGGCGGCGATCACGAAGGTTCTGGCCG
>JALUAB010000084.1 GCA_027051195.1 Hyphomicrobiales bacterium
TTATGGGTCCTGAGCCTAGCCATTCCGCACGCACCAGCACATCGGTTTCATGCTGCAGGTGCCGTTGTTTCAACAACGCGAATTCTACTTGCGGCAGCAGACGGGAAAGCGCCCACACGGCCATGCCGCGAATGAGCGGCGGCTCGCCGGAGAGCCGCCGTTTCAGAAGCGGTACGAACCTCGTATCACCGCTATTGCCCGCCGCAATGCACACATTGGCGAGAAACCGCTCGTAGCCCGCCCGGCGCACCGGCGTGCCGGCGAACATCTTGCGGAAGGCGGGTTCGTCCAGCCTCAGCAGCTCCTCCAGCGGCGTTTCCACGAGATGCGGCCGCGGCTTCAGCCGCTCCTCCCGCGCCTCCTTCGCGAACTTGTTCCACGGGCAGGCGGCCAGGCAATCATCGCAGCCGAAGATGCGGTTGCCCATGAGCGGCCGCAGCGCTCGGTCGATGGGTCCCTTGTGCTCGATGGTGAGATAAGAGATGCAACGCCGCGCATCCAGCATCCCCGGGCCAATGAAGGCGCCCGTCGGGCAGATGGACAGGCACCGCGTGCACGTGCCGCAATATGCTTCCGCCGGCTCGTCCGGCGCCAGTTCCGCTTCCGTGAGGATGACGCCGATGAAGAACCAGTTGCCAAGCTCCCGCGATAACACGCAGGTATGCTTTCCCTGCCAGCCAATGCCGGCGCACGCCGCCATCACCTTTTCCATCAGCGGCGCGGTGTCCACGAATACCTTCACGTCCCGTTTCGTTTGCGAAACGAGCCATTGCGCAAGGTGCTTGAGCCTGCCCTTCACCACGTCGTGGTAATCCCGCCCCAGCGCATAGACGGAGATGTTGCCCAGCTCCGGCCGCGCCGCGCGTTCCAGCGGGTCCACCTCTGGCGGCGGCGCATAGCTCATGGCACAGACGATGGCGCTTTTCGCTTCCGGCATCAGTCGCTTCGGATCGAGCCGCCGCGTGAGCGTCGTTTCCATCCATTCCATGGTGCTGTGCAGTCCGCGCCCGACGAACTCCATGAGTTGCCGCCGCGCCTCTTCCGGCACTTCGGCCCGCGCGATCCCGCAGGCATCGAACCCCAGCGTGTTCGCCTTCTCCTTCAACCGCTGTTCAAGGGACTTGGCCATATAAATGTGTTTAGCCGAGGAAGCGACCACTGGCGACACCAGCCACACCCGTCATCCCCGCCATCTCCCCCCGTCATCCCCGGGCTTGTCCCGGGGATCCAGGGCGAAATACGACAAGCAAGCGGTTTTCTTATGAGTTGGTGTGCGTTCCGGACATGCAGTATGCCGCCCTGGATTGCCGGCACAAGCCCGGCAATGACGCAAGAGGGAAACTGCGAAATGGTGTGATGCAAGACTTGATGCGAGAAGGAACGAAACCATGGCTGACTTCGGGCCAGTGCATCCTGGGGAAGTGCTGAAGGAAGATTTCCTCAAGCCCTCCGGACTGAGCCAGAACGCGCTGGCGAAAGCGATTGGCGTGCCGCCCATCCGCATCAGCCAGATCGTGCGTGGCAAGCGCGCCATCACGCCGGAAACCGCGCTCAGACTGGCGCGCTACTTTGGCACCTCACCGGAATTCTGGCTGGGCATGCAGGCGCATTACGATCTCGAAATCACCCGCATGAAAATGGGTGAGGCCATCGAGAAAACCGTCAGGCCGAAGGTGGCGTGATCACTGGGCCACCGCCTTGTCGTCTTCCACCGCTTCCAGTTCGAAGGCGGCTTTCAGGAGCGCCTTGGTGTAGGGGTGCTGCGGGTTGTCGAAAATCTCCGCCGCCGGGCCGGATTCGACCAGTTCGCCGTGGCGCATCACCAGCAGTTCGCTGGCCAGCGCCTTCACCACCCGCAGATCGTGCGAGATGAACATGTAGGCGAGATCGTGCTTCTCCTGCAATGAACGCAGCAGATCGACAATCTGCGCCTGCACCGTCAGATCGAGCGCCGAGGTCGGCTCGTCCAGCACCACGAAGCGTGGATGCAGCACCATGGCCCGGGCAATGGCGATGCGCTGGCGCTGGCCGCCGGAGAATTCGTGCGGATAGCGCTCCATGGTGGCCGGGTCGATGCCCACCTCGTCCAGCGCCTTGGCCACCAGCGCCACCCGCTCCTCGTAGGTGAGATCGGGCGCCTGGATAAGCAGCCCTTCCTCCACGATCTGGCGGATGGACATGCGCGGGCTCAAGGAACCATACGGATCCTGAAACACGATCTGCATGTGCCGGCGCAGCGGCCGCATGCACTTGGCGTCACAATCCTCGATGTGCCGCCCCATGAACACGATGGGCCCTTCCGACTGGATGAGCCTGAGCAGCGCCAGCCCCAGCGTCGTCTTGCCGGAGCCGGATTCACCCACCACGCCCAGCGTCTGCCCCTGGCGGATTTTCACCGAGATGCCGTTGACGGCGCGGATATAACCCACGGTGCGGCGCAGGATGCCCTTCTTTATCGGGAACCACACCTTGAGGTTTTCCGCTTCCATCACCACTGGCGCGCTTTCGTCCAGCGGCGGCGGATCGCCCTTCGGCTCGGAAGCCAGCAACATCTGCGTGTAGGGGTGCTCCGGGTTGGAAAACAGCTCTTCCGTGGGCTTCAGCTCCACGATTTCGCCGTCTTTCATCACCGCCACACGGTCGGCCACGCGGCGAACGATGGTGAGGTCATGGGTGATCAGCAGCATCGCCATTTCGTGCTGGCGTTGCAGGCGTTTCAGCAGCTTCAGGATCTGCGCCTGCACCGTCACGTCCAGCGCCGTGGTCGGCTCGTCCGCGATGAGCAGGTCGGGCCGGTTGGCCAGCGCCATGGCGATCATCACGCGCTGGCGCTGCCCGCCGGAGAGCTGGTGCGGATAGGAGCCAAGGCGCTTTTCCGGCTCCGGAATGCCCACCTCTTCCAGAAGCTCGATGATGCGCGCACGGGCCTTCTCGCCCGTCAGCCCCTGGTGCACCTCCAGGATTTCGCCGATCTGCTTCTCCACCGTGTGCAGCGGGTTGAGCGAGGTCATCGGCTCCTGGAAGATCATGGTGATGTCGTTGCCGCGCACCCGGCGCAGCTCGTCGTCGCTGGCATGCAGCAGGTCGCGCCCCTTGAAGCGGATTTCGCCCGCCGGGTGCCGCGCCGCCGGATAGGGCAGCAGCTTCAGCACCGAGAGCGCCACCGTGGACTTGCCGGAGCCGGATTCGCCCACCAGCGCCAGCGTCTCGCCTCTGTCGATGTGAAACGACACGCCCTTCACCGCGTGCGTGACCTTGCGGCCCTGCACGAAGTCCACGGCGAGGTCGTCCACTTCCAGCAGATGTTCACTCGCAGCGCTCATGCTGCTCATCCCTCCTCGAAGGTCTTGCGCGGGTCGAAGGCGTCGCGCACCGCCTCGCCGATGAATACCAGCAGCGTGAGCATGATGGAGACGGTGAAGAAGCCCGTCAGCCCCAGCCACGGCGCCTGCAGGTTCACCTTGCCCTGTTTCAAAAGCTCGCCGAGGCTGGGCGAGCCGGGCGGCAGGCCGAAGCCGAGGAAGTCCAGCGCCGTGAGCGTGGTGATGGAGCCGGACAGGATGAACGGCAGAAAGGTGATGGTGGCCACCATGGCGTTCGGCAGGATGTGCTTGAACATGATGCGCCCGTCCCCCAGCCCCAGCGCCCGGGCCGCGCGCACGTATTCGAAGTTGCGCCCGCGCAGGAACTCGGCGCGCACCACGCCCACCAGCGCCGTCCACGAGAACAGAAGCATGATGAGCAGCAATATCCAGAAATTGGGCACGAAGAACGCCGAGAGGATGATGATGAGATAGAGCGTCGGGATGGAGGTCCACACCTCGATGAAGCGCTGGAAGAACAGGTCGATGAGGCCGCCGAAATAACCCTGCACTGCGCCCGCTGCCACTCCGACGATGGAGGACAATAACGTCAGCAGCAGCCCGAAGATGACAGAAATGCGAAAGCCGTAGATGAGCCGCGCCAGCACGTCGCGTCCGTGATCGTCCGTGCCCAGCCAGTTCAGGTTTCCGGCCACGCAATTGGGATCATCCACCCCCTTCGGATATTTCTTGCACGCCTCCTCCCAGCTCATCAGGAAGGCGGGGCGCGAGGGCGCCGGCTCGGGCAGCTCGTTGTTCACGGTGTCATAGGAATAGCGGATGGGTGGCCACAGCATCCAGCCGTTTTTGCGGATCTCCTGCTGGATGAACGGATCGCGGTAATCCGTCTGTGCCAGAAAGCCGCCGAACTTCGTCTCCGGATAATCCACGAACACCGGAAACAGCGTCTCGCCCTTGTATTGCACGATGAGTGGCTTGTCGTTGGCGATGAACTCGGCGAACAGGCTGAGCACGAACAGCACCAGAAAGATCCACAGCGACCAGAACCCGCGGCGGTTGGCCCGGAACAGCGCCAGCCGGCGCCGGTTGATGGGCGAAAGCCAGCCGCGCGTGACCTCCGGCACCGGCACGCCGGCCACCGCGGCCTCCTTCGCCAGCGCCCGGATGTCCACCACGCCATCCAGCTCGTCGATGCTCTTCGGCCCGGTCATGCGGTGTTGTCGTTCCGGTTGCGGTTCGCGCTCCGTTGCCCATTGTCAAGGGGCATGCCCGCTTCGCGGCAGGCCGAAGGCCCGCCCTTGACAATGGGCAACGGAGCGCCAGCCTGGAGTTGCTCCCCTCTCCGGAAGAAACAGTGGACGGGTCCACTGTTTCTTCCGGAGAGGGGAGGCAAACAATTCTGCATTCTCACCAACATCTGCTCACAGCTCCCGTTTCTCGAAATCGATGCGCGGGTCTATGAGGGTATAGACCACGTCCGTGATGAGGTTTGTGAGCAGCCCCATGAGCGAAAAGATGTAGAGCGTGGCGAACACCACCGGATAGTCGCGGTCGATCGCCGCCTTGAAGCCCAAAAGCCCCAGCCCGTCCAGCGAGAAGATCTGCTCGATGAGCAGCGAACCGGTGAAAAAGGCGGAAATGAACGCGCCCGGAAAGCCGGCGATGACAATGAGCATGGCATTGCGGAACACGTGGCCATACAGCACCCGCTTTTCCGTCAGCCCCTTGGCCCGCGCCGTCACCACGTATTGCTTGCGGATCTCGTCAAGGAACGAATTCTTCGTCAGCAGCGTCATGGTGGCGAAGGAGGAGATGGCCAGCGCCGTGAGCGGCAGCACCAGGTGCCAGGCGTAGTCGAGAATCTTCTGCCACCAGGTGAGTTCGTCGAAGTTGTCCGAAACCAGCCCGCGCAGGGGAAAGATGCTCCAGAACGAGCCGCCGGCGAACAGCACGATGAGCAGGATGGCGAACAGGAACGAAGGGATGGCGTAGCCGACGATGATGACGGCGGACGTCCACACGTCGAACTTCGAACCATCCCGCACCGCCTTGGCGATGCCCAGCGGGATGGACACGCCGTAGGAGATGAAGGTGAGCCACAGCCCCAGCGAGATGGACACGGGCATGGCGTCCTTGATGAGGTCGAGCACCGGGCGGTCGCGGAAATAGCTGTTGCCGAAGTCGAAACGGAAATAGTCCCAGAGCATCTTGAGGAAGCGTTCGTGCGCCGGCTTGTCGAAGCCGAACTGTTGCTCCAGCTGCTTGATGAATTCCGGGTCCAGCCCCTGCGCGCCGCGATACTTGAAGCCGCCTTCCGCCGTGGCGCCCGCAGCCGCCGCCCCGGCGCCGGCTTGCCCCACCTCGCCACCGGCACCCGCGCCGCCGATGCGCGCGGTGGCGGAAACGTCATGCCCCTGCAGTTTCGCCAGCACCCGCTCCACCGGCCCGCCGGGCAGGAATTGCACGATGACGAAATTGATGAGCATGATCCCGATCAGCGTCGGGATCATCAGACCGAGCCGTTTGAGGATATAGGCGCCCATGCCGCCTTCCGCCGTTGCCGCGCCGTGCGCGTTTGCCCCACGGAATCACTGGCAACAGGTTCTAGAGCATTTTGTCGAAAATTCGAAATGTTGTCCGTGCGGGCGCGTGCTTCACAGGCCGAAGCAGTGCAGCAGCACGGCCTTTTGCGCGTGCAGCCGGTTTTCCGCCTCGTCGAACACCACCGACTGCGGTCCGTCGATGACCTCCGCCGCCACCTCCTCGCCGCGATGCGCCGGCAGGCAGTGCATGAAGATGGCATCCTCCTTCGCCTGCGCCATCAGCGCGGGCGTTACCTGATAGGGCATCAGGTCGGCCATGCGCTTCGCCTTTTCCTCCTCGCGGTGGTGCATGGAAATCCACGTGTCCGTCATCACGCAGTCGGCTTCCTTCACCGCTTCCGCCGGGTCTTCGGTGACGATGATCGCGCCGCCTTTCTCCGCCGCCCAGGCCAGCACGTCCTCCTCCGGCTGATAGCCTTCCGGAGCGCCGATCTTCATGGTCATGCCGAGGATGGTCGCGGCCTCGATCCACGAACGGGTGACGTTGGCGCAATCGCCCACCCAGGCCACGGTCAGGCCCTCCAGCCGCCCCTTGTGTTCTTCCAGCGTCTGCAGGTCGGCCATGATCTGGCACGGGTGCGAAAGATCGGTCAGCCCGTTGATGATCGGAATGCCGGCGAATTCGGCCAGCGCCTTGATCTTCTCGTGCCCGTGCACGCGCGCCATCACCGAGTCCACCATGCGGCCCAGCACCTTCGCGGTATCCTCGATGCTCTCGCCCCGGCCCAGCTGCATGTCGCCGGAGTTGAGCACGATCGTGGAGCCGCCCAGTTGCCGCATGGCCATGTCGAAGGAAAGGCGCGTGCGCGTGGAGGGTTTCTCGAACACCATCGCCAGTGTCCGGCCCGCCAGCGGCGCGTCGGCATCCACCGCGCCCTTTGGCTGTCCGGCGCGGTCCTGCTTGCGCCGCTTCGCCTCCGCCAGCATCCGCAGCAGCGCGTCCTTCGAGAAATCGGCGATGTCGATGAAATGCGGCATTTGCCTTGCTCCCACTCCTGGGGGTGCGATCCCATTCCCTTTTCGGCCTCCCTGTCAAGGGGTTTGCCAGCCGCAGGTGGCGATTTGCGCCCTGGGCAGGCGGGCCGGTCATGCACACTTCTCAACCCGTTTCGTGCGCCAGCCGTTCCAGTGCCCGGCGCAGGCGTGCAAGTCCCTCGTTCAGTTCCGCCTCCGTAATGGTCAGCGGTGGCAGCAGGCGCACCACGTTTTCACCCGCGCCGCACACGATCACCCGCTCCTCGCGCGCCAGCCGCACCAGCTCGGTGTTCGGTGCCTTCTCGCGCAAATGCAGCCCGCGCATCAGCCCGCGTCCGCGCAAGGCCCGCACCACTCCGGAAAAGTCCTCCGCGATTTGCCGCAGCGCCAGATCCAGTCCTTCTGCTCTCTCCCGCACCTGCGGCAGGAACCCGGGCTTCTCCATCTCGTCAAGCACCGCGCTAACCGCCGCCATGGCCAGCGGGTTGCCGCCGAAGGTGGAGCCGTGCGTGCCCGCCACCATGCCGGAAGCCGCCTCGCGCGTGGCCAGACACGCCCCCACCGGAAAGCCGCCGCCCAAGCCCTTGGCCAGCGCCATGATGTCCGGCCACACCCCGGCGTGCTCGCAGGCGAACATCCTGCCCGTCCGCCCGAGCCCGCACTGGATCTCGTCGAAGATGAGCAGGATGCCGTGTTCGTCGCACACTCCCCGCAGGAACCGCAGGAAATCGTCGGAGAAGGCGTGAATGCCGCCCTCGCCCTGAACCGGCTCCACGAGGATGGCCGCCACCTCCGGCGTGATGGCGGCGCGAACCGCCTTCTCGTTCTCCCGCGGCACCTGGATGAAACCGGGGCAGCGCGGCTCGAAGCCGGAAAGATGCGCCTCGTTGCCGCCCGCCGCCAGCGCCCCCAGCGTGCGACCGTGAAACGCCCCCTCGAAAGTGATGATACGGTTCCTTTGCGGCTCTCCGGCGGCGGCGAAATGCTTGCGCGCCACCTTGATGGCCGCCTCGATGGCCTCCGCCCCGGAATTGCCGAAGAACACCACCTCGGCGAAGGTCATGGCGCACAGCCGCGCTGCCGCCCGCTCGGCCTCGCGGATGCGGAACAGGTTGGAAACGTGCCACAGTCTTTCGGCCTGCTCCTGCACCGCCGCCACCAGGTGCGGATGACAATGTCCCAGCGAAATCACGCCGATGCCCGCCAGCAGGTCGATGTAGTCCGCGCCCCGCTCGTCGTACAGGCGCGCGCCCTCGCCCCGCGCGAAGGCGACATCGGCGCGCGCATAGGTGGGCATCAGGTGCGTTTCCATGATCCTTCTCCCGGCTGACGGGCCCGCCAAAGGACAAGGCCGCCGGCTCCGGCGGGAAGCGGCGGCCTGACAGGTCACGTGGCGCCGCTGTTCCGAATCGGCGCGAACGAAAAGAGGCCACGTGTATAGGAGTGAGGTCGCATGCGAGTCAAGGGCTTGAGAGACGGGAAACATTCAATTTCATGCACCTGAGTCAACTCGCCGCATCGACAGATTCGCACGCCCATCGTTTACTTTTGGTTAACCACACCGGCCACGTGGCTGGGGAAAACAGGTTGGTCGAGTTTGTGCCGATTTGCCATCATCTGGTATTTTGGCAAGTGCATCGGCACCACATGTAGATCACAACACAGGTGAGTGGCATTGCCGCTCCGCAATCGGCGCGATTGCGGAAGCGGGTTCGGATTCCGAGTCCGGATTTTGCAGGGTTGAAACGTCGTCAGCAGCAACACAAGGGGGCGCATCGCCATGACCACCATCACGAAGGGCAAGGGACGCCAGAGCGTGTGGACGGAAGAGATCATTCAGAAGATGCTGGAATTGTGGATGGAGGGGAAGAGCGCCTCCAACATCGCCAGGGAACTGTGCGCCATGGCCGGCAAGGAGCTCAGCCGCAACGCCGTCATCGGCAAGCTGCACCGCATGCGCAAGGCCGGGCAGATTCCAGAGCGTGAGGAACCCCGCCCCCGCAATCAGCGCGCCACCAGGCAAAAGGCCGCCCAGACCCGTCAGACGACCCGGCCGCAGCCACGGCAGGCTGCCAGCGGCTCTCTGGCGCTGGAAACGAAGGCGCAGCCCGTGGCCGCCCCGCAGGCCCGGCCCGGCCCGGAGCTGGAGGTGGTGTCGGAAGAAGTGGGCCTCATCACCGACATCATGGAGCTCCGGCACGATACCTGCCGCTGGCCCATCGGCAACCCGGGCGAGGAGGATTTCTGCTATTGCGGCCGGGAGTCGAAGGAAGGCAGACCCTATTGCGAACGCCACGCGGCGGTGGCCTATCAGAACTGAGTGGCCGGATGCGAAATCCGCAGTGATGATGACGAGGGGCCGCGGCGCACGCCGTGGCCCCGTTCCGTTCCGCCTTGACGCCACCCCACCCGCATGCCATCTGCGCAATGACACGGAGGCGGGCGCCCGCATGCATGCGAACGGAGCGACATGGCGGAACACAGGCACATACGCAATTTCTCCATCATCGCGCATATCGACCACGGCAAGTCCACGCTGGCCGACCGGTTGATCCAGATCTGCGGTGGTCTCACTGACCGCGAGATGCAGGAGCAGGTGCTGGACAACATGGAGCTGGAGCGCGAGCGCGGCATCACCATCAAGGCCCAGACCGTGCGCCTCACCTACACCGCGAAGGACGGCGAAACCTACGTGCTCAACCTCATCGACACGCCCGGGCACGTGGACTTCGCCTACGAGGTTTCGCGCTCGCTTTCCGCCGTGGAAGGCTCGCTGCTGGTGGTGGACGCCTCGCAGGGGGTGGAGGCGCAGACGCTGGCCAACGTCTATCAGGCCATCGAGCACGATCATGAGATCATCCCCGTTCTCAACAAGATCGACCTGCCCGCCGCCGACCCGCAGCGAGTAAAGACGCAGATCGAGGATGTCATCGGACTGGACGCCTCGGACGCCATCGAGGTTTCGGCCAAGACGGGGCAGGGCGTGGAAGAGGTGCTGGAGGCCATCGTGCACCGTCTGCCGCCGCCGCGAGGCGATGCGAACGCGCCGCTCAAGGCGCTGCTGGTGGACTCCTGGTATGACCCGTATCTGGGGGTGGTGGTGCTGGTGCGCGTGTTCGACGGCACCCTGAGGAAGGGCCAGAAGATCAAGCTAATGTCTTCCGGCGCGGAATACACCGTCGATCGCGTAGGCGTCTTCACTCCCAAGAAGGAGACGGTGGACGCGCTGGGGCCGGGGGAGATCGGCTTTCTCACTGCCTCCATCAAGGAGGTGGCGGATACCCGCGTGGGCGACACCATCACCGATGCGAAAAACCCCACGGCGGAGCCGCTGCCCGGCTTCCGCCCGGCGCAGCCGGTGGTGTTCGCCGGCTTCTTTCCCGTGGATTCGGCCGAGTTCGAGGACCTGCGCGAAGCCATGGCCAAACTCCGGCTCAATGACGCCAGCTTCGAATACGAGATGGAGACTTCCGCCGCGCTGGGGTTCGGCTTCCGCTGTGGTTTCCTGGGGCTTCTGCACCTGGAGATCATCCGCGAGCGTATCGAGCGCGAGTTCGGCATCGAGATCATCACCACCGCGCCCTCGGTGGTCTATCACGTGTACCTTACCGACGGCTCCATGATCGAGCTGCACAACCCCGCCGACATGCCCGAGCCGGTGAAGATCGAGCGTATCGAGGAGCCGTGGATAAGGGCCACCATCCTGGTGCCGGACGAATACCTGGGCGACGTGCTGAAACTGTGCCAGGACAGGCGCGGCATCCAGCAGGATCTCACCTATGTCGGCAATCGCGCCATGGTGGTTTACGAGCTGCCGCTGAACGAGGTGGTGTTCGACTTCTACGACCGGCTGAAGTCCGTCACCCGCGGCTATGCCAGCTTCGACTACGAGCAGATTGGCTACCGGCCGGGCGATCTGGTGAAAATGCAGATTCTGGTGAACGGCGAGCCGGTGGACGCGCTTTCCGTCATCGTCCACCGCGACCGCGCCCAGCAGCGCGGCCGCGCCATGTGCGAGAAGCTCAAGGAGCTGATTCCGCGCCACCTGTTCAAGATCCCCATCCAGGCGGCCATCGGCGGCAAGATCATCGCGCGGGAGACCATCGGCGCTCTGCGCAAGGATGTCACCGCCAAGTGCTACGGCGGCGACGTGAGCCGCAAGCGCAAGCTGCTGGAGAAGCAGAAGGAAGGCAAGAAGAAGCTCAGGCAGTTCGGCAAGGTGAACATCCCGCAGGATGCCTTCATCAAGGCGCTCAAGATGGATGAATAGGGCGCTGCCATCCGGCGTCCGGAAGAGGAAGTCCGTCGGTGATTTTCGTCGTCAACGACAACGAATTGCAACGCAAGCTCCAGACGGATCTGATCGCATGCGCGCTGAACAGGGAAGTGCGCATGTTCGATGACGGCGCTTCCCTGCTCTACTGGTATGCCGTGCACCTGGACCTGCCGGAGCAGGAACGCCGCTTTCCCTCCTGCATCGTTCTCGACAATTTCATGCGGGAAGTCCGCGCCCCCGAAACGCTCCTGCGTCTGCGCCGGATGGAATGGGCGCACGGGCTGAGGCGTATCCCGGTTATGGTGGTTTCCGCTTTTTTCACGGATGAGGAGCGGAGGATTTTCTGGCGCCTTGCCGACGCCATGTTCTCCGTGCCGCTGAACGTGAAGGAATTCCTCTCGGCCCTGCGCCGCCTGCCGGATGGCGATCAGGCCACGTGAATGAAACCGGCTCCGGTCGCGACGGCCGTGCGGACGTTCCACGCCCGGCCGGGCCACCCGCGTGCATTCCGCGAGCGGCCTGGCGGGAACGCGGAATACGCCGGGGCGTGCGGTGCCCCGCTCAGTTGACGCTGATGGGTTCCAGCTCGTCGTGCTCCACCAGCAGGTTGGCCAGCGCGCCCGCCCTGCTGTCGGCGATGAGGATGGGCTGGCCGTCCGCGTGGAACACCGCATAGAGCTTCGTGCCCGGCGGCGCCTGGATGGGCGCGCCGATGATGCGCGTCGCCTCCTCCGCCCGGATGGGCCGGATGTAGGCGATGCGCCCGCCGCCCATGCGCGCAAGCTCCAGCGGGCTGACCTTGTCCGTCCGGAACGTCTCGTCGTGTTCGGGCTTCTTCATGTGGCCATCGCCTCGTCTTTCTGCCTTTCCGCATCCCCATGGATCGGAAGGGCTATCGCTTGCATTTGTCAGATGGGACTTCCCGCGCCATTTTCAAGGCGCGTGGCAGGCCCGTCACCACGGAGCGGAAAGGAGCGGATGGATGAACACGCGCGAGGAGAAGCACGTCCTGCTGCTGGGCTGCGGCTACGTGGCCACCCGGCTGGCCGATGGGCTGCGGGAGGAAGGCTGGCGCATCACCGCCACCGTGCGCGAGGAGGCGGCGGCGGCCACCTTGCGCGGCCGGGGATTCGGCGTTTGCCTCTTCGATGGCGCCGCCCCGCTGCCTCGGCGGGCCTGGGAAGGCGTCACCCATGTGCTCAGTTCCATTCCGCCGGATGCGGAAGGCGACCCGGCCCTGCGCGCGCTCACCGAAGACCTCTGCCGCGCCGCGCCGCATCTGCGCTGGGTGGGCTACCTTTCCACCGTCGGCGTCTATGGCGATCACGGCGGCGCATGGGTGGATGAGGCCACGCCCTGCCGCCCGGTGAGCGCCCGCGGCAAGCGGCGGCTGGCGGCGGAACGGGCATGGCTGGACCTGCGCGAACGCTGCCGCCTGCCGGTGCATGTCTTCCGCCTGCCTGGCATCTACGGCCCCGGCCGCAACCCGTTGCGCAAGGCGCTGGAAGGCGCGCGCAAGGCGCTGGTGGTGAAGGAAGGCCAGGTCTTCTCCCGCATCCATGTGGACGATCTGGTTTCCGCGCTCGTGCTCTCCATGAACGCCCCCTGCCCGGGTGCCATATACAACGTGGTGGACGACGAGCCTGCGCCACCGCATGAGGTCGCGCTGTTCGCGCACGAGCTGCTGGGCCTTCAGCCGCCGCCGCTGGTGCCGTTCGAGGAAGCCCGGCTTTCGCCCATGGCACGTTCCTTCTACGGCGAGTCCAAGCGCGTCTCCAACGAGAAACTCAAGCGCGATCTTGGCTGGAACCCCCGCTATCCCACCTATCGCGAAGGCCTGCGCGCGCTGTTGCCACGGGAACGGGCTTGACAAGGGCGCGTCCGAGCCCGTTTACCGGCGCACAAGATTTGCGTGGCAGGGTGCCGCCAGCTTCGCCAGAAAACGCATGCCGGGGGAAAGACCGTGGAACTCCTGCAAATCGTCGTTCTCGCCATCGTGCAGGGCATCACCGAGTTCCTGCCCATCTCCTCTTCCGGCCACCTCATCCTGGTGCCCGTGCTCACCGGCTGGAAGGATCAGGGGCTGATTACCGACGTGATGGTGCACATGGGCTCGTTCCTGGCGGTGGTGGTATATTTCTGGCGCGACGTGCTGGCCATGCTTGGCGGTTTTCTCCAGCTGTTGCGCGGTCGCCTGACGCCCGCCGGACGCATGGCGCTCATGATCCTGATCGCCACTATTCCGGCGGTGGCCTTCGGCCTGTTCATGAAGTTCTCGGGCCTGCAGGAAGCCATCCGCGGCCCCCTCATCGTCACCATCAACGCCGTGTTCTTCGGCCTCGTCATGTGGTATGCGGACGCCCGCGGGCCGCAGCGGAGCCGCTCGGAAGACCTCGGCCTGGGACAGGCCTTCATCATCGGCGTGGCGCAGGCGCTGGCCATCATTCCCGGCACCTCGCGTTCCGGCATCACCATGTCGGCCGGGCGGCTGCTGGGGCTCACTCGCGAGGAGGCGGCGCGGTTTTCTTTCCTGCTGGGCATTCCCGCCATCGCCGGCGCCGGCATCCTGGTGCTGGGCGAGGCCATGGAGAACGGCCACGCCATCACGGCAGACGCCATCCTGGCCGGGGTGCTCACCTTTTTCGTGGCGCTGGGCGCCATCGCCTTTCTCATGAAGATGATCACCCGCATCGGCCTGCTGCCGTTCGTCCTCTACCGCTTCGCGCTGGCGGCGGTGCTGGGCGCGCTCATGCTCACGGGGCGCATCTGAGCGATTTCGAAGTCGTCATCACCCCGCGCCTCCACCCAATCACCCCATGAACCACACTATCGGGTGGTTGGGTGGGGGCGCGGGGCGGTGGGCGGTCATCACGCAATGCTCCCGCTTGCAAAGACGGGCGTGATTGCCTATGAAGGCCCACGTTTCCGCTCCCTGCGGGCGGACATTAGAGAAAGGCGCCGTCCGGCTCATCTGCTGGGCTGCCGCGGCGGCGCGCAACGGTAACGACGGCGGCCATGCCGCCAGCAATGACGAGGAAAGAGAAAATGCCCAAGCTCAAGAACAAGTCCGCGGCGAAAAAACGTTTTCGCTTCACGGCCAGGGGCAAGGTGCGCGCCACCCAGTCGGGCAAGCAGCACGGCATGATCAAGCGCACCAACAAGCAGATCCGCAATCAGCGCGGCACCACCATCCTGGCGGAAGGGGATGCCAAGATCGTGCGCAAGCTGATGCCCTACCGGCTGAAGTGAACACGGCGAAGACGAACGTTTTTTCGACTGGGGAGTTTTCATCATGGCGAGAGCGAAGAAAGGCGGCCCGCGCGCCCGGGCGCGGCACAAGAAGGTCATCGGCAAGGCCAAGGGCTACTACGGCCGCCGCAAGAACGTCTATCGCGTGGCGGTGCAGGCGGTGGAGAAGGCCGGCCAGTATGCCTACCGCGACCGCAAGCGCCGCAAGCGCACCTTCCGCGCTCTGTGGATCCAGCGCATCAACGCCGCCGCCCGCGAGCACGGGCTGACCTATTCCCGATTTATCGACGGGCTCGGCAAGGCGGGTATCGAGATCGACCGCAAGGTGCTGGCCGATCTGGCGGTGCGCGAGCCGGACGCCTTCAAGGCGCTGGTGGAGAAGGCTCAGGCCGCTCTGTGAAGCACGTCTTGGTCGGCGCGAACCGTCGCTGACGAAACGCCATTCGCCGGCCTGCCGGGCCCCGTTCTCCTCGATGCATGGCGCACTGACGCGCCATGCCGAGGCCGAACACGCCCGGCGGGCCGGTTTTTTCATTGGGCGAAGCAAATGACCATCGGTTGGGGAAATGGGCTGAGAGAAGCGCCAATGGCGATTTGTCGCCATTGGCGCTTCATGGCCATTTTTCCACCGTCCGCGCGCTGTCAAGGGGCATACCCGCCGAAGGCCCGCCCTTGACAGCGCGCGGACGGTGGAACACTCCCTGCCATGACCATCATTCCATCTGGCCGGAGAGAAAACATGAGCGGGCAGGACGAACTGGAGAAACTCGAAAGCGAGGCGCTTGCGGCAATCGGGGCCGCCGCCGACATGCGCGCGCTGGACGCGGTGCGCGTGAAATATCTCGGCAAGAAGGGCCTCGTTTCCGCCCAGATGAAGGGCCTCGGCGCGCTGCCGCCGGAGGAGCGCAAGGAGCGCGGCCGCCTGCTGAACGAGTTGCGCGGCGCGCTGGAGCAGGCCATCGCCGAGCGTCGCGCTGCGCTGGAGAAACAGGCGCTGGAAGAGAAGCTGGCGAAGGAGCGCGTGGACGTCACCCTGCCCGCCCGGCCGGAGGAGGAAGGCGCCGTGCACCCCGTCTCCCACGTGTGGGAGGAGGTGGTGGAGATCTTTGCCGACCTCGGCTTTTCCGTCGCCGAGGGCCCGCACATCGAGACCGACTGGTACAACTTCGAGGCGCTCAACATCCCGCCCGAACACCCGGCGCGGCAGGAGCACGACACCTTCTATTTCCACGAGAAGGCAGACGGCACCCGCAAGCTGCTGCGCACCCACACCTCGCCGGTGCAGATCCACACCATGGAGGCGCAGCAGCCGCCCATCCGCATCATCGCGCCGGGCCGCACCTTCCGCTGTGATTCTGATCAGACCCACACGCCCATGTTCCACCAGGTCGAGGCGCTGGTCATCGACCGCGACACCCACATGGGGCACCTCAAGTGGACGCTGGAGGAGTTCTGCAAGGCCTTCTTCGAGACGGAGAACGTGAAGATGCGCTTCCGCGCCTCGCACTTCCCCTTCACCGAGCCCAGCATGGAGGTGGACATCAACTGCAGCTGGGAAGGCGGCCAGGTGAAGGTGGGCGAGGGCGACGACTGGCTGGAAATCCTCGGCTCCGGCATGGTGCATCCGAACGTCTTGCGTGCCGGCGGGCTGGATCCTGATGAATGGCAGGGCTTCGCCTTCGGCATCGGCCTCGACCGGCTGGCCATGCTCAAATACGGCATCCCCGATCTGCGCGCCTTCTTCGAGTCCGACATCCGCTGGCTGCGGCATTACGGCTTCTCGGCGCTGCAGATTCCGACGCTTTCGGGAGGGCTTTCGGCATGAAGTTCACGCTCGGCTGGCTGAAGGATTTTCTCGACACCGAGGCAGGCATCGACGAGATCGTCGAGGCGCTCAACCGCATCGGGCTGGAAGTCGAGGAGGTCATCGACCCGGCGGCGAAGCTGGGCAACTTCGTCACCGCGAAGATCATCTCCGCGGAGAAGCATCCGGATGCCGACAAGCTCAAGGTCTGCATGGTGGACACCGGCCGCGGCGAACCGGTGCAGGTGGTCTGCGGCGCGCCCAATGCACGCACGGGGCTGGTGGGCGTGTTCGCTCCGCCGGGCACGCACGTGCCGGGCACCGGGCTGGACCTGAAGGTGGCGAAGGTGCGTGGCGTGGAAAGCGCCGGCATGATGTGCTCCGAGCGCGAGCTGGAAATCTCCGACGATCACGACGGCATCATCGAGCTGCCCGGGGACACGCCG
>JALUAB010000085.1 GCA_027051195.1 Hyphomicrobiales bacterium
CCTCCAGTATCGCCGCCTCCCACGCCTCCTCCGCGGCCAGCACGCCGTGCGCCACGGCCAGCGGAACGACGACGGAGCGCGTGAGCGCGGCCATGGAGAACAGGGGCACGAAGGTGAAGGCGTCGGCGCGCTCGTAAGGTCGCAGCAGCACGGCGACGGATTCAGGCGGCTGCGCCACCGGCATGATGCCTTCCGCCAGGTGCAGGCGGGCGCCCAGCGCCTCCTCCGCCCAGCGCAACAGCGGATCCCACTGCTTCCGCTGGCGCTCGGCAAGGCCGGCCTGCTCCGGCCCGGCGCGGTAGCACAACAGGTCGTGTTCGGCCAGCTCCGCCAGGTGCGCTTCCAGCGCCGGACGCTCCGGGCCGTCGGCCTTGTCGATGGCGGCGTTGGCCAGCCCCGTCATGGGCATGGTGGCGGGGTCAATCTTCTCGCCCTGCATGCGCCATTCCTCCGCCGCGGCCTCGGCCAGCGCGCGGGAGGGCAACACGAAAGGGCGCTTCAGCGGCGTGCGCAGCGGGCGGCCGTCCAGCAACACGGTGTAGCCGCCTTCCGCCTCGGCCACCGCCACGTTGTCGTAGAAGCGGCGGGGCAACGGGCGCTCCACCTGCTCGCGTGCCAGGCGGCGCAGCGTCTCGCCGGTGAGCAGGCATTCCCTCTCGTGCTCGCGCCCGTCCGTCATACCGCGCCTCCAAACGCGTGTCTGCCACTCAGCATTTTTCAGGTTCCGTCCACCGGATTCATGCGCTGAAGCGCAGACCGCCACCGCCCCACGCCCCCCTCAGTTTCTTTTGCGCTGAGGCGCGCGGCACCAGCCCTCGCCCCCACCCGACCACCCAAATTGTCGAACCGTGTGGTCGGGTGGGGGCAAGGGCCTCCCTTCCTATCCTCCACGCCACCCAATCTCCCGATATGGTGGGTAAGAGGTTGGGTGGGGGCGTGGGGCTACATCGTGATTTTTCATCCGCGGTGTCAACCTTCCTGTCGCGCTGGCGCCCTGGTGATGAGCTCGTCCAGTTTACGCGGCAGGTGGTCGAAATGCTCAGCGATGTCCACCGCGCCGGCGGCCTTCAGTTCGTGCGGCGGGTGATAGCCCCAGGCCACGCCCACGGGCAAGGTGCCGGCGGCGCGGGCCATCTGCATGTCGTAGCGGGTATCGCCCACAAGCGCGGCACGGCGTGGCTCGGTGCCGGTTTCCTCCAGCGCGCGCAGAACCATGCCGGGGTGGGGCTTGGAGGGCGCATCGTCCGCCGTCTGCAGGGTGACGAAGAAGTCGCGCAGGCCCTCGCGCTCCAGCAGCACCTCCAGCCCGCGGCGGGACTTGCCAGTGGCAATGCCCAGCAGCACGTCGTCGCGCGCGGCCAGCCGCTGAAGCACCTCGCGGGCGCCGGGAAACAACGGTTCGTGAAAGCCCGGCTCGTGGCGCAATTGAAAGAAGTGGTGCTTGTAGGCCTCTTCCAGCGCGTGCAGCGTTTCCGCCGGCGTGCCTTCCGGCGCCAGCGCTTCCATCGCGGCGTGCAGGGACAGGCCGATGATGCCGCGGGTGGCGTCATCGCCCGGGTATGGCACGCCCAGCTCGTCGAAGGCG
This sequence comes from Hyphomicrobiales bacterium, assembly GCA_027051195.1. GTDB lineage: Bacteria > Pseudomonadota > Alphaproteobacteria > Rhizobiales > Aestuariivirgaceae > Thermopetrobacter. The sequence goes on from JALUAB010000085.1 coordinate 1,586, forward strand.
CGGCGCATGGCCTCGGCGATGTTGTGGTGGCTGTCCACCAGCGTGCCGTCGCAGTCGAAAAGGATGAGTTTCATGCGGTTCGCGTTTTTCCGAATTGGCTTGGCGCCACACTCTTCATTGTCATTGCCGGCCTTGCCTGTTCCCGGACTTGTTCCGGGGATGCCGGCAATCCGGAATCACGAGCGCCGTAGTTTGCAGCACGTTTCGTGTCGATCATTCACGTTCGTTCATTTTGCCCTGGACAGCCGGGACAAGCCCGGCTGTGACGGGGAGGGGCTATTCACCTTGGGCCACCATATAGGCCGCATTCAGGATTTTTCATAGCGGCTGGCGTCGAAGCCCAACAGGGCGAAGGTGCGCCGCATGTGGTCGGGCAGCGGGGCGGTTATGTCCAGCACCTCGCCGGTAACCGGGTGCTCGAAGGCGATGCGCCGGGCATGCAGGTGGAGCTTGCGTGGCACGCCCTCGGGCAGGTTCTCGAGGCCGCCGTAGCGGGCATCGCCGTAGATGGGGTGGCCGAGGTGGGCCATGTGCACGCGCAGCTGGTGCGTGCGCCCGGTGGTGGGCTTGAGCGACACCCACGACGCGGGCGGGGTTTCGCCGGCCTGAAGCACGGCATAGCGAGTCTTCGCCGGTTGCGGCTCGGTGAGCAGGCGCGCGCCGGGGGGCGGGGCGCTGGCGGGGGCCATCCTCTCGCCGTCGCGGGTGCGCACCTTCACCAGCGGCTCCTCGACGAGGCCCTGCTTCGGGCGCGGGATGCCGTGCACCACGGCCCAGTAGATCTTGCGCACGGCGCGGGTGGCGAAGCGGCGGCCCAGCTCGGCGGCGATGCCGCGCGATTTCGCGATGACCAGAATGCCGGAGGTGTCGCGGTCCAGCCGGTGGACGAGGCGCGGGCGGGCGCCCAGCTCCGCTTCCAGCGCCGCCAGCCAGGCGTCCACGTGGCGGGTGGTGCCGCTGCCGCCCTGCACGGCCAGGCCCGCGGGCTTGTTCAGGACGATGAGCCAGTCGTCCTCATACAGCTTGCGGCTTTCGAAGAAGGCACGCTCCTTTGCGGGCAAGGCGGGCGGAGCGCCCTTCTCGCGGGCGTCGTCAAGGGCGGCCAGCACGGGAGGCAGGCGCACCTCCGCACCGGCGGGCAGGCGGGCGTCCGGCCGGGCGCGTTTGCCGTCGATGCGGATCTCGCCGCGGCGCAGGAGCTTCTGGAGCTGGCCGAAGCCGATGGACGGGAAACGCGTCTTCAGCCAGCGGTCGATGCGCTGGCCGGCCTCGTCGTCGCGGATGCGCACCTTCTTCGCCGGCATGGGGGTTCTCCTTCGCTACCGCCCTGCCCTAACCCAGCAGGCGGCGCGTGTCATCCGGTTTGGCGCGGGCGGCGGAATGCGGCACAATGGGGCATGGTGCCGGGGGGCGCGGCGATTGGAGGCGGAATGATGCGTGGCGTGTTGCGTGTATTCGTGGTGTTCGGAGTCGTGGCGACGCTGTTGGCGGGCGCGGGCGCGGCGGAGGCGGCGAGCTACGACTGCCGCAAGGCGCGCACGGCGGACGAGGTGGCGGTGTGTGCCGATCCGCTGCTGTCGGAGCTGGACGACATCATGGCGGATTTCTACCGGCGGCTTCGGCACTACACGCAGAACTTCGACAACGCCATGGGCCTGCAGGCGCAGCTGGTGGACGAGGCGCGCGATTTCCTCCGCCGCCGCGCCGACTGCGGCGGCGACCGCACCTGCCTCGAACAGGCCTACCGCACCCGCATTCTGGAGCTGCTGCGCCGCTGGGAAGCGGCGATGGAGTGAGCCGTGAGCCGGGGCCGGGTTTACATTCTGGCGAGCGGCAAGAACGGGACGCTGTATGTCGGCGTGACGAACGACCTCGCGCGACGCGTGCACGAACACAAGCTTGGCGTCGGCTCGGCCTTCACGCGCAAATACGGCGTGCACCGGCTGGTCTGGTTCGAGGAGCACGACCACATCATGCACGCCATCCAGCGCGAGAAGAGCATCACGCGCTACCCCCGCCGCTGGAAAATCAACCTCATCACCGCCATGAACCCCACTTGGCGGGACTTGTATGAGGATTTGAACAAGTAATAGGAATATTGCGCGAATTCATGCGGTTACGGTTTGATGCCTCTCCGGGCATCTCGCAGACGTTGTCGCCAGTTGCACGGTCGTTGATGTGGATTGCCGGGACAAGCCCGGCAATGACACGGATGGGGCATTTGGCACGCCTTCGGTTTTCCCTCTGCCCTGAAGCGTGGGTTTGCACCGAC
>JALUAB010000086.1 GCA_027051195.1 Hyphomicrobiales bacterium
CCGGCAACAACAACAAAAGGAATAGAGGACAGGCCAATGAGCAAGCGTCTTGGCTTTCGCATCGCCGGCATGGTGATGGCAGGACTGCTCGTCTCCGGCGCGGCGCAGGCGAAGGATGTGCATTCCTGGGGGTATGAAGGCGAAAATGGCCCGGCGAAGTGGGGCACGCTTTCGCCGGAGTTCCGCATGTGCGCGGATGGGCGCAATCAGTCGCCCATCGACCTGGGGCGCGGCGTGGTAGTGGCGCAGTCCGGCCTCGCCATGCCCAGGTCCGATTACGGCAAGGCCCGCGCCACGGCGGTGGTGAACAATGGGCATACCATCAAGGTGGAGGTGGCGAAGGGCGGCACGCTGACCATTGGGGAGCATGCCTACAATCTTCTGCAGTTCCATATGCATGCGCCGAGCGAGAACACGGTGGAGGGCAAGCACTTTCCGATGGAAATCCACTTCGTGCACGCCGATGACGCGGGCAATCTGGCAGTGGTCGGCGTGATGGTGAAGGAAGGCGCGGAAAACCCGGTCTTCCGCAAGGTCTGGGAGAAGATGCCTGCGCAGAAAGGCAAGGCGGATCTTGCTCTTTTGGGCGAGGAGATCGCTTCCCTGATCACGGACGCGAAGGCGTTCTACCGCTTTAACGGCTCGCTGACGACGCCACCATGCAGCGAGGGCGTGGTGTGGATCGTGCTCAAGAAGCCGCTGGAGCTGTCGGCGGGCCAGATCGAGAAATTCCGCAAGACCATGGGATTCGCCAACAACCGTCCGACACAGCCCCTGAATGCGCGGGTTGTGGTTTCACCATGAGCTGACAGATTGTTGGATGCATGAAGGCCCGTCGGACAGGAACATGTGCCCGGCGGGCAATTCTTTTGGCATTTTTCTCCTTGGCAGAGAGGGATGGTGGGCCCGGCAGGACTCGAACCTGCAACCAGTCGGTTATGAGCCGACAGCTCTAACCAGTTGAGCTACGGGCCCGGCCTGAGGTGTGGGTTGTCCAGCGGCGCTTTGCGGCTCTTTTCGGCTGCAAATCGCCACGCGCCTTCTTGAAATAGCGCTGCTATTCCTGCGAAGGCGCGCAGCGATTTTCGCTCGAAAATAGCCGCAAACCGCTCGCTGTCCACCCCACACCTCAGGCCTGCAAGGCCGAGCGTGAGGATGTTTGCCATAATTCGCTCGCAGGCAGCATATAAGGAGCATCGCAGCGCAAAAGCAAGGCCATGTCAGGGGAGGTCGCCATGAGTCATTCAAGCGCCGCCTATCTTCGTCTTTTCACCGTTTTCGCTGTTTTGCTGGCTGTCGCAGCGTCTCCGGCCCAGGCGTGGGAGAAGCCGTTTCGCTTCTCCATCACCGGGCATGGCGAGGTAAAGACCGAGCCGGACATCGCCTACCTGACACTGGGCACGCAGACGCGGGAGAAAACCGCGGCGGAGGCGTTGGCGGCGAACACGAAGGCCATGCGCGCGGTGTTCGACCTGCTGAAATCGGAATTCGATATTGCGGAAAAGGACATGGCGACCTCCAACTTCGCCATCACGCCGGTGTACGAGCGTTATCCGCAGAAGCCGGGGCATCCCACACCGCCACCGAAGCTGGTGGCGTATGACGTTTCCAACACGCTGACGGTGCGGGTGCGGGACCTGGAGAAGCTGGGCCGTATCATAGATGCGGTGGTGCGCGCCGGGGCCAACCGCGTGCAGGGTCTCAGCTTTGGCGTTTCCAACCGCAGCAAGCTGCTGGACGAGGCGCGCCGGAAGGCGGTGGCGGACGCGAAGGCCCGCGCAAAGCTCTATGCGGAGGCGGTGGGTTTCGCGCTGGGGCCGGTGGTGGAGGTGCGCGAGGGCGGCGTGCGGCCGCTGCCCGTGCGCCGTGGGCGCTTCATGGCCAAGGCGATGATGGCCGAGGCGGCCGCGCCTGTGCCGGTGGCGCGCGGCGAGCAGAGTGTGCGCGTGGACGTGACCATCACCTGGCTGGCGCGCAGCGAGTAGCATCGCCGCACCGGGACTTCCGCGCTTGACGGGGCGCGGTGCGCGGCTCCAAATGCCACCTCATGGGACAGCATTCCGAACACGGAGCCATTGCCGCCGGGCATGCGCTGACAGCAAAAGCGGCGGAGGAGGTGCTGCGCGCGGGTGGCAACGCGGTGGATGCCGCCATCGCCGCAGCGGCCATGGCGTGCGTGGTGGAGCCGGTGCTGGCCGGGCCGGCCGGTGGCGGGTTCGCCATGGTGCGGGCGGATGCGGCGGGCGCGCCGGTATTGTGTGACTTCTTCAGCCAGACACCGATGCGGCGCAATGTTTCCGCATGGGTGGAAGCGGTGGAGGCCGATTTCGGCGATGCCACGCAGACCTTTCACATCGGGCCGGGAACGGTGGCCGCGCCCGGGTTCGTGCCAGGGCTTCTGGCGCTGCACGAGCGATACGGCCGGCTGGCGTGGGAGGCGCTGTTGCGGCCGGCGGCGGTGGTGGCGGAGGATGGGCATCCGCTGAGCGAGTTCCAGGCGAACCTGCCGTGCATCATCGCGCCCATCCTGATGCATTCGGCGGAGTCCCGGTCGGTGTTTGCGCCTTCCGGCACGCTCATCAGGGCCGGCGAGACATTGCGCAACCCCGGTTTGGCACGGCTTTGGCGCCTGCTGGCGGAAGGCGGCCCGGAAGCCTGGGAGAACGAGGTGTGGCCGGCGCTGCTGGCGGTGGCCGGGCCGGATGCTGGCGGGCATTTGCGGGAAGATGACCTTGCGGCCTACGAGGTGTGCTGGCGAACACCGTTGCTGGCGGAAATGCCCGAAGCACGGGTGTGGCTGAATCCGCCGCCGGCGGCTTCCGGCACCATGATCGCGCTGGCGCTTTCGCGGCTGGGCGAGGTGCTGGAAGCGGAAGACTGTTTCGCATGCGCCTGCGCGCTGGCGCTGGATCATGCCGACCGGTTGCGACGCGACGCCGACCATGACCTGGCGAAGCTGCTGGCCGCGTTGCCGGCGAGCTGGCGCGGCACCACGCACATCTCGGTGGTGGACGCCGAGGGCATGGCCTGCGCCATGACGGTGAGCAACGGCGAGGGCAACGGGCACATGGTGCCCGGGTTCGGCTTCATGCCCAACAACATGCTGGGCGAGGAGGACGTGAACCCTGCGGGGGCGGCGCTTTTTCCTGAGAATGTGCGGCTTTCCTCCATGATGGCGCCGACGCTGGCGGAGGATGTGCATGGGCAGCAGGTGGCGCTGGGTTCCGGCGGGTCGAACCGTATCCGATCGGCCCTGTTGCTGGTGCTGGCGCGGCTGCTCCTGCGCGGCGAGGCGCTGGCGGTGGCGGTGGAGGCGCCGCGGCTGCATGTGGAAGACGGCGCGGTGGACGCCGAGCCGGGGCTGGCGGCGGCGGAGATGGCGCGGCTGCGCGCGCTGTTCGGCGAGGTGCGGGCTTGGACGAAGCCCAGCATGTTCTTCGGCGGGGTGCACGCGGTGCTGCGGACTGCGGACGGGGCGCTTTCCGCCGTCGGCGACTTCCGCCGCGAGGGGGTGGGGGTGGTACTGTGAACGAAAAACGCCCGCCGCGAGGGCGGGCGTCGGTCGCTTCGCCGTGCATGGCCGAAGATCATTCGGCCTTGTTCTGCTCTTTCGAGGGAGCTGCGCCTGCGTAATGGTTGTGTGTGGTCAGCGGCATCATGTCGCCCACCATGCCGGTAACCTTGCGGGCGTTGCCCAGCACGCCGCCGACGCTGTCGCGAACGAAGCCGCGAGCCTTGGCCGCCGTATCGACGACGTTGCCCATGTTGTGATGCACGGTATCGCTGGTGGCCTGCGCGGCTTCCTTCATCACTTCTATTGTGGCCAGCGCAAAACCCCTGAACAGTTCCGCCGGGCGTGCCGTCGTCTCGTTCGTCTTGCCGGCGCCTTCATTGGCCAGCGCCGGCGTGGCCAGCCCCAGCACGGCGACGGCGCACAGCGCGAAAACGGTTTTTTTCATGGCATTCGCGTTCTTCATAGTGCCCCCGGTCTTGTGTTTCATGCAGTCGAACTCCTCTTGCGTTGGGTGCGACATGCCGGCGGCCGAATCATCCGTTCGCCGGCAGAGTGGACGGTGCCAACATATTCAAGAATGTGCAAGTATGAGCGGCCGGGCGATTCCGGAAAATGGGAACGTTCAATTCCGGAATGCATTTTACGCAAAGTGCACGATACTGAAATAATGCGAAAAAACAATTCTTTGTTTGCATTCTCACTCTTTCGGGCATGCATCGTGCGCATGGCTGTGATGTGGTATTTTCATGAAGAACGCCGGCGGAAATGTCCGCCGGCGCCGTGTTCGCTTGCCTGGTGGATGAAGTGAAGCTTACTGACCGTTGCCGCCGCCAGGCATGGCTTCCTTGACCATCTGGCCAGCCTTTTCCTTGGCCTGGTTCATCATCTCGCCGGCCTTTTCCTTCACCGCTTCCTTGGCCTGCTCCATCATCTCGCCAGCCTTTTGCTTGGCGGCGTCCATCATGCCGCCAGGCTTCTCGGCGGCACCGGCGGCGGTATCCTTGGCGGCTTCGGTGGCCTCGCCAGCCTTGTCCGCTGCGGTGCCGGCGGCATCTTTCGCGGCGCCAGCGGCCTCGCCAGCGGCGTCAGCGGCGCCGGAAGCGGCTTCCTTGGCATTGTTCATAGCCTCGCCGGCGGCCTCCTTCGCCTTGCCCATAGCCTCGCCGGCGGCCTCCTTCGCCTTGTCCATGGCCTCGCCGGCAGCGTTCTTGACGCTTTCGGTGGCCTTGCTGGCGGCTTCCTTCGCCTTCTTGGCGGCGTCCTCGCTGCAGGCGGCCAGGCCCAGCGGCAGCAGCGCCACCATGGACGCCATCGCCAGCTTGCGCAGGTGCTTGTTCGTGCCCCCGATCCTTTTCATTCTTTCTTCTCCCATCTTCACTCTTTCGACTGTCGCTTACTTCCCGCATGAACGGGATTTCATGTGCGGTAACGCATGAACACGACAAAGAGGGCCAAATTGTGTTTGCCGTCAGGCAGAATGCCGATTCGCCCCACGGTGCTTGCGATGTGCCCGTTTCTGCGGCAATGAAGGTGCGCCATGAGCAAGCCGTTCTACAGGTATGCCGTCTATTTCAGCCCGCGGCGGGACGAGCCGCTGGCCGAGTTCGGCCGGCGCTGGTTCGGCTTCGATACCGAAACGCGCGAGCCGGTGGCTGACGAGCTGCGCTGGTCCATTCCCACGGGCTTTTTGCGCACGCCAAAGCGTTATGGCTTTCACGCCACGCTGAAGGCTCCGTTCCGCCTGCGCGAGGGACGGGAAGAGCGCGCGCTGATGGAGGCGGTGGAGGCGCTGGCGGCGGAACATGCGCCGCTTTCGCTGGGGGCGCTGGTGCCGAAGGAGCTGGGGTCGTTCATCACCTTGCAGCAGAGCCTTCCCAATCCGGCGGTGGACGATTTCGCCTTCACCATCGTGCGCGACCTCGACCTGTTCCGCCAGCCGCTGACCGAGGAGGAGCAGGACAGGATCTTCGGCAAGGGCATCACGCGCCAGCAAAAGGCGAATGTGTTCACCTGGGGTTATCCTTACGTGGGAGATGACTACATCTTCCACATGACGCTCACCAGCATTCTCGCCCCGCACGAGATAGAGCCGTGGAAGGCGAAGGTGCTGGAGTGGGGCATGGAATATCTCTCCGAACCGGTAACGCTCCGCGACCTGTGCGTGTTCGCCCAGCCTTCCGAAGAGGAGCCGTTCCGGCTCATCGAACGGTTTGCCCTGAAGGGGGCGGGCTGATCATCCGTCCGTGGTGTTGCGCCCGGCGTTGACGCCCGGGGCGATGGCCTGCGGCGAGACGTGCAGGTGCAGCAGCGCCGGGCGCCCTTCGGCAGCGGCCTTCTCGGCGGCGCGGAAGGCATCCATGAACGCTTCCGTCTCTCGCACGTGTGCGCCAAAGCCGCCGCAGGCCTCGGCAAAGGCGGCGAAATCGGGATTTTGCAGGGTAAGACCGCAGTCGTTACCCGGAAACCTGCGCAGCTGATGGCCGCGGATGGTGCCGAGCTGGCCGTTGTCCAGCACCAGCGCGATGATGCCCAGACCATGCTGGGCGGCGGTGGCGAAGTCGGCCATGTTCATCTGGAAGCAGCCGTCACCGGCCACGGCGATGACCGGGCGCTCCGGAAAACGCCATTTGGCCGCCAGTGCGGCGGGCAGACCATAGCCCATGGTGCCGGAGACGGGGGCGAGCTGGGCGAACAGGTCACGATGGTGGAAGAAGCGGTGCAGCCAGATGGAATAGTTTCCGGCGCCACTGGTGATGATGGTTTCCCGAGGCAGGTGTTCGCGCAGCAGGGTGAAGACGCGGCCAGCATCCAGCATGCCGGCGGCAGGGGGAGGGTTGTCGGCGAAGGCACGGTGGGCGGCGTGCAGGCGTGCCACCCATTCGTGTCGTTCTCCGGTAGCCTCGAGATCGGCCAGCGGAAGGGCTTCCAGCAGCGCCTGCGGGGTGGCGCAGATGGGCAGGGCGGCGCGGATTGTGCGGCCACAGCTTTCGACGTCCGGATACACGTGGACGATGGGCATGGGGGGCGCCGCCAGGTCGAAAACCGCGGCGAGGTTGTCGCGAGTGACGGCGGTGGCGCGGGTGCCGAGCAGGATGAGCAGGTCGCTTTCGGCAATGGCCTGAATCAGGGCCGGATCAGACCGGAAGACCAGTGTGCCGGCAGCGGCCGCGTGCAGCGGATCCACCAGTCCCTGACGGCGGAAAGCGGTGACAAGCGGAATGCCGGCACGGGCCCCCAGATCGTGGAGGAGGGTGCGGGCGTGTTCCGTCCACAGGTGAGGGCCGCCACCAGCGATCAGCAGCGGGCGGTGGCTGTGGCGCAGAAGCTCCACGAGACGCGCCATGTCTTGCGGGGCCGGGGCCGGATTGGCGGCGACCGGTGTATCCTGCCCGGAGAGTGGCGCTTCGGTCGTCGCCTCCAGCACGTCCTGCGGCAGGGAAAGTAGCGCCGGGCCTGGCGTGCCGGTGCGGGCGAGGTGGCAGGCGCGGGCGATGGCGGCGGGGAGGGTGGCGATGTCGCAGACCTCCTCCGCGTGCTTGCACAGAGGTGCCGCGATGTCCGCCAGATCGGCCTCCTGGAATGCCTCTGTGCCGCGCAGGCGGGTGGGCACCTGGCCCGCGAGCACGACGAGCGGTGTGGCGTCCAGCGCCGCCACGGTGATGCCGGCCATGGCGTTGGCCACCCCCGGCGCGCGGGTGACCAGGCACAGTCCGGGAACGCCGCCCGAAAGCCGCCCCATGGCCTCCGCCGCCATGGCGGCCGTGCCCTCGTGGCGGCATGTCATGGCGGTGATTCCGGCACCCTCAAGCGCCGCCAGAAGCGGCAGATAGCTTTCGCCGGGTACGCAGAAAGCCTGGCGGATGCCTTGCGAGGCCAGTGCCCGCGCGGCGTTTTCTCCTCCTGTGGTGCCGGTCATGGTATCTTTACCCTTACGGAAAGAAAAAGCGGACGTATCGGCCAGTTTGGCATGCGCTGCCGTTGCGTCAACCTCTTTCGGCGCCATTTGCCAGCCAGCCGGCCAGCTCCCGCCGGGCCAGCGCCTCCAGCAGATCAATGCCGGGGCGGGAAGCGTTGAGCGCGGGGACGAGGGTGAAGTTCTCTCCGCCATGTTCGCGGAAGATCTCGGCACCGCCGATGGCGATCTCCTCCAGCGTTTCCAGGCAGTCGGCGGAAAAGGCGGGGGTGACGACGGCGAGGTTCTTCACGCCACTTTCGGCGAGTTTGGCGATGGTTTCATCGGTGTAGGGGCGCAGCCATTCGGCGCGGCCCAGGCGCGACTGGTAGCTCATGCGCAAGGTGCGGTCATCGGCGCCCAGCGCTTCGGCCAGCAGGCGGGTGGTGGTTTCGCAGTGCAGGGGGTAGGGATCGCCTCTTTCGGCCATCTTCGCGGGAATGCCGTGGTAGGAGGCGAGGATCACCTCCGGCCGCCAGTCAAGTGTGGCGAGATGTGACCGGATGCTTTCCGCGAGTGCCGCTATGTAGGCCGGATGGTCGTAATAGGGCGCGCCAATGCGCACGGCGGGCTGGTGGCGCATGCGGCGCAGGGCGTCGGCCACGGCGTCCACCACGGTGGCGGTGGTGGTGGCGGAATATTGCGGATACAGGGGCAGCACCACGATGTGCTCGTGCCCCTCGCGCATGAGTGCTTTCAGCCGCTCGGCGATGGCGGGGCGGCCGTAGCGCATGGCGAAATCCACCTTCACGGCTTCGCCCAGCCGTTTCTGCAGGGCGTGCGTCTGTTCGCGGGTGATGGCGAGCAGGGGTGAGCAGGCGTTTTCGTGATCCCAGATCTTCGCGTAGGCCTCGGCGGAACGGCGGGAGCGGAACGGCAGGATGATGCCGTACAGCACGGGCCACCAGATCAGGCGCGTGGTTTCCACCACGCGGCGGTCGGAAAGGAATTCGCGCAGGTAGCGGCGCACGGCGCCGGGCTCCGGCGCGTCCGGCGTGCCCAGGTTGACGAGAAGCAGGGCTGGACGGTGTCTGTTCATGAACATCCCTCCGCGGCTGCCGTATCCATGACCGAGCGTGAGCGGAACCACAAGCGAAAAAGATGGCGAGTCCGCACCGCGCGCGCTTTGCCAGCATGCGGGAAGAGGCCGCTTGACTTGCCCCGGCGCGCGGCCGAAATGAATGCTCGGGAAGCAGAAAAAAGGCAACGGGAGGCGGTTGAGGTGGCTTTCGAAGACAGGAAAGAGCTTGCGGCGAAGGTGCTGGAAGTGCTGGAGCTGACCCAGCTGGCGCAGGACACGACGGAAAAGGACGTGCGCCGCCTTTGCGAGAAGGCGGACACGCCGCACGGGCCGGTGGCAGCCGTTTGCGTGCCGCCGAAATTCGTCATGGTGGCGCGGGAGGTATTGGGCAAGCGCTCGCCTATCGCCGTTTCCACCGTGGCCAACTGGCCGCGCGGCCGATTCAAGGTGGATTATGTGGCGGCGGAGGCGGAAATCGCCTTCTTCGAGGGCGCGGCGGAGGTGAACATGATCGTGCCGTGGCGGCAGTTCATGACCAACGACCAGCACACCCTGCCGACCATGGTGGAGGAATGCGTGCGCATGACCTCGCGGCGCAAGTTCATCAAGGCCACGCTGGAGGCCGGCGCGCTGGAGGAGGAGTTCATCATCCGCGAGGCGGCGCGGCAGGCGCTGGACGCGGGCGCGGAGTTCCTGGAAACCGAATCCGGACAGACCGGCAAGTGCTGCACGTTGCAGCAGGCGCGCGCCATGCTGGAGGAAATTCGCGACCACCGGGTGGAGGCGGGCCTGAAGGTGGGGCCGCTGGCGACGCTGGATGACTGCCGGCCGTATCTGGAAATGGCGGCGGAGGTGATGGGAGAGGACTGGATAGAACCGGAGAATTTCCGCATCGGCGGCAAGGAGCCGCTGCTGGACGAGGCGCTGGCCGTGCTGGACGCGTGAACGAAAAAAGGGCCGGCATGCATGCCGGCCCTGGTTTTTTCAGCCTTTCCGTGGCTTACAGCGACGGGCGCAAGGCCGGTGCTTCCGGCACGCCCATCAGCTCCACGCCATCGCGCGCCGCTGCCTCGCGCACCTTTTCCAGCTCCGCCGCCGCTTCCTCCACGCGGCGGAGGGCGATTTCCAGCTGCTTTTCCAGATCCTCGATGGAGCGCCCGAGATTGGCATGACGCTTGCGCATGTCCAGCGCGGCAAGCGGGTAGCGCACGTCCTTGGGGTCGGCAATGCCCGCCTGTTCCTCCTCCATGCGAATGGCCGCCTCCAGTTCCTTCTGCTTGCGGCGGAAGTCGGCGATCATCAGCTCGATGTCGCCGACCTGGCGGCGGGTTTCCTCGAGCTGGAACGCCTGGAGCCGCATGCGCGCCTCCCATTCACGCTGACGAATGGACACTTCACCTACTCCCTGAATACTCACACACACCAACTACCGAACGAAACCTCCAGCCGACGCCCGTGGCACCGCCCCTTTGACGCGGATGGTGCAAATCACCTAGCCTGATGCAACAGCCCGATTCGCGATTCGCGTGCCGTCCGCTGCCGGCGGGCGCACCCGGGTGGCGGCCCGTCCATCCAACACCATTTACCCTTAAAGGCGGGTAAACCGGGGGCTTGAGAACCGTTGGTGCGTGCGTGTCCCCAGGCGTTTAGGGTTCGGTTAACCATTTTCGTATACCTTGCCGAAACGTGAATGGCCCGACGGTCAGGTGGTGGCGAGGCGCTCGATGAAAGGCGCGGCCACACCCGGGGCCGGGGCAGCAACGGGATGGCAAACGGGCCCGGATGCGGGCGAGACCGAAGCAGCGGCTTCTGGTGGGGGAATACAGGGGATTTCTGACATGCGCGTTCTGTTGATCGAAGATGATCCGGCCACGGCCCAGAGCATCGAACTCATGCTCAAGTCCGAGGGTTTCAATGTCTACACCACCGACCTGGGCGAGGAAGGCATCGACCTGGTGAAGGTGTATGACAACTACTACGACATCATTCTGCTGGATCTGAATCTGCCGGACATCAGTGGCTTCGACGTGCTGAAGGCACTGCGGGTGAGCAAGAAGGACGTGCCGGTGCTGATCCTCTCCGGCCTGTCCGACATCGAGCACAAGGTGCAGGGCCTGGGTTACGGCGCCGACGACTACATGACCAAGCCGTTCCACAAGGACGAGCTGATTGCGCGCATCCGCGCCATCGTGCGCCGCTCCAAGGGGCATGCGCAGTCTGTCATCAAGACCGGCGATCTGGAGGTGAACCTGGATACCAAGACCGTCGCCGTGGCCGGCCAGCGCGTGCACCTGACCGGCAAGGAATACCAGATGCTGGAGCTCCTGAGCCTGCGCAAGGGCACGACGCTGACCAAGGAGATGTTCCTGAACTATCTCTACAACGGCATCGACGAGCCGGAACTGAAGATCATCGACGTGTTCATCTGCAAGCTGCGCAAGAAGCTGAAGCAGGCTTCCGGCGGCAAGGACTACATCGAAACGGTGTGGGGTCGCGGCTACATGCTGAAGGATATCGAGCCGGAAGCGGCGGAGATGGAAGAGCCGGAGAAGCAGAAGGCTTCTGCCTGAGCCGATTTGCGAGCGGGAATGCCAACAGGCCCCGGCGAGATGCGCCGGGGTCTCTTTTTCGCTTCACGGCGCGGCGCGCAGAATCACTTCGTCCTCACCCTGCTCCACATCCATCCCGTAGCCGGATTCCTCCAGCAGCAGCAGGGTGTAATAGGGCTGCACCATGTGGGCGTCCACGTCCGCCGCCGGCATTTCTCCGGTGAGCACTTTCGCGGTCTTTTCCGGGAGGGCGGCGCGCGGCCCCTTCGCCTCCACCAGCAGGGTGTCGCCTTCCACCTTCACCGTCACCCCGCCGCCGCGGGGGATGCAGGAGATGCCCAGCAGCAGCAGGTTCAGCAGCAGCTTCACCACCACCTTGGGCCGGTTCTCGCGCGCGGCCTGCCAGTTCAGCGTCACGCGGCGGTCTTCCTTCAGGAACTCCTCGGCGATGTCCTGGGCATCGCCCAGCGAAATGTCCGTGCCCATGGAGCCGGCGGCACCAAAGGCGAGGCGGGCAAAGGCCAGTTTGCGCGCCGCCTGGCGGGCGGAATTGCCGATGAGGTCCAGCGCCACCTTGCGCATTTCTTCGTCGTCGCTGGTTTCCAGCACTTCCAGTCCGTTGGCGATGGCGCCGACGGGCGAGATGAGGTCATGGCAGATGCGACTGCCGATGAGCGAGGCAAGGCCAAGGTCGCTCAGGCGATTGCTGGACGTCATGGAATTTCCCCTCCCGCGCGAGCTGCACGAATCATTGCAATGCCGTTTTTCTTTCTCCATACAGGCAGCGTCCGGCGTTGCAAAGAACGGGAGCGAGGCAGGTCATGATTCCTTCTCACGTGCTGGAGCTGGCGCGGCTGGCGCATGGTGCGGGGCGCATCGTGGAAGACGTGCGCGCCGGCGACATTTCCGTGCGGCTGAAGCCGGACGAATCGCCGGTGACGCAGGCGGATACCATGGCCGAGGCCTTCATCGAGAAGGAGCTGGCGCGTTCGTTTCCCGGGGTGCCGGTGATCGGCGAGGAGCTGGTGGCGGCGGGCAGGGAGGTTTCGCCGGGGGAGCGGTTCTTTCTCGTCGATCCGCTGGACGGCACCAAGGAGTTCATCGCCGGGCGCGATTCCTACTCCACCAACATCGCGCTGGTGGAGCGCGGGCGCAGCGTGGCCGGCGCGGTGTATGCCCCGGCGCGGGGGGAACTGTTTGCCGGTGCGCCCGGGCAGGGGCTGTGGCGGGCGGAGATAGACCCGCATGCGCCGTTCGAGATGGCGGTGCTGCGCCCGTATGCGCCACCGCGCACGGAGCGGCGCAAGCCGAAAGTGGCGGTGGTTTCCTTCTCGCACCTGGACGAGAAGACGCAGGCGTGGCTGGCCGAGCGCGGGGTGACGGAGGAGGTGCGCATGGGGTCGGCGTGGAAGTTCTGCGTGCTGGTGAAGGGCGAAGGAGACGTGTATCCGCGTTTCGGCCCTACCATGGAATGGGACACGGCGGCCGGACAGGCGGTGCTGGAGGCGGCGGGCGGAAAAACCCTGCTGCCCGATCTTTCCGGGGCGCTGACCTATGGCCATGAGGAGAGCCGGTTCCTGAATCCCGGCTTCGTGGCGCTGGCGCCGGGAGTGGAATTGTGACGGCACGGCTGGCAGCGCTGATGCTGATGCTGCTGGCGGCGTTCATGATGCCATCGACACCGGCGTGGGCGCTGGATCTCCCGGCGGCGGAGAAGGCGCGCCTTTCGGCGCAGTTCCGGCAGTGGCTGCGGCAGGAAATGCGGCCGCTGGCGCTGAAGGCGGGCGTGCCGGCGCGGGTGTTCGACGCGGCGCTCTCGCGGGTGAAGCCCGTGTTCGGCCTGCCCGATCTGGTGCCGCCGGGGCATCCGCCGGTGCCGGTGGAGCAACGGCAGGCGGAGTTCGCGGCGCCGAAGCGTTATTTCAACGAACGCTCCATCGGCATATTGGCGAAGCGGGGCAGGGCGCTGGCGAAAAGGCACGCGGCGCTGCTTGAGCGCATCGAACGGCGTTACGGCGTGCCGGGCTCCATCGTGCTGGCCATCTGGGCGCGGGAGAGCAACTATGGCCGCGCCGCCATCCGGCATGACGCATTCGCCATTCTGGCCACGCAGGCTTTCATCGGGCGGCGCAAGGAAGTATTCCGGCGCGAGCTCGTCGCGGCGCTGGAGATGGTGGCGCGCGGGGCGGTGCCGCCGGCGCAGATGAAAGGCTCATGGGCCGGAGCGCTGGGGCAGCCG
Organism: Hyphomicrobiales bacterium; assembly: GCA_027051195.1. Classification (GTDB taxonomy): domain Bacteria; phylum Pseudomonadota; class Alphaproteobacteria; order Rhizobiales; family Aestuariivirgaceae; genus Thermopetrobacter. Next base: position 13,276 of record JALUAB010000086.1, read on the forward strand.
CAGTTCATGCCGAGTGTCTATCTAGCCCATGCGGTGGATTTCGACGGCGACGGGCGGCGCGACATCTGGCGCTCGGTGCCGGACGTGCTGGCCTCCATCGCCAATAACCTGAAAAGGCACGGTTGGCGGCGTGGCGTGCACTGGGGGGTGGAGGTGCGGCTGCCGGAAGGCGTGCCGTGCCATCTGGAAGGGCCGGACCAGGGACGGCCGCTGGTTGAATGGCGGCGCATGGGCATCGAGCGGGTGGACGGTCAGCCGTTTCCAGAAAACTGGCGGAAGGAGCGCCTCTTCCTGCTCACGCCGGCGGGGCGCTTTGGCCCGGCATTTCTCGTCAGCCGCAATTTCCACGTCATAAAAGAATACAACATGAGCGATCTCTACGCCCTGTTCATCGGGCACCTTTCCGATCGCATCACGGGGCGGGTGACGGGGCCTTTCACCACGCGCTGGAAGGACGTGGGCCATCTCACGCGGGCGGACGTGGCGCGCATGCAGCGACGGCTGGAGCGCATGGGACACGATGTTGGCGGCGTGGATGGTCTGCCCGGGTTCAGGACCCGGCGCTCCATCGGGCGGTTCGAGGTCGCGCAAGGACTGGCGCCCACCTGCTTTCCCACCGGGCGGCTCAAGCGACTGTTGCCTCGGTGAATGGTTGCCGAAAGACTGCGCGGGTTGAGCGCGGTTAACATGTCGCTAACGCTTTTCCTGCAAAATGCCCGCAAATGGCCGGTTTGTGGCCCGGGTGCGGCCCTTCGCGAGCGTTATTCCGGGCTTGTGGGCGGATGACTATCCCAAGGAGGTTCGGGCGATGAAGATGCGCTGGATGGCGGGCATGATGCTGGCGCTGACGATGGTGGGAGCACCGGTGGCGCTGGCGCAGTCCGCGGGTTATTCCGCACAGCCGGGCGCGGCGCCGGCGGCGTCCAAGCGCGCCAAGACCTTCAGTGCGGAAGAGATCGTGCAGAAGGGGCACGAGTTCTTCGGCACCACCACCAAGGGGTTGGCCAAGGCCATCGAGGGGCTGTTCAAGGAGCATGGACGGCCGACGGGGTACGTGCTGGGCGAGGAGGCCTCCGGCGCGTTCGTGGCCGGGCTGCGCTATGGCGAAGGGTGGCTCTACCTGAAGGATGGCAGGCGACAGAAGATCTACTGGCAGGGGCCGACGGTGGGGTTCGATGCCGGCGGCAATGGCGCGAAAGTGCTGATGCTGGTCTATGACATCGATACGCCGAGGGCGATCTTCGGCCGCTTTCCGGGTATTTCCGGCTCGGCCTATCTGGTTGGCGGCTTCAGCGTGAGCATTCACGCCGATGAGAAGATCACCATCATTCCGGTGCGTTCCGGCGTGGGCGCACGGCTGGGCGGCAACGTGGGCTATCTGAAAATCACGCCGCGGCCCACGTGGAACCCCTTCTGAGCGCGTGTGCGTGACGTCATGAAACACGCCGCGTCCCCCGGCGGGGCGCGGCGTTAGTCATTTCGATACCAATTCGTTGCGTGATCGCCGTATTTCCGCTTCAATGCCCCGGCATCACACATGAGAGGAATCGGGGGCCGGATGCAATGGGCATGAACCTGACGCCGGTTGAAATCTTCATGTATGGGTTGCTGGCGCTGTCCGCGCTGCTGCTGGCGCTGCTGGTGGTGACGCATCTGGCACGGCTGGCGCGGCGGCGCGTGCGCCACTGGCGTGAGGAGCGGCGGCGCAAGCCGGAAGTGGTGGCGGCCCTGCGCACGGAAAACAGCCGGCTGAAGGCCGAACACGCGATGATGGCGCGCAAGCTGGAAACGGTAATGGAAAAGGCCGATGCGCGCGTGGCGGAATACGAAGCGGAAACTTCCCGCGCCGTCAATCACGCCGGGCTGCTGGCGGAAGAGCTGAAGGAGGCGCGTGAAACCATCGCCGCGCATGAGCGGGAAATCGACGATCTGCGCACGGAAGTGGCGCACATGCAGGCGAAGCTGGCGGAGACGGAAGAGCGGGCGGAACGGCTGTATGCGGAGCGTTCCGAGCTGATGCTGAAGCTGAAGGAGCGCGATAACGATCTGGAGCGCGTTACGCTGAAGCTGGCCATGCGCACCGATGCTCTGAAGGAGGTGCGCGAGGAGCTGGAGCGGGCGAACCTGCACTTGCAGGACAAAATAGACCGGCTGAACCGCACTATGACGGAACGCAAGCGGTTGGCCGCGCGGGTGGAGGAGCTGGAAAAGGAGCTGGCCGAACGGCTGGCGGAGCTGCGGAGTGCGGAACGGGAGCTTTCGGCGGAGCGTGGCCGCTTCATGCAGGAAAAGATGCGTCTGCAGAAGGAGATCACCGACCTTTCCGCGCGGCTGGCAGAAAAGGAGGCGGCGCAGCTGGCGGATGCCGCCGGAGAGGAGCGCAAGGCGGCCAACGTCAACTGATGTCCTCGCGCGCCGGATTTTTGCGGGTTTGCCGCATGGGGGCGCGCAGGGGAAGTAGGTGCTCAGCAGAGCTTTTGGTATTCCGCACGAAAATGCGGAATGCGGCGGTTATCCGCCCTTTCTTCCACGAATTCCTCAAGATTCACGCGGTGCAGGCCGAGGTGATCGAATTCCGCCAGCTCGACGCGGCATAGTGGCCAGGGCGGGCCTTCCGCCTCTGTGCCATCCGGGCGGGCGCGGCAAATGACCAGCAGCCGCCCGCCGGGCGCCAGCAACGAGGCGATGGCTTCCATTACCTTCGGGCGCACGGCAATGGGCAGGGACTGGATGGTGTAGGTTTCGTGCACGAGGTCGAAGACGCCGAGCAGATCCTCCGGCAGGTCGAAGAGGTCGGCCACGCGGAAATCGGCGAGATCGCCGTGACGCTTCTTCGCCCATTCGATGGCGCTGGGGGAAATGTCCATGGCCGTCGTGTCGTAGCCGCATTGCGTGAGGAACACGGCATTGTCGCCCAGCCCGCAGCCGATGTCGATGGCGCGCGCGCCGGGCGCGGGCGGTGGCTGGCGGCGCATCCAGTCCACCAGCGCCGGGTGCGGCCTGAGGCTTGCCCACGGAATGAGCGAGGCATCACCGGCGGCGGTGGCGTAGAGATTCTCGAACTAGCCGGTGAAATCATCGCCCCGCTTCAGGCGCTCCGCCTGCAGCCGATCCGCCAGTTCGCGGGCCTTATTGCGCGTTTTGCCGTCGTCGCTATGGCTCATTGTTTTTCCTGAGAGTTTTACTACTTCCATGTCATTCCCGCGAAAGCGGGAATCCATCAGCGCGTTTATTATATGGATCCCCGCTTTCGCGGGGATGACGAGGGAAGTGGCGGGGATGACGAGGGAAGTGGCGGGGATGACGAGGGAAGTGGC
>JALUAB010000087.1 GCA_027051195.1 Hyphomicrobiales bacterium
TTTTCCGCCTCGTCCACCGTGGCCGGCGGCGGCACGATCACCGGGTCGCCCGGCTGCCAGCCTTCCGGCGTGGCCACCTTGTACTTGTCGGTGGTCTGCAGCGCCTTCACCAGCCGCAGGATCTCGTCGATGGAGCGGCCGTTGGTCATCGGGTAATAGACCATGGCGCGCAGGATACCCTCGGGGTCGATGATGAAGGTGGCGCGCACCGCCGAGGTGTCCGCGGCCCCCGGATGGATCATCCCGTATTTCTGCGCCACCTCCATCTTCAGGTCAGCGATGATGGGGAAGGGGATGTCCACGCCGAACTTCTCCTTGATATTGCGCACCCAGGCGATGTGCGAGTAGGTCGAATCGATGGACAGGCCGAGCAGCTCGGTATCGATGGCCCTGAACTCGTCCGCCCGGCGGGCGAAGGCCATGAACTCCGTTGTGCACACGGGCGTGAAGTCCGCCGGGTGCGAGAACAGCACCAGCCACTTGCCGCGGTAGTCGGACAGCGACTTCACGCCGTGCGTGGTCGGTGCGGTGAAGTCCGGCGCCGGCTCGTTCAGGCGCGGCATGGCCGGTGTGGCCTCGTTGGCGACGGTCGTTTCATTGATGGTGTCGGTCATGGTTTCGGCTCCTCTTTTTTCTTGACCTGCTTTTCGGAAGCGGGAGGGGGCGCAACCCCCGCCCACTTTCTGTATTTAGAATAATTCTAAGTTAGAAAATGTAAAGTCCTGCTGCCGGCTCTCATGTGAGGCAGGTTGTCGCATGCTTCGGCTCCGCCGGTCTTTTCGAGCCCTGATTGGCGAACACGCTGGCGTTTCCGTGATCCGGAAGAGAATGAATGGTTGCACTTTTGCCCATTTCCTGCCCTCTAATGCGCAAGCGGTAGGAAGATTCCTTCCGCGGCGCGATCATGAATAAGGATCTCGAGGGCAGGAGATCCCAACCGAGGAGGATGGACACCATGAAACAGGCACTGCGTCATGCGGCACTCGCCATCGTGCTGGCGGGTGGCGCCGCCATGCCGGCACTGGCGGCTGAGAAGCCGGACATGGCTGAACTGAAGGGAGAGGCGAGGGAGATCATCCAGGGCTTCTTCAAGGAGCTGAAGGGCACGCTCGTTTCCGCCATGAAGGAGAAGGGCCCCGCCGGCGCCGTGGATGTGTGCAACACCAAGGCGCAGGAGATCACGGCGAAGCATAACGCGAAGGGCTGGCAGGTGGGGCGCACGGCGCTGAAGCTGCGCAATCCGAAGAATGCGCCGGACGCCTGGGAAAAGGCGGTGCTGGAGGAGTTCGAGAAGAAGATCGCCGAAGGCGCCGACCCGAAGAAGCTGGTGAAGGCCGAGATCGTCGAGGAAAACGGTCGCAAGGTCTTCCGCCTGATGAAGGCCATCCCCACCATGAAGCCGTGCCTGAACTGTCATGGCGAAAAGGTGAGCGAGGACGTGCTGGCGGTCATCCGCAAGCATTACCCGCAGGATCAGGCCACCGGCTTCAGGCTGGGCCAGCTCCGTGGTGCCTTCACCCTGAAGAAGCCGCTTAACTGACGGTAACGTGGCTTGCCGCCCCGCCAGCCCGTGTGCGCGGGGCGGCAAATTGCCGGTTGCCAATCGCACCCTGCGGGGCGATAAGAGCGACGACCGGAACACAAGTCGATATCTGGTTCACCATCGGCCGGTTTCATGCCTTCCATCGCCGAACTGCTGCAACAGCGCAACGCCTTTCTGAAAGGCTGCGGAGGGGACGAAAGCGAAGCGCTCTCCCGCCAGGCGCTGTTGCGCCTGATTGGCAATGATTATCGCGCTTTCGAACCCTTGCGCGATGCCCTCATGGGTGGCCCCGGCCTCGATGGCGCCGCCCGCTCCGCTCTGCCGGAAAGTGCCGCGGCCATGCTGGAGGAATTGCGCACGCATGGCCTGGTGGGCGAGCATGATGGGGTCTTGCGGGCGCTGGGCGCCGTCGGCCGCCGTTTTCTTTCTGGTGGCTGGCTGGAGGAGCTGGCCTGGCTGGCCGGCATGCACGCCGGCGCCGAGGAGGGGCTTTACGCACAATGCGTCGGCTGGGAGGTGAAGGGCTTCCGCGGCGAGAACGAGATCGACGTCATCCTGCGCAAGGGCTCGCGTCTCGCCTTCATTTCGTGCAAGGCGCTGCAATCGGATTTCGACACCTCCAACCGCAAGCTGCGCAACCGCCTGATGGACGCCCTGCACGAGGCCGACAACCTGTGCGACCATTTCGGCCGTGACGACGACCGCGTAGGCGTGCTGGTCACATCCGACCTCTACGACGAATTGCGGGGAGACAAGCCGCGTTATCAGGCGCTCATGGGCAAGGCCGCCATTTTCGACGTGCGCATCATTCCGCTGGAAGAACTGGAGTGGTCGCGGCTGGTACAGGCCATGGGCGACCTCATCCACGGCTCCGCCGAAGAAGAGGTTCTGCAGATTCCCTGATCACGGCGTTCAGGCGGAAGCCTGTTGCCACAGGGTGAGCGCCCGCCGCAGGGCTGCCAGGACATCCGCTTCCACCGCCGCCGCCAGCGGTGCGAGATCCTCCCGTCCGGAGGTGCCTGAAGTAACGCCGATGAACGCCGCGCAACCGGCGGCGCGGGCCATTTTGCCGTCATGCACGTTGTCGCCGATCACCACCATGCACGCTGGCGGCAGGGCCAGCCTCGCCGCCGCGTGGTGCACCAGATCCGGCCACGGCTTCGGTCGTTGCACCATGTCGGAACCGACGATGGCCTCCAGCAGGTGTTCATAGCCGTGCCGCCGCGCCGTTGTCCTGGCGGACTCGCTGAGATCGTTGGTTACCACCGCCAGCTTCCACCCCGCGTTGCGCGCTTCTTCCAGAGCCCGCTGCAGCGCGCCCAAAGGCACGGGAGCCAGCGGTTCGGCTGCGGACAGCTCCGCCGTCACTTCCGCTGCGATGGCCTCGCGCGCCACGCCGGGCAGGGCGGCCGCCCAGGCGTCGAACAGCTCTTCCTGCGTGCCGGCGGCCCAGATGGAGCCGGGCAGGAAAGTGTCGCTGGACGCATCATGCCCCACCGCCGCCAGCAGCCGCGCCGCCAGCATTCCGTCCCCGGCTTCCGGCTCCGTGTCCACCGCCAGTCGAGCCACCCGCGCCGCCGCCCGCTTGATGGCCGGCTTCCAGGTGCGGTGAAAGTCCACCAGCACTCCGTCCTTGTCGAGCAGAATGGCGCCGCGCGCCCGCGCCCCGTTCATGCGATATCCTCCTCGCCGAAGAAGCGCGTGAGGTCGCGCCAGTGGGGACGGCGGCGGTCACTCGGCGGCGCCGCTTCCTTCCTGCGTTGCCCGATGTAAAAAAAGCCGGCAATACGCTCCTTCTCCGCCAGTCCCAGCCGCCGTGCCACCGCTTCGTCATAGGCTGGCCACGCGGTGCGCCATTGCGCCGCCAGCCCCATGCCCTGCGCCGCAAGCAGCAGGTTCTGGCAGGCGGCGCCGGCCGACATCCGCTGCTCCCACGCCGGAATTTTCGGGTGCTCCGTAACGCGTGAAACCACCGCGATCACCAGGGGCGATGCGGCGACGAAATCGGCCTCCGGCACCGGCCCATCGACGGGTGCGTCCGGATGCAACGCGCGCCAGCGCTCCGCCAGGAAGTCGGCGAAGCGCTTTTTCCCTGCACCCCGAAACACGATGAACCGCCACGGCGCCAGCTTGCCGTGATCGGGCACCCGGCAGGCCGCCTCCAGCATCAGCGAGAGTTGTTCCTCGGTCGGGCCGGGCCCGCAAATGTCGGCCGCCACCGTTGAGCGCCGCGTGCGCAGGAAGGTGATGATGTCGTCGCGTCGGTTCAGCACGTGCGGCTC
>JALUAB010000088.1 GCA_027051195.1 Hyphomicrobiales bacterium
TGCGCAGCCACCGCCTGAGCTTCGCCACCGGCACGGCGGACGCCACACATCAGCTTTCTCCCGGCCAGTGGCGCGAGTTGCTGGCCGGCGCCGGTGTGCGCCATGCTTCCATCTCGGGAAGCGGCATCTTCCGCGACGCGGCCAGCGACGCCCTCGTGCGCCAGCTCTTCTTCGATGACGAAATCCGCCAGTGGCAGATCATCGTTCCCGATTTCGGCATCGTGCAGGGGCCGTTTCAGATCACCGCGCTGGAATACGCCGGCGAGCACGACGGCGCGCTCACCTTCGAACTGTCGCTGGAATCCGCCGGCCAGCTCACCTTCACCGCCTTATGAAGTGGTTAATGGCTGGTTGAATCAATGTCTCAACCTGACCTGAATCAGTTTCTGAGAACCAGCCTCTACGCAACATGAGGAAAGATAAGAAAATTATAAAAATTCAATGGATAGCATGAAAAAGCCGAATCTCGACCAGGATCTCATGAACACCTCATTCACCGACGGCACCATTACCGCCAGGCTCAATGGAAAATCCTGCCGTCTGCGCCTCACGCTGGGCGCGCTGGCGGAGCTGGAGGAGGCCCTGGAAGCGGACAGCCTGCTGGCTCTCGTGGAGCGCTTCGAACGGGGCCATTTCTCCAGTCGCGATCTCATCCGGCTCATCACCGCCGGTCTGCGCGGTGCGGGAAATACCATTACGGAGGAGGAAGTGGCAAGCATGACGCACGAAGACGGCGTGCAAGGCTTCGTTGCGCTGGCCGCAAGGCTGCTGGCCGCCACCTTTCCCGGCGGCGCCGAAGAAGCGGAGCTGGACGGTGGCGCATGATCCGCTTTCCCTTTCGTCGGCTGTTCGCCGTGGCGGTGTTGAGGCTGGGCATCGCGCCATCTGAATTCTGGCGCATGACGCCGCGCGAGCTGTTCGCGCTGCTGGAACAGGCCCTGCCCCCCGCGCCGCCCGACCGCGCGACGCTGGAAGACCTCATCAAACGTTTCGGAGAGTGAAGCCCCATGCCAGACCAGCTGGAAGAGATCGTCATCCCCGTGCGTTTGGAGACGGCGAAAATGCGCCGCGAGATGCAACAGGTGCAGCGCCTCTCCGCCGGCTTTGCCGATACCATCAGCCGCGGCTTCGCCGATGCCATTCTCTCGGGCCGCAGGTTTTCGGACGTGTTGCGCTCCATCGCCCAATCACTGCTGCGCATGTCGTTGCAGGCGGCGCTGAAGCCTGCCGTTTCCGGCATTGCTTCCGCCCTTGGCGGCGCGCTGGCGGGTGTCGTGCCCTTTGCCCGTGGTGGCGTAGTGGGTGGCCCCACCATGTTCGCCCACGGTGGCGGGCTGGGCCTGATGGGCGAGGCCGGGCCGGAGGCCATATTGCCGCTGGCGCGCGGCTCGGATGGCCGCCTGGGCGTGCGCGCGGCGGGCGGCGGCGCGGCACCGGTCAACGTGACCATGAACATCACCACGACGGACGCCGAGGGGTTCCGCCGCAACCGCGGCCGCATCGCCGCCGAGCTGGCCCGCGCCGTGGCAGAGGGCCAGAGGCAGCTGTGACCCGGTCGCGGGATCAGGTGTGGGCGTGTTTCGTCTGCGGCGCCGTGCAGCACAGGGCATCGCGCATCACCTGTCCCGCGCGATATGCCAGCAGCAGCGCCACGCCCGCCGCCAGCATCCGGTCCAGCCAGCCGGTTTGCAGCAGGGCGCCGGACAGGATGAGCAGCGAGCCCAGCACGTCCGCCTGCAGGTGCCGTCCGTCGGCCACCATGGCCGGTGCATTGTATCGTCGGCCCGTGCGCACCAGCATCATGCCCCACAGCCCGTTGAGCATGCTGGCCAGCAGGCTGGCGGCGAACCCGGCGGGGGAAAGTGCCCGCGCCGCCGCATCGGTGGCCTGTAGCGCCTGTTGGAACAGCGACAGCCCGGCATAGCCGATGAGCAACGCCAGCAGCGCCGAGGCCACGCGCTCCGCCGGTGCCGGCTGGCGGGCATTCCGGCGCGAGAGCAGGGCGAACAGCACGATGCCGGCGGTGGCGATGTTGAGGAGCTTCTCAAGCGCGTTGGCGCGCATGGCCAGCGACCCGGTCATGTCCGCCGCCACCCATTTCAGCGCGAACACGCCCGCAGCCACGCCCAGAGAAACCACCGCAATGCCTCGCAACTTCGTCATGAGCGCAAATTATAATCATTCTAAATAATAGTCAAGAGCAGGATGCCCATCATGACTGCCTTTCACGATGTTCGCTTTCCGCCGGCCATCGCGCGGCGGGCGCTTTCGCACGTGGAGCGCCGCACCGACGTGGTGACGCTGGCCTCCGGCCACGAGCAGCGCAACGCCCGCTGGCGCTTCGCCCGCCGCCGCTGGCAGGTGGGCTATGGCCTCAAGACCATGGACGACCTGCACGCGGTCATCACCTTCTTCGAGGCCCGCCGTGGGCGGCTGCACGCCTTCCGCTTCCGCGACTGGGTGGACTGGAAATCCTGCCCGCCGCTGCGGGAGTCGACGCCCACCGATCAGGAGTTGGGCACCGGCGACGGCGTCACCACCACCTTCCAGCTGGTCAAGCACTACGGTGATGCCGCCAATGCCGAGGTGCGCCGCATTACCCGACCCGTGCCCGGCACCGTGCGCGTGGCCATCGACGGCGCCGAACTGACCGGCGGCTTCACCGTCGATCACGCCACCGGCGTCATCTCCTTCGACACCGCGCCCGCCGCCGGCGCGCTCATAACGGCGGGTTTCGAATTCGACGTGCCGGCCCGTTTCGATGCTGACGACCTGCGCCTGGATCTGGAAAGCTATCGCCATGGCCAGGCCCCGGATATCGAGATCGTGGAGGTAAAGGAATGATTTCCTGCTCGTTATTGCCGGCCTTGTGCCGGCAATCCAGGGCCAAAATCTGCAAGGGCAACGGTGCTCCACATTTCATGCCTCACGCTCATGAGTGCGTTGCCCTGGATGCCCGGGACAAGACCGGGCATGACGAGGTTGGTGGTGATGCGATGGAGGGGCGCGAATGAAGGCCATCCCCTCCGCCCTCCAGGCCAAGCTGGACTCTGGCGTCACCACGCTGTGCAATTGCTGGAAACTCACCCGCGCCGACGGTGTGGTGCTGGGCTTCACCGACCACGATGAGGACATCACCTTCGATGGGGCGACCTTCCACGCCGCCACTGGCTTCACCCCGGCGGATGCCGAGCGCGCCCTGGGTCTGGCCGTCGGGCAGACGGAAATCGCCGGCGCGCTTTCCGCCGCCACCATTACGGAGGAAGATATCTCCGCCGGCTACTATGACGGCGCGGATGTGGAATGGTGGCTCGTGGACTGGCAGGCGCCAGAAAACCGCGTGCTCATGGGCGCGGGCCAGCTTGGCCGGGTGCGCCGCGGCGCGTTGCACTTCGAGGCCGAGGTGCGCACACTGGCGGCGCGGCTGGCGGAGGTGCGCGGCCGCGTTTTCACCCATGCCTGCGACGCCGCCCTGGGCGACGCCCGCTGCGGCGTGAACCTCGCCGATGCCGCCTGGCAGGGCACCGGCACGGTGGATGCCGTGAACGGCGTGGAAGTGCGTCTTTCCGGCCTGGCTGGCTTCACCGAGGGATTTTTCACCCACGGCCACGTGGAGGTCACCACGGGTGTCGTGGCGGGCTTCCGCTCGGTGGTGCTGGCCCACCGGCTGCAGGGCGGGCAGGCGGTGTTCACCCTGGGGCGTCAGCCGCCGGAGACGCTGGCCGCCGGTGATGCGGTGCTGGCCGTGGCAGGCTGCGACAAGAGCTTCTCCACCTGCCGAGACAAATTCGGCAATGCCGTGAACTTCCGCGGCTT
>JALUAB010000089.1 GCA_027051195.1 Hyphomicrobiales bacterium
TGAAGACGTCTAGGCTCAGGACCCATAAAGGGCGTGGATGCCAGCGGCATTTTCGCGAAATATCGCTGGCTTTTCGCCCGCATGGAATAACCAAAGCTATTTCCAAGGGTGAAAAGCCAGCGAGATGAAGCGAAAATGTCGCCCGAAGGGTCTGGCGCAAATCTCGATAATCCATTGCTAATTGCCGATTTTGCACCAGACTGGCGCCACGCAATTTATGGGTCCTGAGCCTGGCACGTGAAGTCTTCGACGAACATGAAGAAGGGCGCGATCCTCCACGGGATCGCGCTCTTGCTCTTCCTTCATCCTCTCCGGGGAGTGGAAAGCCACCCCTCTCGCGCTGGCGCCGGCGTCGCCAGCCTTGAAAATGTGCCGGTCACTGCCCATTTCGTGCCTGAACCACATGGCGGGCCTGGCACGTTCCAGCGCCATTTTCGCGCCTTCAAATTGTGCGAAAACCGCCTCGCACGCTGGCGCGACGCACGGGCGGGAGGCATACTGAAGGCATGATTCCCCCGGCCGCCGCGCAACGTGGCCGCGGCCCGAAAGGCGGGGCGCAAGGGCCCGCAACAGCAGAAAGGACGAAACTGCACCATGACGGACAACCCCATCGACACTCCCGAGACCACCGCCAACGAGCGCATTCCGGTGCTGCCGTTGCGCGACATCGTGGTCTTTCCGCACATGATCGCGCCGTTGTTCGTGGGCCGCGAGCGTTCCATCCGCGCGCTGGAGGAGGCCATGGCCCGCGGCCGCCGCATCCTGCTGGTGGCGCAGAAGAACCCGGCCGACGACAACCCCCAGCCGGAGGATATCTACCGCGTTGGCACCATCGCTCAGGTGATGCAGCTGCTCAAGCTGCCCGACGGCACCGTGAAGGTGCTGGTGGAAGGCGGCCAGCGCGCGCGCATCGGCGAATACGTGCGCACCGACGAGTATTTCGAGGCCGAGGTCGATCCCATCGAGGAAACGATGGGCGACGAGCGCGAGACGGAGGCGCTGGCGCGCACCGTCGTCGATCAGTTCAAGACCTACGTGAAGCTCAACAAGAAGGTGCCGCAGGAAGCCATCGAATCCGTGGTCGGCATAGAGGATCACGGCAAGCTGGCTGACACCGTGGCGGCGCACCTCGCGGTCAAGCTTCCGGACAAGCAGGAAATCCTCGAGATCGCCGACATCACCGAGCGGCTGCAGAAGGTCTTCACCGTCATGGAAGGCGAGATCTCCGTGATGCAGGTGGAGAAGCGTATCCGCAACCGCGTCAAGAAGCAGATGGAGAAGACCCAGCGCGAATATTATCTGAATGAGCAGATGAAGGCCATTCAGAAGGAGCTGGGCGGCGAAGGCGAGGATGAGCTGGCCGAGCTGGAAGAGCGCATACGCAAGACGAAGCTCAGCAAGGAGGCGCGCGAGAAGGCGGAAGCCGAGCTGAAGAAATTGCGCCAGATGTCGCCTATGTCGGCCGAGGCCACGGTCGTGCGCAATTACCTGGAGTGGCTGCTCTCGCTGCCCTGGGGCAAGTGCTCTCGCGTGAAGAAGGATCTCGCCTACGCGCAGCAGGTGCTGGATGCCGACCATTACGGCCTGGAGAAGGTCAAGGAGCGCATCATCGAGTATCTCGCCGTGCAGCAGCGCGCCAACAGGCTGCGCGGCCCGATCCTGTGCCTGGTCGGTCCGCCGGGCGTGGGCAAGACGTCGCTGGCGCGTTCCATTGCCAAGGCCACGGGGCGCAAGTTCGTGCGCATGTCGCTGGGTGGCGTGCGCGACGAGGCGGAGATCCGCGGTCATCGCCGCACCTACATCGGCTCCATGCCCGGCAAGATCATCCAGTCCATGAAGAAGGCGGGCACCTGCAACCCGCTGTTCCTGCTGGACGAGATCGACAAGATGGGCATGGACTACCGCGGCGACCCGGCGGCGGCGCTCCTGGAGGTGCTGGATCCGGAGCAGAACAGCACCTTCATGGATCACTACCTCGAGGTGGAATATGACCTCTCCAACGTGATGTTCGTGACCACGGCGAACACGCTGAACATTCCGCCGCCGCTGCTTGACCGCATGGAGATCATCCGCATCGCCGGCTACACGGAAGACGAGAAGATGGAGATCGTCAAGCGCCACCTGCTGCCCAAGGCGCTGAAGAGCCACGGGCTGAAGAAGGGCGAGTTTTCCATCTCCGACGAGGCGCTGCTCGCGGTCATCCGCCTCTACACCCGCGAGGCCGGCGTGCGCAATCTCGAGCGCGAGGTCAACAAGCTGGCCCGCAAGGCGGTGAAGGAGCTGGTGACCACGAAGAAGAAGAGCGTGCGCATCACCCGGCGCAATCTGGAGAAGTTCCTGGGCGTGCCGCGTTTCCGTTTCGGCGAGATGGAGGAGGAGGACCAGGTGGGCGTGGTCACGGGTCTGGCATGGACCGAAGCCGGTGGCGAGTTGCTCACCATCGAGGCCGTGGACATGTATGGTCGCGGCAAGATGACGGTGACCGGGAACCTTCGCGATGTGATGAAGGAGTCCATCGCCGCGGCGTCCTCCTACGTGCGCTCGCGCGCACCGGAATTTGGCATCCGGCCCACGGTATTCGACAAGAAGGACATTCACGTACACGTGCCGGAGGGCGCCACGCCCAAGGACGGTCCGTCCGCTGGCGTCGCCATGGTCACCGCCATCGTCTCCGTGCTCACCGGCATTCCGGTGCGCCGCGATGTGGCCATGACCGGCGAGATCACCTTGCGCGGCCGGGTGCTGCCCATCGGCGGGCTCAAGGAAAAGCTGCTGGCGGCGGTGCGCGGCGGCATACGCACGGTGCTCATACCGGAGGACAACGTAAAGGACCTGGCCGAGATTCCGGACAACGTGAAGTCCAGGCTGGAGATAGTGCCGGTCAAGCACGTGGATCAGGTCATCGAACGGGCGCTGGTGAAGAAGCCCGAGCCCATCGAATGGACGGAGGAGGACGAGGCGAAATGTCCGCCGCCGGCCGGTGATGAAGGGTCGGGCGAGGTGCGTCACGCGCACTGAACCGCATGTGGCGGACAAGGGACGAAAGCGGCCCGCGCCGGGGCTTTTTCCGGAGCGGGCCGCCGTCATTTTGGCTTGACTCCCGGCGGCAGACTTGGCAAGCCATCCGGGTCGGAAGTCAGTGTGGGTATCAGCGACAATGCGGGAATGTCCGGCGCGTGCCGCGCACAGGTGCGGCAGGTTTCGGCGCCGGCTTTTCCTTTGGCGGATGGTCCGGACGGCAGGTAATGTTCTTGGCGGCTTCTCACCGTCGGAGCGGCCTGTCACGGCCTAGGCTTTTCCGCGATGGGAAACGGACGGGCCTTGCGCAAACATACCGGGGGCGCGCCGTCCACGAGTGACCAACCGAAGACAAGGGGAAAAGACATGAACAAGCAGGAACTCATCGCCGCCGTGGCAGACAAGGCGGGGCTGACCAAGGCGCAGGCGCAGGCGGCGCTGGATGCGGCCATCGAGACCGTCATCGAGGCGCTGAAGAAGGGGGACGAGGTGCGCCTTGTGGGCTTCGGCACGTTCTCCGCGCCCATGCGGGCGGAGCGCCAGGTGCGTATTCCCGGCACCGGCGAGACGAAGACCCTGCCGGCCGCGCGCATGCCGAAGTTCAAGCCCGGCAAGGGCCTCAAGGACGCCGTCAACTGAGGCGTCCCGGGTGCTTTCAGGCGAGCGCCCGCAGAGCGTGAAACATCGGCCGGATGCCCCGTGGCATCCGGTTTTTTCTT
>JALUAB010000090.1 GCA_027051195.1 Hyphomicrobiales bacterium
CCACGCCGCCGTGAATGGTTTCGGTGAACTTGAAACCCTCGCCACGCACCAGCGGCTTGATTTCCAGTATGACGTCGCCGTATTGCCCGTGCCCGCCGGTCTGCTTCTTGTGCCGTCCGCGCGCCTTCGCCGGCTTGCGGATGGTCTCCTTGAACGCGATGCTGCGCGGGTGCGCCTCCACCGTCACACCGAACTTCTGCTTCAGCTTGTCCAGCGCCACGCGCAGGTGCATCTCGCCCTGGCCCCACAGCACCAGCTCGCCGGTGTCCAGGTTGTGTTCCACCGCCAGCGACGGGTCCTCCTCCAGCAGTTTCGCCAAGGCCTGGGAGAGCTTCACCTCGTCCTTGCTGTCCGGCACGGTGATCGCCAGGCCATAGACCGGCTGCGGCGGCCTGGGCGCCTCGATTTCTGGGATGGCCCCCTTGTCCGTGGCGAAGGCCGTGCCCGGCGGCAGGCCTTCCGTGCGCGCCATGGCCGCCACGTCGCCCGCCACGAGGCCATTGCCCAGCTTCTTCGCCTCCTGCCCCATCATGCGGAACAGGCCGCCCACGCGCGCCTCCGCGTCGTTGGCGCCGTAAATCGTGTCGCCCTCCTTCAGCGCGCCGGTGAACAGTCGCGCCAGCGTCATCTTGCCCTGCTGCAGGAAGAAGGCGGCCATCACGTAGCCGGTGGCGGCCTCCGCGTCCGGGTCGATGCCCAGCCGTTCGCAGGTGGCGCGCACGCCCGCCACGTCGTGCCGCAGCGATTTCATCAGCCGCAGGATGCCGTTCTCGTTCTTCGCCGAGCCAAGGAGCACCGGGGTAATGACCCCCTGCTGCATCTCCGCGCGTAAATCCTCGAACACCTTCTCGGTGGGTGGCTCCATGTCGGAGAGCAGCGCTTCGAGCAGCTCGTCGTCGTAATCGGCGAGCTTCTCCATCATCTCGAAGCGCGCGTCCTTCTCGCGTTCCGCCTCGTCCTTCGGCACGTCCACCACTTCCGCCTCGGCGTGTTCTCGAAAGATGTAGGCCCGCTCCAGCGCCAGATCGATGGTGCCGATGGCGATGCCGTCCTTCCATATGGGAATCTGGCGCAACACCAGCGGCTTGTCGGAAACCGGCTGGAACGCCTGAAGCATCTCGCGGATGGAACCGGAAGCCGTGTCGATCTTGTTCACGAACAAGAGGCGCGGGATGTTCAGTTCATCGAGCTGCTTGAGGATGGCTTGCAGCGCCGGGGCGCGGGCGGGATCCGGCTCGATGACCACCACCGCCGCATCCACGGCGGGCAGCATCGGGCGCATGAGGCCGGCGAACTCGGCGGAACCGGGACAGTCGATGAAGGTATAGGTGTCGCCCATGAATTCGCAGGCAGCGACGTTCAATTCCACCCCGCCGTTGAACTGCTTCGCCACCGGCGAGGCGTCGCCCACCGCCGTTCCCTCTTGCGGATCGCCCATGCGGGAAATGGCGCCGGTGCGGTGCAGGATGGCTTCCAGCAGCGTCGTCTTGCCGCTGCCCTGCGGCCCGAGAATGGCGATGCACTTCGGGCCGCCCGGTCTTCCGCCTGCCGTGTCGCTCATGCCTCATCCTCCCCTTGGCTCGCGGTTGCGCGTGTTCTTTTCGGAACATTAAACCGCAAGGCGGGAAACGGCACAAGGACATCGGTCAAGGGCAGGGGGCGGGAAACGCAGGGCCGCCGGAAGGGATCAATACGCCCGGGCGATGCAGAACTCCACCGCCTCCATCAGCGCATCACGCGCCGGATGCGGCGGAAAGGCGGCCAGCGCATCCCGCGCGATGGCTCCATAGTGGCGGGCGCGCTCAACGGTGTCGGCCAGCGCACCGTGTTTCTTCATCAGCTCCAGTGCGCGTTCCAGGTCACCCTCATGCTGCTCGCGCTTCTCGATGACGCGCTGCCAGAAGGCACGCTCCTCCTCGTTTCCGCGCCGCCACGCCAGCACCACGGGCAGGGTGATTTTGCCCTCGCGGAAGTCGTCGCCCACCTTCTTGCCCATGCGCGCGGAGGAGCCGCCGTAGTCCAGCGCGTCGTCCACCAGCTGAAAGGCGATGCCTAGGTTGCGGCCGTAGGAGCGCAGCGCCGCCTGCTCCTCCGGCGGCCGGCCGGCCACCACCGCGCCCAGCTCGGCGGCGGCGGCGAACAGGGTGGCCGTCTTCCACTCGATCATCTGCATGTAGTCGTCTTCCGTGGTGGCGACGTTGTTCTGAAGCGTGAGCTGGAACACCTCGCCCTCGGCGATGTCGGCGGCGGCAGAGGACATGATGCGCAGCGCCTCCATGTTCTCCGTTTCCACCATCATCTTGAAGCACTGCGCCAGCAGGTAGTCGCCCACCAGCACGGTGGCCTGGTTGCCCCAGATGAGGCGCGCCGCCTTGCGCCCGCGGCGCTCGTCGCTTTCGTCCACCACGTCGTCGTGCAACAGCGTGGCGGTGTGAAGGAACTCCACGGCGCAGGCGATCTTCACATGCGTCTCGCCCGCATAGTCGAACATCTTCGCCGCGCCGATGGTGATCATGGGGCGCAGACGCTTGCCGCCGGAGCTGATGAGATGCCCTGCCAGCTTCGGAATCAGCTCCACATGCGCTTCCGCGTAGGAATAGATGATCCGGTCGATCTTCCCCATGTCATCGGCGGTGATCTCCAGCAGCGGCTGCAGCGAGGCCGGCCGCCCGCCCGGGGAAGGATCGCCGAATGGCACCACCACGCCCTTGCTCACGATGACGCTCCGTCTGTCTTTCGTTGCGGGTTGGCCGCAGCATAGGCGCGAAGGCGGGGGCGGGCAAGGCGAGCGGTGCGGAACATTCCGTCGCACAGGGTAGCGTGAGAGAAGGGGCGGGTACCGCTTTTTCGCGCCATGCCTGATTTGAACAATTTTTACAATTCATGATTAAATTGAATTGTGCTATGTTTTCCGGGGGAGAGGCGTTCGGTAATGAAGTCGCGCCGGTTGTGTGCATTTCTGGTTGGCTCTTGCATGGGGCTGCTGCTTGCGTTGCAGGCGCAGGCGCAGGAGACGACTTGGCGCCTGGGCGCTTTCTGGGCCGTGTGGGCAGAAACAAACCTGCCCGAACTGCCCTACAACGCCGTGACCGGAAAGCTCACCTTCCATGATGCCCATCTCACCTCGCTGGAGCTTTCGCGCACCATTTTGCCGGATTTCACCATCCCTACCCCGCTGGGTGACTGGCGCGGGCACCGGCTGGAGCTGGCCGGGCAGGTGGTGAAGCATTGGGGAAAGCAGAAACACGTGGAGCTGACCGGTGCGCTTGTCTGGCGCACGCCGGATTGGCATTTCTCCGATGCGGCCTCGGTGAACTTCGCCTATGGAAACGGCCTGTCATATGCGCTGAAACCACCGCGTTACGAGAAGGGGCCGGAAGGCATTCGCGGCGTCAATACAAAACAGTTTCAGTTCTACATCCTGACGGAATTCGAGCTGACCCCGGCGGATGCGCCGGACTGGCATCTGGTGTTCCGCCTGCATCACCGCTCCGGCATCTGGGGCGTCATAAGCCCGCGCAGGACCGGCTCCAACTATCTGGGCTTCGGCCTGCGCCGTGATTTCTGAATCAGCCCTCTATCTTCGAGAAATCGGCGATGAGCCGCGCCACGTCGCGGATGCCGGAGAGCAGCTTCAGCCGGTTCTCGCGCAGGGTGGGGTCTTCGGCGTTCACCGTCACCTTTTCGAAAAAGGCGTCCACCGGCTTGCGCAG